>JBKQUS010000142.1:0-15115 GCA_052325505.1 Limisphaerales bacterium
GTCTGCATTATTGTCTCCTTTCGTAAACTTTGAGCGGTTCACGAACAGGAGGCTCCCCATGACTCCCGGAGCTGTCAAACTCTGGGAGTCTCTCCAGCAGAGCTGGAGGATTTATTGGGTATTAAGAAAGCCCCGTGTGGCCTCGTGGAAACTATGGCAGCAGGATGATTTTTCCGTGCGCGCCGGGGGCCATGATCTGCTCGTGGGCGAGCGCGGCTTGGGCCAGGGGCAGTTCCGCGCCTATCACCGGCGCGAGGGTGCCATTGGCAAGGCCGGCTCCCAACGCTGCGTGGATGGACGCCTTTTCGCCGGCCGTGGCATTGAAAAGAAGCAGGCCGCGAATATCCGCATCGCGGATCATCGCGTCGCGGGCGTCCACTTCCACCCTGCCCCGGCTGCCAACGACCACGACACGTCCGTGCATGGCCAAAATGCCCAGGTCCCTGCCCAGATTGACGTTGGCCAGCAGCTCTAAAATCATATCGACGCCGCGGCCTTCCGTGATGGGCATGATTTCCGATAAATAGCCAGGCTCGCGATGATTGAGCACATGGTGAGCGCCGAGTTGGCGCAGCAATTCCAAGCCTTTCGGCGTGCCCGCTGTGGCGATGATCTTCAGGCCGGCGTTCCGCGCCAGTTGAATCGCCGCCGTGCCGACTCCGCCCGAGCCGCCATGCACCAGCACTATTTCGCCGGGCGCGACGCGGCCCCGCTGAAAGAAGGCGCGCCAAGCGGTGGCGAAAGGGATGTTGACCGCCGCACCCTGCGCGAACGACAACTTCTCCGGCAAGGCATGAACGTCGGCCGCCTCGCACAGAATCATTTCCGCATAAGCGCCCAATACGGTGCCGCTGGTATAGACGCGCGCGCCCGCTTGGAAATCGCGCGCCGCGTCGCCGCACGCCACGACTTCCCCCGCCGCATCAGTGCCAGGGGTGTAAGGCAGACCCAGCTTCGGATTCGCGCCCGCGCGCAGATAAGTTTCGACGGGGTTGACGCCGACGGCGCGTGTTCGAATAAGGACCTGGGACCGGCTTGGTTTCAGATCGGGAACCTCCTCCCATCGCAAAACTTCCGGGCCGCCGAATTGGTGGACGCGAATCGCCTTCATCCCTGCAAGCTGGGCCTTACACCTGCCGGCGTCAAGCTGCCGCCGCAAGTCAATAATCCTCGCAGCAAGCTGCGAGGCATTCGAGCGTTTCAGGATCCGAAGCCCATTTGCCCTTTGGGCTGCTTGTGGATGTAGCGGCTTTCCGTCCCTCATTCTCACCGCCCCATAAAGCCGAAGGAAAGCTCGGGGTATCAAACCCACAGGTAATGAAATGCAACGGCTGGCCGCCGCGCGCGCTGTCAACCACAACCCGGCTCAGTGCCGCGCCCGGTTTGAGCGGGACCTGCGGGGGAAGTTCTGCCAACGCAGAGACTCCCTGCGTTGGCAGAATCAACAACCCAAACAACCTCAGCATACGCTGCATCGCCGGACTGTATGCAAAATCCATGCCGCCGGTGCGCGCCAGTCATAAGTTGTTCTACAGCAATAAAGTAGGTAATTTGGCCCGATGCGCCAACGGCAGAATTAATGTTGTTTTATGACCATGCTGGATGGTTTCGAGCAAGGAGGCGGGCTGTGACAGGGGCGGCGCGTCTGGCGGCAACAGGCTATCCTCCAAATCCGTTTGTTTCTCAGCCGGGCACGGTGATCGCAAAAACGTGGCCGTCGTAGGTCAGGACATAGAGTTCGCCATCGGCGTCCTCCGCAAAACTGGTGATGTTTTTCGGCTGTTCCAAAAGTGTGCCGTACTCAGTGACTTTGCCCTCGTTGTATCGCAGCCCAAAAATCGTCCCCAGAGCGTAGTCCGCGTAAAGATAGATGCCTTGCAGCGCCGGGTGTTTCGCGCCCCGATAAACGTAGCCGCCGATGACGCAGGCGCCAATGCCGTGCCGGGGAAACTTGGATTCCTTCAACAGCGCCGGATTGTGCGGGTATTCAATGACCGGATCGATGTATTGCGCGCCCGGCGGCCCCGGTTTGTAATGGTGGAAGCCTTCGCGGACGTTCCAGCCGTAGTTGCCCCCTTTGACGACGAGGTCAACCTCTTCCCATAAGTCCTGGCCCACGTCTCCAACCCATAGTTGGCCGGTCTGACGGTCAAAACTGTAGCGCCACGGATTGCGCAAGCCCCATGCATAAACCTCCCGCCGCGCGCCCCACCCGGTCAGATCCGGTTCGCCGACGAACGGGTTGTCGGACGGAATCCCGTAGGGCAGCGTCACCGTGTCCTTGCCCCGTTGGATGCTGGTGCGGGAATTGACGTCAATGCGCAGCATTTTGCCCAGCAGTGTGGCGCTGTTTTGGGCGTTGTTGAATGGATCGCCTCCCAAGCCCCCGTCCCCCAGGCCGAGATACAAATAACCGTCCGGCCCAAAGGTCAGTTGCCCGCCCTTGTGGTTGGCAAACGGCTGCGGGACTTCCAGGAGGATGCGCTCGGATTTCATGTCGGCGCGATTGGTGTCGTCAGCCGAGACTTTCAACTCGCTGATTACGCTGCGGCGCGGGAAAAACCGACGTTGGATACTGTTCGCGTTAGTCTGGCTGTAATTGGTGTTTGCCTGGCTGTAATAAATGTAACAAAGGCCGTTGCTTTTGAAACCGGGATGAAAGGCGATGCTGAGCAGCCCTTCCTCATAGGCCGAGGACGGTTCGCGATCGACAATGTTCAGGAATTCGTTGCTCTGAGCGCCGTCCGTTCCCTTCCACGCAACAACAATCCGGCCCTCCTGCGCCACGATAAAGAACCGGCCCGAGGCGTCCGGCGCTTCCGACATCCAAACCAGACGGTCCATGACCAGCGCGGGAAAGACCGGGCGCAACTTGATCGTGGGCAGCGGCTGCGCGCCAAGCGTGCCGCCAAAAGCCAGGAGCGCCAGGCAGAAAAAGATTCGATAAGCGGATTGGTTAATGCGTTTCATAGACCTCCGACCGATTGTGTCATTTGCCCCTTGCGCTTGCAAATTCTTTCGTTATTTTGCCCTGCTATGAAACATCTTAAATATTATTTGCCGCTCCTGACGTTGCTGCTGGCAAGCTGCGGCGTCCAGGCATCCGATACGCCAACCAACGCGCCCGCCGCCGCCAAACCCGCCGCGGACACCAATGAAGTGGCCGTGATTAAAACCACCGAGGGCGACATGGTCATCTCCTTTTGGACTGACGCCGCGCCCAAGACAATCGCGAATTTCAAGAAGCTGGCCAAATCCGGGTTTTATGACGGCACGTGTTTTCATCGAGTCATCAAGGATTTTATGATCCAGGGCGGCGATCCGTTGACCAAAGACCCTTCCGCCGAAGCGCGCTGGGGCACGGGCGATCCGGGCTACAAAATTGACGCTGAATTCAATGATCATTCGCACGTGCGCGGTGTGATTTCCATGGCGCGCGCCTCGGACCCCAATTCCGCCGGCAGCCAGTTCTTTATATGTCATGGCAGCCCGACGCAATTGGACCACCAATACACCACCTTCGGCCACTTGATCAAAGGCGATGACGTTCTGGAAAAAATCGCCACCGCCCCGACCCATTACCCGGACCGTCCCGACACCCGCATGGGCATCATCAGCATCAAAATTGTCCCGGCCGATTCCATCAAATAGATATTATGGACACCAACGAAGTCGCCATTATCAAAACCAGCCACGGTGAAATGACCGTCGAATTCTGGCCCGACGTCGCTCCGAAGACCGTCGAGAATTTCAAGGCCCTGGCCCGCAAAGGCTTTTACGGCGGCACTTGTTTTCATCGCATCGTCAAGGGCTTCATGGTCCAGGGCGGCGATCCGCTGACCAAAAACCCCGCCGCCGAGGGCCGGTGGGGCACCGGCGACCCCGGTTACAAGATCAAAGCCGAGTTCAGCGACAAGCCCCATGTGCGCGGCGTCATTTCCATGGCCCGCTCCCAAGATCCCGACTCCGCCGGCAGCCAGTTCTTCATCTGTCTGGCCGACGCCCGCTTTTTGGACCGCCAGTACACCGCTTTTGGCAAGCTCATCCAGGGCGACGATGTCCTCGGCAAGCTGGGCGACACCCCCACCACCCAGGGCGGCGGCGGCGAGAAAAGCCGGCCGGCGTCGCGCGTGGCGGTCGAGAGCATCAAAATCGTGCCGGCGGATCGGAAAGCGGAGTGATCCAGCCCTGGCCCAAGATTTCCTCCAAGCTTTTGGGCGACTTTCGAGTCTTCTCCATTCGCTCCGACACGCGCCGCTCGCCGCGCACCGGGTTACCCCATGATTTTTTTATAATTGACTCTGTTAATTGGGTCAATGTCATCGCCCTCACTCCCGGCCGTGAAATGGTCCTCGTCGAGCAATATCGCCCCGGCTCCGACACCGTCGAACTGGAGATTCCCGGCGGCATGATTGACGCGGCGGACAAGTCGCCCGAGGCCGCCGCCGTGCGGGAGTTGCGGGAGGAAACCGGCTGCGAAGGGGAAAAGCCGCGCATCATCGGACAAATCTTTCCCAACCCCGCCATCCTGAGCAACACCTGCTTCACCGTCCTGGTGGAGAATTGCCGCGTCGTCGCCGCGACCCAATTCGACCAGTCCGAGGATTTATCGACCAAGCTGGTTCCCATGGACGAGGTGTCCGGCTTGGTGGCATCCGGCAAAATCCGCCACGGCGTCGTCATCGCTGCGCTGTTTTATTTTGAATTGTGGCGCAAGGGGAATCTGGCCTAACGGATGTGCCCTCACGGCCCCAGTTGGATCGCTCCGGCCCAGGATTTGTTCAGGAAATATCCGCCCCCATAACCCGCATTCAGCAATATCGCCCCGCGTCCAGTCACCCGGCCCGCCCCGCTGCCGATCGTCAACGTAAACTGCCCGGTCCTCGGCACAATGGAGCCGCTCAACGCCCGCCCGCTCACTTTGCCCGACGGGGAAATGCTCGCGGCGAAATTGGTCAGGACTTCGCCCCCGTTTATCGTGTCAAGTATCGAAAGATTGGTCAGCCCTTCAAAGCTCCCCGCGGCATTGGTCCATGGCGAAAGGAGAAGTTGAGGAACGTTGATGAATTCGTTCGTGTATATTCCCGAGAGCCTTCCCGGATGAACCCAGGTCAGGCTCGCATCGGCCATGTTGCTCAGGTTGATCCAGCCCATCAGCAAGCCTTGGCCGCCGTAGAGACTGGCATAGACAGGAACGCTGCCGTCCTCAGAAACGGGGACTGATTGACTCATAGCCGTGCCGTCAGCCAGCGAGCCGGCAATACCCGCCACCCCCGCGCGATTGGTGATCAACACATAGCCATAGCCGCCCGGCGAATTGGTGGGGGTGCCGTCAAGCGCAGGCTCGAGCAGCAGGGTGTACTCAGCCGAAGCTGCGGCGCCGCCGGCCTGGTCGGCGATCAGGCTGGCCATCCACGGAACCCCGTTATTGGTTCCCGAGATTGTGCCGGTCACTTGCGGAAGCGTCTCGTTCAATGTTAGCGTCATCGTCAGAGGGCCTTCCGGGATGGCCGCGCGTGAAATGTGATTGGTTGCCCAGCCCGTCGGATCAAACTTGCCGCTGATGTGCAGATTTGCGCCGGCCATCAAAAGCGTCCCGCTGTAAGTCCCGCTCCGGCCAATGACCAGCCCCTTGAGCATTCCCGCGGTTTGCTCAAGGACGCCATTGTTGGTGTCAAAAAAAAGTCCGTTGTACGTCCCCGTCGCCGGCCGATATGGATTCGGAATAAAATTGGCTTGCAGCACCATGTTGGACTCCGCCTTGAAAGTGAGGGGGTTCTTGTTGCTGGTGATGCTGCCGGTCCAGCTCAAAAACACGTTCGACCCATTTCCGGCGGTCGCGGTCAGCGTGTAATTCCTGCCCCGAATCAAATCCCTGCCGTTCAAATCTGGCGACACCCTGCCGAAATCGTTGGTGAGAACTGTCACAGTGATGTTCCCCGCGTTGGTGGCAAAGTTTGCCGTGATGTTCAGGTTCGTATTCATCGTGACCGTCAACGGATTGTCCGTCCCCGTGGCGTCCCCGGTCCAACCGATGAACTCGAAGCCGCTGTTGGCCGCGGCGGTGATATTCGTTGTAGCGCCCTGCACGAACGTCCCGCCGCCGCTGACCGTGCCGCCGCCCGCGGGCGAGGCGCTCACTTCCAGCGTGTAAGCCGGAAGAAAATTCGCCACCAATGTCTCTTCACCGTTCAGTAGGATCGTGCAGTTTGACGACGTGCCGACCACAATCCCGCCCTGCGTCCAATTGATGAATTCGTAACCTCCATTGGCCGAAGCCGTCACCATATTTGAGCTGCCCGCCGCAAAAAGCCCGCCGCCGCTGACCGTTCCGCCATCCGCCGGCGAGGCGCTCACGGTGAGATTATACTTGCCCGTGTAAAACGCTTCTGTCCCACTGAGCGCAAAGACGCCCGTAATGGTGCCGGCCCCGGCCCCGCCAGGCGGGGTGAACGCCACCGAACTGATCAGGTTGGTGTCATAGCCGTTGGATTGGAGATTGATGGTTGTTTGGTAAAGGACGGGCCAAAATAAATAATCGTTATCGACGCTGCTGAATTGATTGATCTGGCCCGTGATCAGCAAGCCGAAACTGGTGATGGCTGCGGCCGGGCTTGGGGAATTCGTTGCCAGATAATAGGCCGCGTTGAAAGGGATGGCCGCGCTGACCGTGCCGTCCGCAAAATGAAGGATCAACGTGCCGTCGCCCCCGCCCTGGGCCGAGGCGGCCAGCACGCTCAACGATTCGCAGGCCATCGGCATGTTGAAGGACAGCGAGGCTGCGTTCGTAGCCGAAGTCAGGTACAACACATTGTCGCTGTCATACGGGGCGAGCTGAAAAGTTGTCGCATTATCAACCAGACTGGTAATAAGACCGTTTTGCGGCAGCCCCAGATCATACCTCATGCCTCCCTCATAGTCATAGGGTGCCAATCCTGTTTCGTAGAAGCAGAGCGGGTCGCGGGAATTCAAAAAACTGCAGGCGGGATCGAAAGCATCGGCGTAGATGGCAGTGTTGCCGCCAACCGCCGTGTTCTCGACCACCACGTCCCGGTTGTAACCCGTCACAGCGATCGGATAATCCGCCGTAGCCGCGACAAGCGAAAATTGCAGTTGCCATGCCAGGCCGTTGTTCAAGTTGGTGATCCAAATTGACCCGGTATAAGTCCCTGCGGCCAGACTGTCGGCGGCGGAATTCACGGAAATTGTCAGGATGGCAATATCTCCCGCCGCCACCGTGCCATTGGTGGAAGTGACGCTCAGCCAGTTGTTGGTGTTGAACAGCGCCCAATTGATCGGAGATGCCGATGTGTTCGTCAGGTTGTAGAGCTGGGACATCGTGTTGAATGGCCCGTTGGCAGGCCCGATGGCCGCAAAACCAGTTTCAGGAATGACCAGCAGTGGCGGCGACAAAACGAAGTTCGCCCTCCAGACATTGCCGCTGGGAAGCACGTTGTCAACGGATGTGCCGGTGGAATAATTGTTGGTGGTGGTGTTGTAGCCGGCCTTTGTCACAGTCAGCGCGTAGGTCGATCCCGCCGGGACGCCGGCCAGCGCGTAAATGCCATTCGTATCCGTCGTTGCCGAATACGCGCCGCCGCCGTTGCGCGCCGCCGTCACGGTCGCGCCGGCCACAGGCGCGCCAGCCGCATCGGTCACCCGTCCGCTGATGATCTGGCCGCTGCCGTTGGTGTAGATGTTATAAACGCAGGCCGCCACCAGGGTGAAATCGCCGCCGTTATCGACCGTGTCGATGTCGGGCAGCGCATACCAAATATCATCATCGCCGCCATAGCCCATGTTCAAATGATGAAAGAGGGTTGAGGAGCTGTAGCCGTAACCATCGCAAAGAACGCAATGGCCGCCGTCATACTGAATGCCCAGCATGACGGGCAAACGGGCGTCGAGGTTGGGATTCATCATCGTGACCAGGTCCCCACCGCTGATGCCGATACCGTCGTTTTCACAATAAGCCGCATTTTCAAACATGAAGGTGTTGGTCAGCGCCCGCTGCACCAGATAGGTCAGCGCGGCGGAGCCGGTCGGCGTATAGCTCATGTTGACCACCGCCCCGGTATCACGGGTCAGATAGCCAATCGCCATTGCCTGGGTCGTCGTTGGCAGGTTGGGCCACAGCGGCATGTCGTTCCATTGATACGGGCCGCCCAAGCCGTTGCCGCCCAGCATTGAAACCGTCTCAGGCACGCCATTATTCGTGATCGTAAAAGCGGCGGTGCCCACGCCAAAGACCGGATATCGGAAATAATAAAGCTCCTGCGCCAGCGCCGTGGCGATGCAACCGCACGGGTAATTGCTCGCCACGCCCGGCCCATAGGGCGGGGTGAAATAGTTGTAGCAGGCGCCTCGCAGTCCCGCATCGATGGTCTGGTCCCAGAGCGTCTGGACAAACGGCGCCACCCAAACTTCCGAGGCCACGACAATGTTGCCATTCTCCTCCGCATCCGGCGGCGGACTGGGTGAACCCGCCAGGAAAACGCGCCATTGGCTGTGAGACTTCAGCGCCCGCGCCGCCCGCGCGCCTGTCCGCGCCCGCGCCATGCGCCGCGGCAGATCATGATTGACCAGGGCAGGTAGCGGGCCTTCGGCCCGAGCATCGTAACTGCCGGTGGCGGAGAATGCGACAACCGGTTCCGCCAAATCATCAGCGGACACGATGACAAAGCCGGCCGGCTCCAGTCGCACCACATAATAAAGGTTCTCCCCGATGCCATCCTTGACCACTTCCGTACCTTTGATCCGGGCGGACAACGAAGCGCCCAATGGCCGGCGGTCCTGGTGCAACCAGCCCTGCACCGCGCTCGTTGCCGTATCGGCGGTGACAGGAGCCGCCCATGCCGCGCCGCACAAAAGAAGCCAGCAGGCGAGGACAACCGCGCCACGGCCGGCGGGGACGCCCAATCGGAGATTTGGAAGAAAGGTGGAACAATTCATCTCGGCGTGCTTTTTCATACCCGCCGCAACGCAAAATGTCGAGGATGGAATGCGTCTGGCACACGACTGGGAGGTGCACATCTCCCTCGCTGCCACACACTTGTGGAGGAAGGGTTGGGGTGATCCGTGGAAGGCCGCGATAAACCGGCGTTAAAGATGGGTGAGCCACTCGCCACACAGAACGCCGTCCACAACCGGTCCTTCCTCGAAATCCCGCCCGTCGGGGCGGCATGTGACCGTCGGTTCGCCGATGGTCTTCTGGTCTGGATGAAGCACGGCCGTTGCCGCCGCCGGCTCGCAGTCCGGCGCAAGGCGGGCGGCCGTCTTGCCCACTTTGGTCCAGAAAGAGGTCTCGATAATGGCGCCCATGCGCTTGGTTTCTTCCATCTCCTTCATCAACTCCTCGATGGCCCGGGTCAGGTGCGCTGTTTTAGACTTGACTTCCAATTCCAATTCGGCCCGCAACTTTTTTTCGACGCGCTCCATGCGCAGCCGTTCCTTGAGCATGGCTTCGAGATGGACCATGCCGATGAGGAGCAGGAAAGAAAGGAGGACGTAGGCCACGCTGACCTTGAGGGCGCTGTTGGCGCTGGCATCGAACCACGTGGCGGATTGAACCATTTGGAGCAGGGCCAGAAGGGAGAAGGCGCAAAAGAGCGACCAGCCCACACGGGTGATGCCAAAGCGCCGATTGAGCCGCAGGGCGTAGCCGGCCACCAGAAATTGCAGGCCGCCGGCAATGCAGGCCATGATATTTGATTCACTCATGCAGACCTCCAATATTGGGGCATGTAGTGTCCTGTTTCTGAGAAATCTGCTTCCCGTTCGTGCGTTGTCGTCTCATGCCCAATCTTTAGCATGAACGGTGCCAGGGTAATTGATCTACTCCGTTTTCCCCAACAGACGCTTGATGGTTTCGGCGTCGCTTGTCGGAGGCTGGCAGGCAGTGCCGGTGCAGAGATAAACAATCGGCGCGTCTTTTGTCGGCAGCGTCTTCACGAAGTCCCCCACGGCCCCGCGGTTGCCCAAAACGACTTTGTTCGGTTGATAGACGTCGTGGATGGCATGGAGCAAGGCCGCCGTCGCCGGGTGGGCCGGGTCGCCCGCCACCGCCACGCGCATCGGTTCATGCAGGAGAAAGTCCAGTCCCATCAACAAATGCGGCACGGCCTGGGGCAGCTCCTGCAGGCGCGCCGCAAAAAGCCGCAACGTTTTCTCCGCCGCCTCCTTGAATTCCTTCCGCTCCGTGATGGCCGCCAGCCGCAGCAGGGCCAGGACGGCGGTCGAGTTGCCGGACGGCTCCGCCCCGTCATAGTCTTCCTTGACGCGCAGGATCAAATCCTTCGCCCCGGCGGCGCTGTCGTAGAAACCGCCCTCCTTCGCGTCATAAAACCGGGCCAGCATCGTCTCCGCCAGCGCCAGCGCAAAATCCAGGTGCGCCGGTTGCAGCGTCGCTTCATAGAGATCGAGGGTGCCCGAAAGGAGGTCGGCGTATGCTGTCAACAATTGGACGGAATCGCGCCCGCCCTGCCGCCAGCGGTGGTACAGCGTTTTGGCCGGGGCGTCCCACAGGTTGTTCCGCAAAAAAGCCAGGTTCTTCTCCGCCGCGGCGCGGCAGGCGTCGTCGCCCAGCACGGCGCCGACCCGGGCCAGAGCTCCCAGCATCATGCCGTTCCACGACGCCAGCACTTTGTCGTCCCGTTGGGGGCGGACCCGCTGGTTGCGGGCGTTGAGGATTTTCCCCTTCGCCGACGCCAGCGCGGCCCGGTCGGCCTGCGACAATTGCGGATCGGCCACGCTCAGGACATTTTGACCCGGCAGCGGTTCGGGGTCGCTGTGGTCCGTAAAGTTGCCCTGCGTGGTCACTCCAAAATAGCGCGCCGCCACGTTGAATTCCCCGGCTGTCAATAATTTGGAAAGCTCCTCCTTCGTCCAACAGTAGAATTTGCCCTCCTTGCCTTCGCTGTCCGCGTCTTCCGCCGAATAAAAGCCGCCTTCCGGGCCGGTCATGTCGCGCAGAACGTAGCGGATGATGTCGCGGGCCGTCTCGGCGTGCTCCGGCCGCCCGCCCACGAGGAAGGCATCGAGGTAAAGAACCGCCAACTGCGCGTTGTCATAGAGCATTTTCTCGAAATGCGGCACCAGCCATTTCGCATCGACCGCGTAGCGGGAAAAACCGCCGCCGATCTGGTCATGGATGCCGCCCGCCGCCATGCGGTCGCAGGTGTGCAGCACCATTTTCTCGGCCAGGGGATCGCCGGCCTCCAGCGCGTAACGCAGCAGGAAGGCCGACTGGCTGGGCCGGGGAAATTTCGGCGCGCCGCCGAAGCCGCCGTTTTCGGGGTCATATTCCCGCTTGAAGACCGCGGCGGCGTTGGCCAGCAAGGCGGGGGACAGGAACAAATCGCTCGCCTGGCGCGCCATGAAACCTTCCAGCTTCTGGTGGAATTCCCTGGCCGTGTCCAGCACCTGGCCCCGGCGTGTTTCCCAAAGCTTGGCAATCTGTCGCAAAACCTGGCCGAAGCCGGCCTGGCCGTATCGATCCTCCGGCGGAAAATACGTCCCGCCGTAAAAGGGCTTCAAATCGGGCGTCAAAAAGCAATTCAGCGGCCAGCCGCCCTGGCCGGCCATGGCCTGCACTGCTGTCATGTATATTTTATCCACGTCCGGGCGCTCTTCCCGGTCCACCTTGATGCTGACAAAATGGGCGTTGAGGAAATCGGCCGTCTGCCGGTTCTCAAACGATTCCCGCTCCATGACATGGCACCAGTGGCAGGTCGAATAACCGATGCTCAAAAAGACGGGCTTGTTTTCCCGGCGCGCCCTCTCGAAAGCCTCCTCGCCCCACGGATACCAATCGACCGGATTATGCTGGTGTTGGAGCAAGTAAGGGGACTTCTCGCCGGCAAGGCGATTGGCCTGCATAGTTGGATTGACGTTGCCGGACACAATTCAAAGATTGGGACATTCTCCCGCCCCGCGCAACATCTTCTTATTTAAAATCGAAATCCGTGACCGCTTCGGCTGCGAGCGTGCTGACAGCGCGGTAAAGTTCCAGGACGTTGCCGCTGCCGTCGGGGTGGACCCGGTTGGAAAGAAAAATGAAGAACGTCCTGGAAAACGGATCGATCCAGAGGGCCGCGCCCGTGAAGCCGGTGTGGCCGTAGGAGCCAACCGGAAAATGCCCGCCGCGCGCGGTACTGTAGCCGGAATCGATGTCCCAGCCCAAACCGCGCCGGGCCTTCACGCCGGGCGGCGTCTGCGCACTGGTCATCATCCTGACCGTCTCCGGCTGGAGGATGCGCGCGCCTTCCAATTCGCCAAGGTTGAGCATCATACGGGCGTAACGGGCCAGATCGGGAGCGGTGGAAAAAACGCCGGCATGGCCCGCCACGCCACCCATGAAACGGGCTGTAGGATCATGCACCACGCCTCGCAGCATCACGCCGCCGGTCATCTGAGTGGGCGCGATGCGCGGGAACTTTTCCCTGCCGGGAAGAAAACCGGTGTCGGCCATCTTCAAGGGCCGGTAGATTTCCCTGGCGCAAAATTCGTTCAATGGCGCATGGGAAACGCGCGCAACGACTTCACCGAGCAGGATGAAATTGACGTCGCTGTAGAGGAATTCCCGGCCGGGCGGGGCCTTGAGTTTCGCGGCGCAAGCCATGCGAATGGCGGTTTCCGCGCCCTGCCAGGGGGGATGGGTGCTGATACCCTCCGGCAAGCCCGAAGTGTGGGTCAGAAGCTGGCGCACGGTGACGCGCTCTTTGCCATCCCCCGAGAATTCGGGAATATAGGAGTGGACCGGCTCATCCAGTTTGATCTGGCCGCGCTCCCAAAGAATCATCACCGCGGGCGCGGTGGCGAGCACCTTGGTCAGGGAAGCCACATCGAAAATGGTGTCGTCCGTCATGGTTTCCGCGGCGGGAACGAGGGCGCGATGGCCGTAAGCCTTCCAATAATGACTGGAGCCATGTTCCACCCAGACGACGGCCCCGGGCAGGCGGTGCTCGTCCATGGCCCGGCCAATGGCCGCATCGATTTTCTCCAGCCGGGCGGGGTCCAACACCGGCACGGGGCCGGCTGTGGCGGGCAGAAGAGCGAGGAGGAGGCAAAGAGTGCCGCGCGACAATGTTTTATTCATGTTGCCGACGCCATGATACGAACGGTTTGCAGGGGAAACAAAGGGAAAACGCCCCCCGGAACAGGCTCAACTTCAGGGCGGATTGTGCCGATTACATAACGACAACTCATGAAGTCGCAACATTCGTTTTGGGTGGGTGTCATTGCTGGATTTGGATTGCTCCTCCCGCCGACCCGGAGTGTTGCCCTGGACCCGTCAAGAACGGTTTATCAATACAACTGCCGCACCTGGATGCGCGAGACTGGCTTGCCGGTCAATGCGATCCGCGCCATTGTCCAAACCAAGGACGGCTACTTGTGGCTCGGCACGCAAAAGGGGCTGGTCCGATTCGATGGGGTTAGTTTTGAAACCATCAGCCTGCCAGCCGATCTCCAGTTTCGCCCGGGAATCGTTGGGACGCTGGCCAGTTCAGTGAACGGCGGGCTGTGGTTCGGAGTCGAGAACGGCTCGATGGGTTTTTTTGACGAAACCAAATTCCACTCCATGGAAAATCTGCCTTGGGTCAATCCTCAAATGCGCATCGGAGCCATGCGGGAAGACAAACGGGGGCTGTTATGGGTCGGGGCTGCGGGCGGCTTGGGTTTGTATCGCCGGAACAACACAAATGACGCCGCCTTTCTCGGCCAGGTCACCGGCATCACCGCCATGTGCGAAGACGCGCAGCATCGGGTCTGGTTGGGAACCGCTGATGACGGATTGTATAGTTCCGAGCAAGGAAACATAAAGCCTTTTCCCGATGCCACGCTCAAGAAGGAGGCCATCTTCGCGCTGGCTTCGGATTCCCACGGCACGCTGTGGGTCGGCACACAGGCCGGGCTGCGTTGCTACGATGCGAACTTCATCCGCACGGACCCGTTCCCGTCCTTGATTGACGTCAAAACCCTGCTGACCGACCGGCACGGGGCGGTCTGGATCGGCTCCGCCGGCGATGGCTTGATTCGTTCCTTCAATGGCAAGGCCGGTTATCTGGGCCGCGAGAATGGGTTGGCCAATGATTTCATAACCGCTTTGTGCGAAGACAGCGAGGGCAGCCTGTGGGTCGGGACGCGGGAAGGGTTGAGCCAGCTTAGCGACGTGAAGTTTCCCATTTTCTCGCGCGCCGACGGCTTGGTGCGAGGCTCCTGCCACGGCGTGTGCGCGTCCACCAACGGAGGGATTTGGTCGGCCAACACAGAGGGGCTATCCCGGTTTGATGGCAGCCGGTTTGTCAACTACTCCAGGCAGGTCGGACTGCGCAATGCCTATGTCAAACGCGTCTTCGAAGCCAAAGATGGCGACATCTATTTCATCAACGCCGAGCGCACGGGCGGCCGCGAAGTGGACGTTCTGTCCCATGGGGAGATCGTGGCGCGCCATCCCGCCAAAAACTGGCCGATCGCGTTTGCCGAAGATGCTCACGGCGTGGTGGTGGGTGTGGCCGGGGACTTGTTCCGGGTGAGCAAGACGGAATTCACCCCATTCGTTTATCAAGATGGCATCAGCCCGGAGTTCAGATGGGTGCGCAACTTGTATGGTTGCCCGGATGGCTCGATCCTCGTCGCGTCCGTCAACGGCCTGTTTCTGATCAAAGACCGCATCCTGGAGCATTGGGCAGTGGATGACGGGCTGTCGGATTATGACGTGCAGTGTGTCTGCATGGACCGGGACGGCGCCATTTGGGCCGGCTTGCAGACAGGGGTGGCGCGCATCAAGGGCCGACAAATCCGCAACATCGACCGAAGCCATGGACTGGCTGACAACAATATTCTCGCCATCGTGCCCGACAATCATGGCGATCTCTGGATGCACTCCAGCCGCGGGTTCCTGCGCCTCAACGGCCGGAGCGCAAACGATTTCGCCGACGGCAGGACCAACAAGGTGGAATGCCCCGTCTATGACGGCATGGAGTCTGTCAAATCTATTGATACATCGGACGTCGAGTTCAGCGGTTGCAGGAGCACCGACGGGCGGATTTGGTTTCCGACCCCGCCCGGCCCGGTCATTATTGATCCCGACCACATCCCGGTGGACACGGTCCCG
>JBKQUS010000143.1:0-5756 GCA_052325505.1 Limisphaerales bacterium
CACTTTGGCCTTGAAGGCCGCACTGTGTCTTTTCCGTTTTGCTTTCATAAGTCTGCTCTTTCTTATCTACAGCAGACCGGCAAAAGTCGAACTTAACCAGTGGTCTAAAAATAGGGGTCCAGCTCAGATGCTCGACACAGCGCAAGACCCGATGCGGACAATTATTGCCATTAGCGGATTAGCCGGTTTGCGCACCGCTGAGATTTTCCGCCTGACATGGGAGGAAGTTTTCCGAGTTCCCGACCATATCGAAATAACGGCGGGCAAAGCAAAAAACTGAGGCCCATAAAGTTTTCGTCGAATTAAAATTAATTCCCAGCGGCATGAACGAAAGTCAAACGCGCCAATGGTTAGGTAAAATCGGCTTTCGGAATGGGAAACGCGGTCGTCCTAGCAAATTGAAAACGTAGGGTTAAGTCTTTCCGAATACGTATTTCTATGATTTCGGCAATTCGTATTCCCCAAATTTTCAGAGTTCGTGCGGCATAATGGGAAACGCGGCATTTTAGCGGTGTAATATGAATAATACATCGCAACAAAATGCACCGTCGGGCGAGGCGGGCTTCATTGATGAAAAAGAACTGTTGAAACGTCTCCCCGTTTCACGTCGGACGCTATTCAGTTGGCGTACGAGTGGCAAAATCCCCTCTGTGCGCCTTGGCGGGCGGCGAGTGTTGTTTCACTGGCCATCCATCGAAAGCACAATCGGTAATCCGAGATTAGCGGCGCCCCCATAGATGCTCGCTCCGTAAAAATTGGCCGTGAGAGTAAACTCGAGCAGCAGTCTGATCTTCGTGAAAACGATGTCGTGCTCATCACGCTCAAGCCGCAATGGTGAGAACCGCAACTGAATCGTCCCGGCTTAGTCACCACTCCCCTCCGGCAGGCAAGACGGAGATTTCGGCGGCACTCGTCCAGCCGTTTGCATTGATTTCCCGCAAGGCCGTGAATCGGAAAAACCGGGCGTTTACCGGAGCAAAGGTGGCTTCCTGGAGAGACGGGTTGTTCCGAATATTGGCGAACGTTCCCGATGCAACGTTGGTCGTCCAGTTGGCTCCATCCATGCTCGTTTCAAAGCGGTAACTTTCGACAGTGCCGTTGGGGTTTCCGTCTTGCCGCGGGAGATAGGTGAACCCGGCAATCCGGTGTGATATCCCCATGTCAACCGTGATGTAATGCGGCAATGTCAGATCGTCATTCCAACGCGTGTGCCAGAAGGTGGACGAGTTGTTGTCAATCGCGTTGGCTGCGGCGTTGTCACCCCCGGCAGTTTCCTGGCTGTCCACGCCGACAACCTCCCAGCCAATCGGCAACAGACCGGCGAAAGACTTGGAGGCCAGCACGCCGAGCTGTCCGTCCTGCAACAGGCACGCCGCTTGCACGGTGCCGCTCGACGACATCACGATCGGCGAATTGTAAACAGCCGAGTTGGTCGTCGGCTCGGTTCCGTCCACCGTGTAAACCATCCGGCAGCCGGCGGAATTGCTGAGGCGCACCAAACTGTTGGTGTCACGATCTGATATGGTGGGAGGCAAAGCAGACGCAGCTAGTTTGAAGAGTCCCATTTCCGCCAGCGTCGGTTCCAGGCGTGAGCCGGTGATGCGAATGCGCACCTGACTGGTGGTCACGGGCGATTTCAGCCGTATGAGCCGGCGATGTCCGACGGTCGTGAGTTCGTCTGACGGGACTTTTTCTGCCGTGACCCACGCCGTGCCGTTCCACGTTTCAATGGCAAAGGATTCAATTCTTTGGCCGCGATGATCCACCGCTTCCTGCAACGAAACGACATCAAAGGTGACGGGAGTTGGAAGCGTCAAGGTCAGTGTGCCGTTAAGATGACTTTGCGCCGCTTCCCACCAAGTGTCGAGGTTTCCGTCCAAAACCAGCGACGGGCTGTTGCTGGGGTTGGCAGTGGCAGCAGTGAGCTTGCCGTCAACAGCAAGGTTGGTGGCGAAAGTATCGTTAACCACCTTCGCCATCCGGCTCAAGGTGGCGAGCTGATCGTCGGGAATCAAGCCGCGCGTGTCCGGTGAAAGATTCAAGATGAGATTTCCATTGCGACCGATGGACGAAAAGTAAATATCCAACAACTGCGAAACACTTCTGGGCCGCTTGCCGGGCGCCCAAAACCATTGGCCGTTGGCGAGAATGGTGACGTTCACTTCCGCCGGATACCACCAGAGATGCGAGCCGGGCGTGAGTCTCGCGCGGCTGCCCAAGTCTCCTGCCTGCATATCCGGCCAAATGAAAGTATCGGGCGATTGCGGCAGCGGGATGACGCTCCATTCCGTGGTGCGGCCAACGCCGCCTTCATTGCCCACCCACCGCACGTCCGGCCCTTTGCCCATGATGACCGCTCCGGGCTGCAGACGGCGGATCAGGTCATACCACGCAGCGTAGTTGTAAGTCTCATGGACACTCGGATCGGGATTCGCGCCGTCGAACCAGACTTCCTGGATCGGCCCGTATTCCGTCAGCAACTCGTACAGCTGGTTCAGGAAGTAACGATTGTAGTCGTCAACCATGTAGCTATAATTCGTAAAACCCGCCGCCGGCGTGCGGCCCAAAGCCGGATTGCTCTTGAAACTGGCCGGATCTGTGGGAATGACCGAGAGAACATTTCTGCTGCCGTTGCCATAATATCCCGCCGGATTTTTCGGATTGGTCCTCAACTGGTAAAGGTCTGCCGGCGAAAGATAAACGCCCAGCTTGAGGCCGTGGGCGCGCGCGGCATTGGCCACTTCCCCCACCTCGTCGCCCTTGCCGTCACGCCACCGACTGGCCGCGACCGAATGCGGCGTATAGCGGGTGGGCCACATGCAGAATCCATCGTGGTGTTTGCAGACAAGCACGATCATTTTGCCGCCGAGATTTTGCATCGCTCTGAGCCATTGGTTGGCGTCCAGTTCCGTTGGATTGAAAATGGCCGGCTCTTCACGCCCGCTGCCCCACTCGACGCCATTAAACGTATTCACCCCGAAGTGGAGGAAGAACGTCCGTTCCAGCCGCATCCAGTCCGTCTGATTAGCGCGCGGCAAAACCTTCGCCGCTTTTTCAGCAATGACGGAGTCGGAATCACCATTTGAAATCACCTGCATCGTGGCATAAGGAATCTGATCTGGCGCGGCGATGCTGATGGTGGCGAGTGAACAGCCCAGTGCCAATATGGTGAATATTGTTCGATTTATTGTCATTTTTTTGGTTTAAGTCGGCCTGGATTCAGCCATTCATGGGTGCCACAGGGCGCGCCATGGGTTAGGGCTGTGGCCTCGGAACTATTGGTTGAGCGCATTAAACATCAGCCTTTTTGCCGTCACTGGTTGAAATTTACCGGAATCGCCGCTGACAAAGGAATCCATGAGTCCGGGCAGCGCCAGGAACACGATTTTGCCCCGGCCACAATGGATGATAGTGGCAGCGACGCCAACGTTTGGATCGTGATCTTTGCCGTAACCGATGACGGACTCGACGCCGGATCCGGAAAGCATCAGGCCGTTGCCGCTGGTAATCTGGTATGGCCAGTCCAGCACACAGTTCGATGGCAGCCCGGCGAGCAGGCCGTGCTTGCGCCCGAAGAACCAGAACCCCATCCATGACGGTCCAGAGGAGCCAACTGGTCCGGAATACATGACAAGCCCTTGCGCGGCCAAAACTGAAGCGATTTGTTCAGCGTCTCTGCCGCCGGTGGTGAGCAGGACGACACGCGTGCCATCGCGTCGCGCCCGTTCTATGGCGGCGCCAAGGTCCGGCTTCCAGTAGTCATTATCTTGTTGGGAAATCGGCGTCCACACGTTGCCAGCCGCATCGGTAAACCGCTCGTCCCGGAAAGCCGCCCGCACCACCTTGCCCAACGAATCCCGCAGCTCCACAGCGGCCAGTGTCGCATGGTCGGACGTGACGCGCGGCACCGAAAGACAAATCGTTCCCTCGGGCGCATCGACCAGGAACGTTTCCACGAGCGCCCGATCTTTACCGCCTGCCTTGGCGAAGATGTCCAGGTCTTTCGCAACGATCGTGCCGTTGATCGCGATGTCGAACACCCGCTGGCCAGGCCCGCCCATGTAGCCGTCGTCCATGAAGAGATTGACGGTAATCTTGCCGGGCGCCAGGCCGCGCCAAGTATGGATCGATCCTGCATGGCCCCACATCTGATGCTTGTAGAGTTCCGGGTCATCCGTGTTGGCAACGGGCGCGTCGGAATAGCTTTGCTGCCAGGATTCGGGGCTGCCGGCGCCAGTCGCCAGGAGGATCGTTGCAATTCTGCTTGGCTTCGGTGAAAGAGGAACCGCGTCGGCGTTGAATTGACGCTTAAGCGCAGCGATCAGCTCATCGGATTCGCCGCAGCAGGCGATCGTGCCTTTCAGCGCTGCCGGCTGCGGGTCGATCACGAGCAACGGCTCATCCCGCTCGATCACAGGCCGGTCGCCGGCCTTGGAGCTTAGCGCGGTGTGGATCGTGACAAGACCGGGTTGGTCAACCTTAAACTGGATATCCTGTTTGAGCAATTGGCCGAAGGTTTCGCCGCCGATCAGCTCGACCGGGTAATCCGCTTGAAACAGCGGCTTGCGACCGGTCGTGGAGGCCGTCACCGTCAGCCGCCAGGAGCCGGTCAGATTTTGCTCATTAATCTGGTGAACATCGACCACGGCCGTATCGCCCTTGGCGATCACGTAATGGCGCGGCCTGATGACCAGAACCTCCGGTTGCGCGGCTTGATGGATGAGCGTGGCATCCGCCTTGAGCTGGCGCAATGCATCCACAAGCCCACTGTGATCATCGATTGTGGTGGATTCCCAGCCGGAAAGGACAATGTAATCAACGGCGTTGCAGATGCGTGCGTTTTCCAGCAGACGTGCCACGGAGAAGTAATGCTTCGCTCCCGCCTGTCGGAAGAGCGTTTCGGCGGTTGGAAACGCCGAACGGAATAGTTGGTCGTCCAGGAACTTTTCGTAAGCCGCGAGGATCGTTTGGTGGGCGGCCAGATCGTAGCCTGTTTGGTGGCGTGCCTTATACCAGTTGACGATCGCGGCGTGATCGTCGGGCGAGGCGCCCGTTGCCATCTCGCCCCACACGACAATTTCCTTCTGGTTATCAGTGCGATATTTGTAATCACCCGGCGATTTATACATCGCATCGGTCCACACGCCGGGCGAATCCATCGCCGTGTGCTGATCCCACCAGCCGGAGTAGCCGGTGCCATCATCTTTCATCCAAGCGTCACTGTAAGGGAGGGCCCACACCTGCTTCCCGCTGCTTTCACCGGATTTGAGGAGGACCATGCGCGAGGGGTCGGCCTCGCGCATCTTCTGGAGCGCGTAGCGCATCCGGGGGTTGTTGACGTCGGGGCTGATCTCGTTCTGGAGGGTCCAAAGACTGACGCAGGGGTGGGACCGGAAGGCCCGGATCATGGCCAGCTCCTTATCGAGCTGGTAGCGGTTGAGGAAATCGAGATCTACTGTCTTGCCGTTCATTTTCACCTGTATGCTGGTCTGAGGGGGCTCTTTCGGCGCGGTTTCGAAGGTAAGCACGCCGCCACCGGCTTCGCAGTATCGCAGGAAGCCGACGCGGTCAAAAGCATCAAGCACGACCGCCTTGGGCATGTGACGGTGGTTTTGAAGGGAGTCGAGGCCGAGGGCTTTCATCGCTACGATCTCACGTCCCGCCGCGCTCTCGTCGGGGAAAATGCCGTTTGGGGCCCAAAAGCCCCATGAAATCGAGGAGCGTGGCACGATCCGGTGGCCGTTCAGATAGAGTTT
>JBKQUS010000144.1:0-36904 GCA_052325505.1 Limisphaerales bacterium
TCTTTTCGAAAGGGTTTTGAAACTCGGAATGAACGGCAGACAACTAAAAATAGAAGTGACAGCAAGCCGTAAAAGTCGCGCTTATTTTCAGTGCTCCGTGGTCTAAAGGATGGGGTCCGCCTCAAACATCGTGACGCACGAAGTAATCCACAACGAGCGGCAGCATAAATCGTTCGGTGCCTATAATGGGCTTTTGAACAGTAGTTTTCAGGGTTTTTACAAAGTGTTGAAGCCTGAGCACTGCCTGACGTTAACGTTTCATAATCCAACGTTCATGGTCCGCAATGCGACCGTCCACGCAGGTGTGTTCTCCGGTTTCGATTACGAGCACATTCACCACCAACCGCTCGGCCAGGTTTCCGCCAAGGCAATGTTGCAGCCGTTCGGCAGCGCACAAGGCGATTTCTATTTGCGCTTTTCTAAAACAGCTCGACCGAAGCGGCAAATGGAAGAAATCAGCGAAGAACGTTTCCGCCGCATCGTCATAGAAACGTGCCGCGAGGTCATCGCCACGCGCGCGGAGCCGACGCCTTATACTATTCTTATTAATCAGGTTGACCCTGTGCTGGCCAAACGCGGCTTGTTCGGCACGCTGCAAACAGGGCTGGACGTGAAAACTGTATTGGAAGAAAGCTTGGGCACGGAATTCGAGCTGGTTGATGCGAAACTCGGCGGAGCGGCGGGCAAACTGTGGTGGTTTGCAGACAAAACATTTGTCGCGCGCCTTGAAGCTGTGCCGCTCACAGAGCGAGTCGAAGAAACTGTTTTTCGTTGTTTGCATGAGAAAGGGCGCGTGACCTTTACTGAAGTTTGGGACACGGTTGCGAGGGAATTCCCCAATTCGCTCACGTCGGACACCACAAGCATCACACAGGCTCTGGACATTTATGGGCGTAAAGTCAGCGGCGGCTGGTGGATGTTGAAAGATGAAATTCGATTGAGCCTCACCCGCCACAGCGAACTAATTGCAGTTCTGGCAAAAATCGGCGAGGCGCGCGGGCATTCTATCTGGATCGGACAGCGGGAGCAGCGTGATACAGCGAGCGGAGTTGTCGAGCGCGTGCAATTGCGCGATCTCGTCACCAAGAAGCCAGCATCATTAAATGGCGTTAAGGAACTCGGCACGGTACTCAACATGGATTTGCTCTGGCTCGATGGCAATGATGTCGTCCGGGCGTTTGAAGTGGAATGCACGACAACCATGACGAGCGGCTTGCAACGCGGCTCAAATCTTCCGGCCTGCGTTCCCAAAACGATGGTCATTCCCGAAGAACGGGAAGATGATTTCGAGCGGAAGATGAAATCGCCGCTCTTCAGCGAGCATTTCAAGAAGGACAACTGGACGCTGGTTTATTTCAACGCCCTCCGCGAAGCGTTCACCAAGACAAAAGCCAAGACGGCGTTGGAATCGCTGTTTGGGCAAAAAAAAAATGGGGCGGCGCTGGGAAAAACCGAGGAAGTGAACGGAAGCCAGCGGCTGATGGAGTTCGGCGGCCCTTTCACGTCAGAGCCCCCAGAAGAAGCTTTGGAAAACGAGGCAGTAAATGAATAGTTGCGAGTACATCGCATCATGAAGAAATGCTGTGGCCGCAGATTCTGAGGATGTGTTCGGCTGGACGCCGAACACGGCGGGCGGGTCCGCCTTCGCGCTGCTGCGGCGCGATAAAACGCCCGCGCTCCCCGGGAAATCTTGATTACCACCCAAGGACGAATGGGGCCGATGGGAGGGATTGGACTCTTAATGGACAATTGACAATGGATAATGGTGCTTGCTGGTCGGAATCGGGGCTTTTCTCATTTGTGCAACGTGTCAAATGAGGTAGGGTTTTGGAGGTCAGAGTTGCGGAAGATTAATACCACATCCGATGTCAGAACGATCGAGCCGTCCGCCAAGCGCGTCGTTGGTGGGTTTATTGGCCATGGCGGCGGGGGCAACGGTCGCGAATTTGTATTATTCGCAGCCGATTCTGGGAGTCATTGCACGGCAATTCAGTGTTTCCACCAGCGCCGCCAGCCTGATTGTCGCGCTCACGCAACTCGGCTTTGCCTTGAGCTTGCTGCTGGTGGTTCCGTTGGGAGATATTTTCGAGAGGCGCAGACTGATTGTGATTACTACATGCAGCTCGGCGTTGGTGCTGATCGCCGTGGCGCTTTCGACGGGATTCCAATGGTTGCTCTTCACGAGTTTCTTGCTGGGCGCTGCCAGTGTTGCTCCACAACTTGTCGTGCCCTATGCGGCCGGCTTGGTCGGGATCGAAAGACGCGGCCGGGTGGTGGGAATGGTCATGAGCGGACTGTTGGTGGGCATTCTTCTGTCGCGGACTCTCAGTGGGCTTCTTGCAGTGGCCTTCGGTTGGAGATCGGTGTATTGGGCCAGTGCGGGGCTGGCGCTGGGTTTGAGCGTCCTGCTGAGATGGCGGCTGCCTGCGCAAAAACCCGAAAGCGGGTTGCCCGCCCACTATGGCCGTTTGCTGGCCTCTCTCTGGGATGTCCTGCGCAGCCAGCCGGTTTTGCGCCGACACTCCATCATAGGGGCCTGCGGGTTTGGCGCTTTCAGCGTTTTCTGGACGACGTTGGTTTTCCATCTGGCCAACCTGCCGGGCCGATATGGCAGCGGCGAGGCAGGGTTGTTCGGCCTGTTTGGAGTGGCGGGCGCATTGGCCGCTCCGGTGGCGGGGCGCTTGTCCGACCGGCATGATGCCAGGTGGGTCAACGGCACCGCTCTCGCGCTGGTGGTGGCGGCGTTTGTTCTGATGGGGGTTGCCGGACATTCCCTGGTTGCGCTGGCTGCGGGCGTCGTGCTGATGGACGCCGGAGTCCAAGGCAGCCACATTTCCAATCAGACACGCATCTACGGCTTGAACGCCAGCCTGCGAAACCGGGTGAACTCGGTTTACATGGTGGTCTTTTTTATCGGTGGCGCGTGCGGCTCCGCGATTGGCTCCTGGGCCTGGGCACACGGCGGCTGGGCTGGGGTGTGTTGGTGCGGAGGCGCACTTGGCGTGGCCGGCCTGCTTCCGTTGCTGATACCGTATCCCCGCCGGGAAGACGAAACCCAAGCTCCCACCCAATAATGAATCCAATGCGTTACGGGCGTGTCGAGCGGGGGGATACATCATCCGCGCCCCGGCGAGTTGACGCGCGTTGGATTAAGATTAGGATTAGGATTAGGATTAAGATTAGGAACCGGAAACCATTTCAGTCCCCGCCCAACATTAGTACTTTGCTGTGTCCGTTCCATTCCACCGTCACTTCATCTTTCTCGATTTTTTTCACGACCACGCCGTGGAATTGATCGCCAACGATGTAGAGGTCTCCGTTGATGAGGGCCTTCGGGTTTGTCTTGTTAAAGAAGATGGCGCTGAGCTTCAGCTCCACGGGCCAGATAACGGGGGTTTCGTTGGGCGGACTGGGCGGCTCGGCTGGTGCCGCGGCCGGAGGCGCGGCTGGCGCGGGTGCCGGGGTTGAGACGGGCGTCGGGGTAGCGGCGACGGGAGCAGGCGCGGGAGTTGCCGGTCTGGGATTTGCCTCCCCGACCAGAGGGATCGGAGCCACTTTCGGCGGCGCTACAACCGTTGGGTTGACATGGAGCGGGGCTGCCGGGGCTACGTTGGCCACCGCGACGGCGCTGGCGGGATTGTTGCCGGGATGGCTCAACCGCCAAAAAGCCCAAGCTGCCAACAGCACCGCCACCAGCCCGGCTGCGGCCAAAAACAGAGTGAGGCGCGAGGTGCTGGCTGGGGGCGCGGGTTCCATGCCCGTCGCGGTGGAATCCCGGCGGGGCCGGTTTCTCTCCGTCTGGCTGGCGCGTCTGAGGGCGTCGTTGATGAGACTCATAATTCGATGTGCCCTTCCAACTCGCGCGTGGCGCGGCGGACCATGCTAAAATCGATTTTGTCGCGTTGCTGGACGAAGCCGGCCAGGAGGCATTTGTCGCAGACGGCGTTGATCAGGCGCGGGATGCCGCGGCTGTAACGGTAAATCAGCCAGACGGCGGGGGAGCTGAAGTAAGGCGCGCCATTGGCGCCGGAAACCTGGAGGCGGTGCTGGATGTACTGGCGGATCTCGGAGCCTTTGAGGGGATTCAAATGAAAACGCACCGTGATGCGCTGGCGCAGTTGACGCAGGGAATGGTCGTTGAGCCGGTCGCGCAATTCCGGCTGGCCCATCAGGATGATTTGCAGGAGCTTGCGCTCGTCGGTTTCCAAATTGGACAGCAGGCGCACCTGCTCGAGCAATTCGCGCGTCAAATCCTGCGCCTCGTCAATGATCAGAACGGTGTCCTTGTGGTGCTCGACCTGTTGCAGGAGGAAGCGGTTGATCTCGGCCAGGGTTTCCAGCCGGTCCAGCCCCTTGACCTGCAAATTCAATTCCATGGCGATGGCTTTGATCAATTGCTCGGCGTCGAGCACCGGGTTCAGGATCAAGGCGGTGGAAAACTCCGGCCCCAATTGTTCGAGCAAGGCGCGGCACAGGGTGGTTTTGCCCGCCCCGACCTCGCCGGTCAATTGGACAAAACCCTTTCGTTCGCGAATTCCGTAAAGCAGATGGTTGAAGGCTTCACGATGCTTGGCGCTGTAGAACAGGAACCGCGGATTCGGCGTGATGTTGAAGGGCGGTTCTTTCAGCCCGTAATATTCCAAGTACACGCCGGTGGATTACCTTGAGCGGGAGGATTATTCAAGACGTTTCGGACGCATCCTTGCACAAATGAGTTGCGCAAACGGGCCGCAGCATGTCTTATTTAGCGTTATTTTCGCGAAATGCGAATGGCCGTTTGGAAACTATGAGCACTGCACCTTTGCCGCCGGAAGAACTGACCAGAATCATTGCCAACCTTAATCGCCTCGCCCACAACTTGTGGTGGACATGGAACCAGGGGGCGCAGGAAATCTTTTCCGAGCTTTCCCCCCGTTGCTGGCAGAACCTTTACCACAATGCCGTGGCCGTCCTGCACGAGGTGTCCGATTATGAGCTGCGCGTCCGCCTGCAAGACACCGAGTTCGCCCGCCGCGTCCAGCAGGTCCTGGGCGATTTCGATGCCTACCTCAATGACAAGGAGACTTGGGGCCGCCAGAATGCCCCGGCCCTCCTGCAACACCCCGTCGCTTATTTTTCGGCGGAATTTGGCTTCCACGAAACCCTGCCCATCGCCGCCGGCGGGTTGGGCATTTTGGCGGGCGACCACGCCAAATCAGCCAGCGACCTCAACATCGGGTTCGCCGGCATCAGCCTATTCTATCGCGAAGGCTATTTTCAACAGCAGTTCAATGCGGACAACTGGCAGACGGAATATTACACCCTGCTCAACCCGGACAATCTGCCGCTGGAACCGGTGCTCGACGCCAAAGGCAAGCCGGTGGTTTGTTCGGTGCAAATCGAGTTGACGGATGTCTATTTCCAGGCCTGGCGCGCCAACGTGGGCCGTGTGCCTGTGTTCCTGTTGGATGCCAACCGCCCCGAGAACTCGCCGCATCACCGGGATTTGACCCGGCGCGTCTATGGGGGCGACAACACGATGCGCATCATGCAGGAAGTGCTGCTGGGCGTCGGCGGGGTGCGGCTGCTCCGCGCCCTGGGCATTGCCCCGTCGGTCTATCACATGAACGAGGGGCACGCCGCTTTTTTGACCCTGGAATTGCTCCGCGAAAAACTGGCGGCCGGCGCTTCCTTTGCCGAGGCGCAAGCCCAAACCAAACAACAATGCATCTTTACCACGCATACGCCGGTCGAAGCCGGGCACGACCGCTTTAACAGCGACCTGATTGTTTATGGGCTGCGCAAGATGATGGACCAGCTCAAATTGTCCCTCGACGGCTTGATGGCCCTGGGCCGGGTGAATCCGCAGGACGCGCATGAATTCTTCTGCATGACAGTGCTGGGGTTGAAAATGTCCCGCGCCGCCAACGGCGTCAGTGAATTGCACGGCCAAGTCAGCCGGCAAATGTGGAACTGCCTCTGGCCGGACCTGCCGGTGGATAAGGTGCCGATCGGGCATATCACCAACGGCATTCACCTGACGGGCTGGATGAAAGGGCCGGTGCGGAAATTCTGGCTGCGAAAACTTTCCAGCGCCGGAGCGCAGCGGGACCCGGCCGAAGGCGAAACCACAACCTTTTGGCACCGCAGCCGCGGCGTTTCCCTGGAGAAGGAGGTCAATTCCAAAGAGTTTTGGCAAAAATTGGAGGACCACAACTTCATCTCCGACGAAGAACTTTGGGCCTTGCGCTTCAGACTGCGCCGCGAATTGATCGAGTTTGCCCGCCGCCGGCTCGGACTGGGCATGTCCAATTCCGATTTCATCGCCTTCGATCAACTGTTGAGCGTGGATGCGCTGACCATTGGATTTGCCCGGCGCTTCGCCACCTATAAGCGCGCGCCCCTGATTTTTGACAGATTGGAGGACGTCATCAAGCTGGTCAACGACCGCCAGCGGCCGGTGCAGTTCATTTTCGCCGGCAAAGCCCATCCGCGCGATGATGAAGGAAAGAAGTTCATCCAGCGTATCATTCATCTGAGCAAGTACAGCGAACTGAAGGGACATTTGGTTTTCATTGAGAACTACGATGTCCATGTGGCCCGGTCGATGGTATCCGGCTGCGATGTCTGGCTGAATAATCCGCGCCGGCCCTTGGAAGCTTCCGGCACCAGCGGCCAAAAGGCCGGCTGTCACGGCTGCCTGAATCTGAGCATCATGGACGGCTGGTGGCGCGAGGGCTACGATGGCACCAACGGATTCGCCATCGGCGGCGACAATCATCCCTCCTCGATCGAGGCGCAGGACAAACAGGACAGCGCCAACCTCTTCAAGGCCCTGACGGAAGAAGTCATTTCCACCTTTTACAATCGCGACGACCGGGGCATCCCGCGCCAATGGATTCAGCGAATCCGCCGCGCCATGAGCACGCTGGTGCCGCGTTTCGACACCTGGCGCATGGTGCAGGATTACACCCGCCTCTATTATCTGCCCAAATGAATTACGAAGCGGTGATCGGGCTTGAAACCCATGTCCAGCTAAAAACCAAATCGAAAATGTGGTGCGGTTGCGCCAATCAGTTCGGCGCGCCGCCCAACACGCATGTGTGTCCAGTTTGCCTCGGGTTGCCCGGCGTCCTGCCGGTGGCCAACGAGGAAGCCTTGCGCCTGACCGTCCTGACCGGGCTGTTGCTCCACTGCGATATTCCTCCCTACGCCAAATTCGACCGGAAGAATTATTTCTATCCGGACATGCCCAAAAATTACCAAATCACGCAATACGACAAACCTTCGACCTTGAAGGGATACATTGATTTTGAGTTCAACGGCGGCATTTCGCGCGTCAACATCACCCGCGCGCACCTGGAGGAGGACGTGGGGAAGAATTTTCATTTCGAGCGCAACAGCGGGGTTGATTTTAACCGGGCCGGGGTGCCGCTGCTGGAAATTGTTTCCGAGCCGGAAATCACCAGCGCCGCCATGGCTTACGAGTATCTCAACGCGCTCAAGGACATCCTGGTCTATGGCGGCGTGAGCGATGCGGACATGGAGAAAGGCATGGTGCGTTGCGATGTCAACGTCAGCGTCCGCCCGGCGGGTTCCACGGAATTGGGCAAGAAGATAGAAATCAAGAACATGAACACCTTCAGCGGCGCGCGGCGGGCGCTGGAGTACGAGATTCCCCGGCAAATCGGCGTGCTGGAGCGCGGCGGAAAATTGAGCCAGGAAACGCGCCGCTGGGACGACGAGGCCGGGGCCACCGAAGCCATGAGAAGCAAGGAGATGGCCCATGATTACCGCTACTTTCCCGAACCGGACCTGATGCCCTTCGAGCCGACGCCCGCATGGCTGGCGGATGTCAAACAAAGGGTGGTGGAGCTGCCGCTGGCCAAGAAACAGCGGTTTATGCGCGACTATCAATTGCCGGCCTCCGACGCCCAGACGTTTGTGTGGGACGCGCCTCTTGGTTCCTATTTCGAATCACTGGCCAAGCGTTGCAAAAATCCCAAGGCCGCGGCCAATTGGATCATCAACAATCTTCGCGCCAAACTGACGGACACTGGCACGACCCTGGCCGATTTGAAATTCAAGCCTGAGCACATTCTCGAACTGATCGATTTGGTGGAAAGCAAAAAGATCAGCAATTCCATGGGCCAGCAGGTTTTTGTGGAAATGTTTGCCACCGGCGAGTCTCCCGGCGTCATTGTCGAGAAGAAGGGGCTTGCCCAGGTCAGCGACGCCGGGGCCATCGAAGTTTTTTGCGATCAAGCCATCGCCGCCCATCCGGGGCCGGCGGCGGACTACAAGGCGGGCAAAGTAGCCGCGCTGAATTTCCTCAAAGGTCAGGTGATGAAACTGAGCAAAGGCAAGGCCAATCCCACCCTCGCCGGCGAGATTCTCGAGCGGAAGTTGAAGTGAGTTGACTTGCGACCTGTTTATGGCGCGAGTCCACATAATATGATCGGCGATCATTCCCCGTCGAAAGGTCCCATCGGCACAAGCCGGCGGAATCAACGCAGGCGGGTGCTGGAGGTTTGTCTTGTGTTGGCTGTGATCACCTTTGCCGTGTTTGGCCAGACGGCGGGCTTCGGGTTCATCAATTACGATGACAACATGTTTGTGTATGAGAACTCCACGATTACGGGCGGTCTGAGCCTGCAGGGACTCGCCCGGACCTTCACCCACGCGGACTGCGGTTTATATCAACCGCTGACGATGATTTCACTGATGGCGGATTACCAACTCCATGGACTTAACGCCGGCTGGTATCATTTCACCAATGTCCTGTTGCATACCGCATCAGTCATCCTGTTGTTCCTCGTTCTGCGGCAGATGACCGGCGCCTTTTGGCGCAGCGCATTTGTGGCGGCTGTCTTTGCCGTTCATCCGTTGCGGTCGGAATCGGTGGCGTGGGTGGCAGAGCGCAAGGATGTTCTCAGCGGGTTGTTCTTCATGCTGACCATCGGCGCTTATTTGCGTTATGCGCGCCGTTCGTGGTCGCCAGTGGGCTATGGATTGGTGATGTTTTTGTTTGCGATGGGTTTGATGAGCAAGCCGATGCTGGTCACGCTGCCGGTGGTGCTGTTGCTGCTCGACTATTGGCCGTTGCAACGGGCGGAATCAGCGGGAAAGCTGGTGGCCGAGAAGCTGCCCTTGCTGGCGCTCTCCGCCGTTTTCTCCGCGGCCACACTCTTCGCGCAAACCGAAGCCATGCAACCGCTCAAGCTATTCTCGCTGCCACTGCGCCTGTGCAATGCCCTGGCAAGCTGCATGGTTTATGTTGGTCAGATGATCTGGCCGGCTGGGTTGGCGGTGTTTTATCCCGCCCCGCACAACGGCCTTCCGCCATGGGGAGTGGCGCTGGCCGGAATGTTGCTCGCCGGCCTTTCGGCGGTTGCGTGGTGGCAACGGCGCCAGCAGCCGTGGATACTGGTCGGTTGGCTGTGGTATTTGGCGATGCTTCTGCCGGTGGTGGGGATCATTCAAGTTGGCGACCAGGCCCATGCGGATCGTTACACTTACCTGCCTGGAATCGGGCTGGTCATGGCTGGGACATGGTGGGTGGGGGAATTGACCTTGGGGTGGAAACATCGGCAGCCGGTGTTGGGAGGCTTGATGGCTGGCGTGCTTGCCGTGTTGATGGTCTGCGCATGGAAGCAGACGTCATATTGGAAAGATACTGAAACCTTGTGGATCCATGCGCTCGCCTGCACCAAAGACAACGGCGTGGCCAGCAGCAATCTCGGAGCCGAACTTCTGAGAAATGGGAAAGTGGATGAAGCGATTCGTTTTTACCAGAAGGGGCTGCAACTTGAACCGGACAATGGAGATTCCCACAACAACTTCGGCATCGCTCTTCTGCAATTGGGCAAAATGGACGAAGCGATCTTCCATTTCCAGCGGGCGTTGGAAATCAATCCGGAAAATGCATCAGCTCGCGTCAATCTTGGCAGCGCTTTGCGTCGCAAGGGCAGGGGAGACGAAGCCATTCAACAATACCAAAAGGCGCTGCAAATCAATCCAGACAACCTGGAGGCACAGAATAATCTGGCGTGGCTTCTGGCCACTTCACCCCAAGCGGCCCTGCGCAACGGTGAACAGGCCGTGCAACTGGCTCAGCGGGCCGCCAAGCTGACAGGCGGAAACAACCCCGTCATACTTGGCACGCTGGCCGCCGCCTTTGCCGAGGCGGGCCGGTATTCCGAAGCCGTGGAAACCGCGCAACGCGCCTTGCGCATGGCCGGGGCGCAAACCAACACCCATCTGGCCGGACAACTTCAACGTGAGATGAAACTCTACCAGTCGGGCAGCCCTTTCCATGCCCCTGGCCAAACACAGTAGGCGTTTGGGGAAACACCACGATGCATCAATTATACTTATACTTTTTGTAACCATTTGCAAAAGCGCCGGCCGCGCATAAGTTTAGGGGCATGGCAGAGTCCAAGAAGAAGCCGGCGACAGGGAGTTCCAGCAACAAAGTCCGTCCCCTCGATGCCCCCATTGCGACGCCGCCTGAACCGGTGGTTTTTTCCCGCGAGCAGCTCGATGTCCTGTCGCTTTTGCAGTTGGTCGATATGATCACGGCCAAGTTGCCCCCGCGCCATAATACGCTCATGGACATGGTATATTTGCGCGACCGCATCGTGGAGGTCGAGGAACTCAACGATCAGGCGCGCCAAACCATCGAGAAACTGGATGCCATCGTCGAAAAATTGCGTTCGCCCGCCTTCCGTGTCGGCACCTTCCTCATGCCGCTGGAGCCGGACAAGGGGCATGTTTGCGTGGGCGGCACGGATTACGTTTGCCGGCTGGACCCGCAAATGCCCCTGGCCAGCCTGCAAGTCGGCCAGCGCGTGCTCCTGAATGAAGCCTTTGCCATCGTGCAGGGGCTGGGCTTCGACCGCAACGGCCCGATAGTGCGGATCGATGAACTGCTCTCCAACGGCCGCCTGCGCATCGGCCAGGAGGCGGGATTGCTTTGCTCTGTGCTGCTGCGTTCCTCGCTTCTGGCCAAGGAAAAACTCAAGCCCGGCATGGAAGTGCGTCTGGACGTCAACCAGCGCGTGGCCTTGGAAGTGATCGGCGTTGGCAAACGCATCGAACGCTCCCTGGAGACCGTGTCGGCCATTCCGTGGGAGGCCGTGGGCGGGCAGGCCGAGGCGGTGCAGGCCATTCGGGACACAATCGAACTGCCGTTTCTGCATCGGGAATTGTTCAAGCGCTTCGAACACAGCGTGCCCAAGGGCTTTTTGCTGCACGGGCCGCCCGGTTGCGGCAAGACGCTGCTCGGCAAGGCCACAGCCCATAATCTCCGCCTGCAAATCCGCGCCGAGACGGGAATTGACCGGCCGGAATTCTTCCTGCACGTCAAAGGACCGGAAATTCTCAACATGTGGGTGGGAGAGTCGGAACGGCAGGTGCGCGATTTGTTTGCCCAATGCCGCGAGCGGGCGGCGGACGGCTCGCTGGCTTTCCTGTTCATTGACGAGGCGGAATCGATTTTGGGCACGCGCCGGGCCGGCCGTTACAGCAGCATCCTGAGCACGTTGGTGCCGATGTTCTGCTCGGAAATGGACGGGTTGGAGCCGCTGCAAAATGTCGTGGTCATCCTGGCTTCCAACCGGGCGGACCTGATTGATCCGGCCATCCTGCGGCCGGGGCGGATCGACCGGAAAATCAAGGTCAACCGGCCCGACCAGGAAGGCGCGCAACGGATTTACGAGATTTACCTCAAGGACAGCCTGCCTCTGGATGAACCGAAGGCAGCGCTGGCCGCGGCCCTGGCCGAGGCGCATTACGCGCACACGCCGGAGAACCAATTCCTGGAAGTGACCTATCGCAGCGGCAAGCGTGATTTTCTTTACCGCGGCGACCTGGCCAGCGGGGCGATCATTGCCGCGGTGGTGGAGCGGGCCAAAAGCCTGGCCATCAAGCGCTCCATCCAGACGAAACTCGACACGCAATTGTCCCGCGCCGACCTCCTGCTCGCCTTGCAAAAGGAGTACGCCGAAAACGACCTGTTTCCTCCCACGGACGTGACGGAAGACTGGCTCAAGCTGACCGACTTCGATCCCGAAAACGTGATCAAGCTGGCGCCGATCCGTCCGCGCAAGAAGGACTTGCCCGGAACGGGGGTTGTCTGAAATGAGCGGTCCGGCGGCATTATGAAAACTCAGGCTGAAAACGAGTTTGCCAGCAAGGCCGAAGCGGCCCCGGACAATAACAAGGAGAGGATGATCATCCAGTTCGGCACCGAGACGGAGATCGGGATCGCCAGGGACACGGAAGAGAATTTGGACGTGGTGGCCGAGTCCATGGCCTTGGTGCGCAGCGCCACAAAGTCCGGCGTTCTCATGCGCTGGGATTACGAATGCGAGGATCCCCATGCTGACATGCGCGGATTCCACGTCGGGGAATTGCGCCAGGACACCGATGAGACTTCGTATTTCGCCCAGGACGCGGCCCGGGAACTGAGCTTTGTCGAAATCAAGAGCGATCTTGTGCTGGGCAACGGCGCCCGCTATTACAACGACCATGCCCACCCGGAATATTGCACGCCGGAGTGCAGCACACTGGATGAGTTGATTGCCCATGACCGCGCCGGGGAACGAATCCTGATGCGTTGCGCCCGCAAGCTCTCCGAGGAACGCGGCACCACCGTCCGCCTTTACAAAAACAACACGGATTTCCGCGGGCACAGTTACGGGTGTCATGAGAATTACCTGCTGCCGCGCTCCCTGCCTTGGGAAAAGCTGGCCGCCGGCATCCAGGCGTTCCTGGTCACGCGCCAGATCATTGCTGGCGCGGGCAAATTCGCCATTGAGGAGGAGGACCGGTTCGTCTCACCCGGCTTCCAGATCTCGCAACGCAGCGACTTTTTCAGCGAATTGCAAAGCGTCGATACCATGCAGCGCCGGCCCATTGTCAATACACGCGATGAGCCGCATGCCAACCCGAATCTGTTCCGCCGCTTTCACGTCATATTGGGCGACGCCAACATGTCGCCGTTTGCCACGCGGCTGAAGATTGGCTCGACTGCGCTGGTGCTGGAAGCCATGGCGCGGGATCCCAAACGCCAGTATCCCACGCTTGCCGACCCGTTGCGGGCCCTGATGGCCATCTCCCGCGACCCGAAATTCCATTGGGAAGTGGCGTTGCAAGGCAACAAATGTTCCAACGCCCTGGCCTTGCAGCGCGAATACTGGCTGGCCGTCAACAAGTTGTGCGATCTGACCGATCCTGCCAAGGCTTCCCTTGTGGCCGATTGGGACAACGTGCTGCTGGACTTGGAAGCTGATCCGATGCGTTGCCGGAACCGCTTGGATTGGGTGGCGAAGCTGGCCTTGATTCAGGAATTCCGCAACACCCAGAACATCAGCAGCACAGACCCCTGGCTGCAAAGCCTTGACTTGGAATACCATCGGTTGGATCGCCAATCAGGGCTTTACTATGCCCTTGAACAGGCCGGCTCGATCATGGGCGTGCCGGATGAGAAAGTTGTCTTCCGCGCCATTTCCGAGCCGCCTCAGACAACCCGCGCTTATATCCGTGGACGCTGTATCCAAAAGTTCTCGGCCTCGGTCGTGTCCGCGCAATGGGACCACATTACCCTGCAAGGCAGCCGCGGACCGCTCAAAATCTCGCTTCTGGACGTCTTCACGGCGGAGGAAATCGCGGCATTTGCCAGGGTGGTGGATGCCGCAAAATGCCCGGATGACCTGCAATCCATCGCCGACGATGGGTCTGCGTCTTTCAACTAGGGTTCGTAGCGGTAAATTTTCACTCAAATGCGGGGAAATTTTCACGTTTTGAGTCTCAAATCGATGCCCGGCCTGACTTTTATTCTCCCGCCTGCAATTCATCAAAAACGGCATAAACAATTGATACGCAAACAGTTATCACGATTGCATTGGCATTTTATTTCAAATGTTGGCATCGGGAATGCTTTACAAAACGGCAGTATATGAAGCAAAACGCTGATAATTCGCCGGTTGAAGTTGCCAACCAGGATCCGGAGCCGTGCGCGGTTGAAACGCCACGTTCGGAGAGCAGCGTATCGACCTTCAGTCCTCCGACGCGCCGGGTGCGCCGGTCACGGCCGGAAATTGCGGTTTTAGGCTGGAAGGAACGATTTTACCGGCTGGCTCTTCGCGAGAGCAAAGCTTGATTCTCGCCGCCTTCTTTGGCGGTGGCAGATTTGAGGCTGCTGCGTTTTGTCGTCTTTTGCCATTCCCCTGATTGAGATTCATCCCATTTGCAGATCCTTAATGCGCTTTGCGCTTCAGATGAATCAGCTTCTCGTGATATTCTACATGCGTGCTGCCGACGCCATATAAGAAAGCGCGACAATCCGAGGGATATTTCCAGTCCTTCAAAACATTCGTCTATGCTTCGCTGTGTGTTGCGCTTATCGGGTTTTTCGTCTGGATATGGTGGCGGCTCGAGCCGGTGAGCCGGCCTGTTCCGGCGCCGGTTGCGCCCGCCAAAATTGCCGTAACCACCAATGTCCCGGCGCCACACTTGGACACTTCCGGCGCCCGTCCGGTGGAAACCGTTCTGGAAGCGCAAATTGCCCTGGTCCGATTGGGCATTTCCCCCGGATCAATTGATGGCGTTGCCGGACGCCAGACTCGTTCCGCTTTGATGGCCTTTCAGAAGAAGCGGGGTATCCTTCCCAGCGGTTTGCTGGATGCCAACACCAAGGCGGCCCTCCTCATCACGCTGCCGGCGATGACGCAGTACACCATCACAGCCGAAGATCTGGCACGCCTGCTGCCGGTTCCTAAAACCTGGCTCGGCAAATCCGAACAGCCGCGCCTGGACTTCGAGAACATTGTCGAACTGCTTGGCGAAAAGGCCTTTTCCCATCCGCAGCTGATCCGCACGCTTAACCCGGGCCTCAATTGGGATGACCTGCCCGCCGGCACGACGGTGACGATACCACAGGTCCAATACCCGCCCGTGGCGGACAAGGCGGCCCTGGTGAAAATCTCGTTGCGGGAATGCGTCCTTGAGGCATTCGATTCCGAAAGTAACCTGCTGGTGCATTTTCCATGCAGCATCGGGCGGCTGGCGGAGAAGCGGCCTGCCGGGGAATTGCACGTGGCCACGATTGCGCTGGATCCAAATTACACCTTCGATCCGGCGGTTTTTCCGGAATCACCCGAAGCCCAGGCGATGGGCCGGAAATTGATTATTCCGCCCGGGCCGAATAATCCGGTGGGCGTGGCTTGGATCGGGCTGGACCGGCCCGGCTACGGGATTCACGGAACGCCCGCGCCGGAGCAGGTGGGGCGCACGGAATCCCACGGCTGCTTTCGCCTGGCCAACTGGAACGCCGATTATCTGGTCAAGCTGGTCTGGATCGGGATGCCGGTGGTGGTGGAATAAGGCTTTGGCTTGCGCGCGCCGCGTTCCCGCATTTATACTGCGCCCATGCTGCCAACTGAATTCAAAGGCGTGACCGCGGTCACCAAAGCGAACATTTATTTCGACGGCCGGGTCGTGAGCCACTCGATTCTCTTTGCCGATCAGAGCAAGAAGACGCTCGGGTTGATTTATTCCGGGCAATACCATTTCGGCACCGACAAATCCGAGAGGATGGAAATCGTCGCCGGCCAGTGCTCGGTCAAGCTCGACGGCCAATCCGCCGTCAAGACTTATGGGGCAGGAGACACATTTGAAGTCCCGGCCAAATCGGGCTTCGACATCAGCGTCAAGACCGGCATCTGCGAATACATCTGCTCGTATCTGTAGGCCGGCTACAGCCCCAGTTTCTTGGATTTTTCCGTTGCGGCGCGGACGGCGTTGATGAGGGCGGCGCGGACGTTACCCTTTTCCAATTCGTGCAAACCTTCAATGGTTGTGCCGCCGGGACTGGTCACCATGTCCTTCAACGCTCCCGGATGCTGGCCGGTTTCCAACACCATCTTCGCGCTACCCAGAACGGTCTGCGCGGCCAGTTTCGTCGCCATCTCGCGCGGCAAGCCCGACGCCACGCCGCCGTCGCTCAGCGCCTCGATCATCAAATACACGTAAGCGGGACCGCTGCCGCTCAGTCCCGTCACGGCATCGAGCAGCGATTCCTTGACCTGGAAGGCCAGCCCGACGGACGAAAGGAGCCGTTGTGCCAAAGCCGCGTCGGCGGCGGTGGCGGCCTTGCCCAGGGCGTAGGCGGAGGCCGACGCGCTCACCAGGGCGGGGGTGTTGGGCATGACGCGGATGACCCGCGCGCCTGCGATCAATTTGCTTTCCAATTTCGCAATCGGCACGCCCGCGGCGATGGAAATGAGCAAATGCCGCGCGGTCAGCGCGAGGCGGATTTCCTCCAGCAATTCGGCGACGTGCGCCGGCTTGACAGACAGGATGACAACGTTGGCGAACTGAACAACGTCGATATTGGAGGCGGTGGTTTTCGCGCCGGTATCACGGGCGAATGCAGCTCGCGCCTCGGGGGCCGGATCGCTGGCCCGGATTTGAGCGGCCTCGACCAATCCCGCCGAGGCGAAGCCTTTGGCCAGGGCAGTTGCCATTTTGCCCGCGCCGAGAAAACCAATCGTAAGTTTTGCAGCCATGCCAGCGTTTCTAACACTTCAGCCCGTAATGCGAAAGCGATTTATTTCCAACCAGGCATAAGTAGCGTCGGCGCTCTGCGCCGATTGTTGAGCTACTAGCTCAACACCACACCAATTCGAGGCACTGCCGATTTGTTTTTGTGAATTTGCACGGCAGCCTGACTTGGTGTAGAATCGCAAGGCATGAAGCGGATCGGCATCCTGACCGCCGGGGGTGATACTCCGGCCCTCAACGCCACCATTTATGGCGCGGTGGTGCGGGCCAGCCGTCTCAAAATAGAAATCTACGGCCTCATCAAGGGATTTAATTCCCTGTTTAATCCGCAGGTCCCGCATGTTCATCTCAACCCGCTTTACCAGTCCATTCCCGAACTGGACCCGACCAAGGGCGGCACCCTCATCGGTTCGTCGCGGGACTTTGTCGATCCGGAAAAAAAGGAGGAGTTGGATCTGGCGGATGCGCGCATCCGCAAACTGGGCCTGGAGGGGCTGATCTGCATCGGCGGCGACGGCACGCTCAATGGCCTGCAACCGCTGGCGGAACGATTGCCGGTCGTGCTCGCGCCCAAAACCATCGACAACGATCTTGGCCTCAATTACGCCAATGAACCGAATGAATGGGTGCGGACACAGGATGCGGCGGCCCGGCATGGCTATCGTTACAAACGCATGGAGTCCAATGCGACTTTCGATCTCGATCATATTGTCAACTACGCCACGCCGGGTTATGCCACGGCGGTTTTTGTGTCGGCCACCGGCGTGGAGCGGATTCGCACCACGGCGGAAAGCCATCGGCGCATCGCCATCATCGAGGTCATGGGGCGGCATTCGGGTTACATCGCGCTCGGCACGGCCTACGGGCGGCCGGACATTATTTTGATCCCGGAACATGCGCCGGATTTGGAGGTTTTGGCGGAGCGCATCAAGCAGTTGTATGATTTGCAAAAGAACGTCGTCATCGTCTGCGGGGAAGGCATTGTCGATGAAAAAGGGAATGAATTGGGAGCGGTGCGCGACACGAGCGATCCATCGGGCAACATCGTGCTGAGCGGAGCGGCGGAGGCGTTGCGCGCCCGGCTGATCCCGATGATTGGCGACCGTTATTTTCAGCTTTATCGTCGCAGCGAATCGGCGTCCGAAGCCATCTTCACCAGAAAAGTGGGGCACACGCAAAGGGGCGGGCGGCCGATCCTGTTCGACCGGTTCTACGCGGCGGAACTCGGGTCCAAGGCGGTGGACTTGTTGCTGGAGGGCCGGAACAACTGCGTCTCGGTCCTGCAATTCAATACCAGCAAGGGCTTCCACGTCGACGGTTATGACGCCAATCGTTTCCGTGATCGCTGGGGCCACATCCATGCGCGCCTCATGCATCCGGCCCTCTATGACCCGGTCCTCTACAAGCCCTCGCGCCTTGGGGTGGAATATCTGCTGCCGATTTTCACTGATGCCATAGGCTGGGACGACATCGAGCACACGCGCCAGACCTGCTTCGCCGCCGGCAACCTGCGCGAGCCGTATCACTCCATCAACACCGACATCAACAAACGCATCCGCTATTTGGAGAAGGAAGGATGAATTCATGCAGAACCATTGGTTTACAGGCTTCTGACGGGAGAAATTTGAAACGGGCGGCGGGTGAATCGCTACGCCGGTACAATACGCATTTTCCCACATTCTCACCAGCGTAGCGATTCACCCGCCGCCCGTTTTGGCTTCCCCCCGGAGGCGCGCCTGATAGAATGGGCTTGACGGAACGTGCTGATTTTGTTGAACTTGACGGTAGTTTACGCGCTTCCGGGGGGAAGCCTTAACTAATTATGAATCGAGTTGCCCACTGTGCTTGCACACGGCAACTCGATTCTGTTTTATTCCCAGAACTCCACCTGATCAGGCACTTTGGGGTCTTTTGCCCTATGGCCCTGTTCATAGTTCGGTCCAATCACCGTGACACTCTTGCCCCATTGTTCGTCCGTGATGTAAAGCAGCCGCACGTTGCCCGCCTCCGGCACGAGCTTTTGGATGATCCCAATGTGCTTGTCCAATTGTTCAAAATTCACGCACGGGCGCGCATAAACAGAAAACTGTATCATCAAAAAACCGTGGTCGAGCAAGTCATTGCGGAAGCGCGTGGCCACCTTGCGTTCCTTTTGGGTCATCACCGGCAAATCGAACATGGCCATGAGCCAACCCATACTGAAAGGACTGTTATTCATGCCGCGACGTTTACCATTGCCGGGAGTTCCGGCACCCAAAACGCCCCGGCGGACATATCTTCATACGCCCGCGCCAGTGAATTGGCCGAGGCATCAATCGCATCCATCAATTTGAGCGTGTAATTGCCGTGCTTGACCCGGCGCTCCCGCAATTCCGTGCCGACCTTCTTTGCCCAGGCCTTCATCGATATCTCTGGTGTCAGCAAAAACTCCGCCAGCATCAATTCCACCGCAGGGCGAAACGGCTCCATCAGGTCATACACCAGCGGGTCGGAACGGTAGCGCGGCATGTGGTGTACGCCCAATTGCGGCAGCAATCACACTCATTGTCCGTAGCGAGTTGAGCTTGAGCAGTAATCGCGCACGCAGCAATCAAACAGTCCATCCGTAACTTATAATCTGCGTTCTTCGGTCTGCCAATTTGGCAAAAAAGATACGCCGCGAAATCTGCTTCAACCTCTGTAAAGGGACTGATGCCACCGGACGCCAGCATTTCTTTCATCAAAGCAAGCTGCATTTTATTGCGCGGCTCATCTTCTGGGCCACGCAGGAATGCCTTGTGAAGAAAAGTTGTTCCTTGCCGCACGGCCTCGCCGATGGAGCCTTTGCCCAAGTCGAAAGCCCAGATAGTTTTGCCAGCCTTTGAAGTTTCCGCATTCATCTTCTTTTTCCCTTCGTTTTATGGAGCGGGTAGGATTATGGCAGAAAACCATCCTCCAGCCAAGACCTCTTTTCGTCAGCGTGCCGCGACCTGGACAAAACCGGTAACATGTTACCTCTCTGTTTCCCCTCGTGTTACCGGCTAAGTCGTTGACCATCAACACTTGTAACCCCGTTACCCCTTTTTCGGAGCTATGTATCAATTAGGCGTTTGTGACGGCTCTGTGCCGGGTTGTGACGGCATTTGTGACGGGTTGCACCATGCTTAAGTCCTTGACTGACAACATTTGTGACGGTGTGACGGCTCCAGACCCCTGGACGCCTCGACCCTGCCGGAGCACCGCCCTGTCACGATCGCCAGCGCTTCGCAGATTTCTCGGATTTCTCGATAAATTCTCTGGGGGTGGTCTGGGGAAGCCATGGATCAACGCCTTGCAAGGCAAGCCCAGGCCCTCATCGTTTCGACCTGTTTCGACCTGTTTCGACCAAAAAATAAATCCGAAAATGGGGCCGCATCTGAAAAAATCGCCTTGGTTGCCGGAACAGGTCAAGCCTGAGGTCAAATCGAGACAGGCTCAATGTGCCTGTCAGCGCAGCAACTCAATCAAAGTGATTCTGCCGGTCAAGTTGCTGGTCAAAATGTATGTTAACACTGGAACATGAATAGCTTACACAATAATCAGCCTTCACGAGGGCCATCCGGACTCAAAGTGAATCACAGTGATTTTCCACCGCTCATTCGTCGCTTGGACATTGGTCATTCTGCTTTGCCGTGGAAACTTTCACCTTTCCGCTGGCTGGATTCGTGACTATGCTCCGTTCGAGTGTCATTTAAATAATGGACTGCGCACACATAAGGAATTTCAGCATCATCGCCCATATCGATCATGGGAAGACGACGCTTTCGGACCGGCTGCTGCACCGCACCGGCACCGTCGCCACCCGGGAAATGGAGGAGCAGTTGCTCGATTCCATGGACCTGGAAAAGGAACGCGGCATCACCATCAAGGCCCACCCGGTGACGATGAGTTACACGGCCAAAAACGGCGAGGTTTATGAATTGAACCTGATCGATACGCCCGGCCATGTCGATTTTACCTACGAAGTTTCCCGCAGCTTGAGCGCGTGCGAAGGGGCGGTGTTGATCATTGACGCCGCGCAGGGCGTTGAGGCGCAAACCGTGGCCAATGTCCACCTGGCCACCAAACAGAACCTGGCCATCGTCCCGGTCATCAACAAAATCGACCTGCCGCACGCCAACATCGCGCTGGCCAAAACGCAGATGGAAGACATCCTGGCCATCCCGGGCGATACCGCCATCCTGGCCAGCGCCAAGGAAGGGATCGGGATCGACGAGATCCTGGAGGCCATCGTGCAGCGCATTCCGCCGCCGAAACCGACCGGCGCGCCGACCCTTCAGGCGCTGGGGTTCGATTCTTATTTCGACACTTACAAGGGCGTGGTCACGCACGTGCGCGTTTTCAACGGCGAACTGCGCGCCGGCATGCACGTGCAATTGCTGCACTCCGGCAAAGGGGTCGAAATCAAGGAAGTCGGCAGCTTCAATCCCAAGCCGTATGTGCGCGAGAGATTGCAGACGGGCGAAACCGGCTACATGACGGCGAACATCAAAAGCCCCAAGGACGTCAAAATGGGGGACACGATCACGGATGCAAAAAATCCGTCGCCAGTGTTGCCTGGGTTCAAGGAAGTTCATCCGATGGTCTTCAGCGGCCTTTATCCGATCAACACGGCGGATTACGAGCATCTCAAGACCAACTTGGGCAAGCTGCAATTGAACGACTCCGCCTTTGTCTTTCAGCAGGAAAGCTCCGTGGCGCTCGGGTTCGGTTTCCGTTGTGGCTTCCTGGGGTTGCTGCACCTGGAAATCGTCCAGGAACGGCTCCGCCGCGAATACGACATGGACATCATCGCCACGTATCCGAGCGTGGTCTATCACGTGGTGATGACGGATGGCACGGTCAAGACCGTCGATAACCCGGCTTTCCTGCCCGAGCCGAATTACATTGAGAAGATCGAGGAGCCGATGGTCTTCGCCTTTGTCATCTGCCCCAACGAATACATCGGCGACATGATGGCGTTGCTGGCGGAAAAGCGCGGGGTGATCGACCATACCGAGACGCTGGACACGCGGCGCGTCATCCTGACCAGCACGCTGCCGCTGGGGGAGATTCTTATTGACTTCCACGACCGCATCAAGAGCCTGACGCGCGGGTTCGGCTCCATGGACTATGAACACGCCGGCTATCAGGAGGCGGACATGGTCAAGCTGGACATGCTGGTCAATGGCGAGTCGGTGGACGCATTTTCCTGCATTGTGCATCGCTCCAAGGCCGAGGCCCGGGGACGCGCCCTGGCGGCGAAGCTGAAGGAGGTCATTCCGAAGCAGCAATACGTGGTGGCCATCCAGGCCGCCATCGGCGGAAAGATCATCGCCCGCGAAACGGTCGGCGCCATGCGCAAGGACGTCACCGCCAAATGTTACGGCGGCGACATCTCGCGCAAGCGCAAGTTGCTTGAGAAACAGAAGGAGGGCAAAAAGCGCATGAAATCTTTCGGCTCAGTCAACATTCCACAAGAGGCGTTCATCGAGGTGCTCAAAACCTGACACAATTATGAAATTACGATGGTTCCTTTCCCGGACGGTCCGGCAAGCCACAGACATGTGCAAGCAGGTGCAACGAATGCTCCATGCCCAGAGTGATATATTGTCGCCCAATGCGCTGGAGGCCGTTACCGTGGCCTTAAGCCGGACAAAAGCGGCGATCGCGGATGAGGTTGAAGACAAGGCGCTGGAAAGGCAAATGGCCCAACTGGAGGAAACATCCGCCAAATGGATCAAGCCGTATCCCAACGCCGAATGGCGCGAGAACATTGAGGTTTTTCTGGTCGCCATTGTCGTGGCGATGTCCATCCGGACGTTCTTTCTGCAACCGTTCAAGATTCCCACCGGCTCGATGGAGCCGACTCTGTATGGCATTGAATGCACGGACCTACGCGGCCAGCCCTTCAAGATGCCCAACCCGCTGGAGAGGTTCTGGGACGTGATCTACAAGGGGACCATCTGGCACGAAATCATCGCGCCCGCTGACGGCGAAGTGGTCCGGGTCGGGCCGTTGCAGCATGTGGCGGGCTTCATCAACAAGCAAACCATCTGGGTTCAGTACCGCGGCCGGGAGGAGCAGACGCCCTATACCATCTGGTGCGGGCCGGATGATCATTTTGAACACTTCACCGGCCTGGACGCGCAGTCCGCCTTCAACAAAGGCGAGCCCGTTCTCCGTTTCAAGGAGACGACCGGGGACCATCTCTTTGTTGATCGTGTCACATATAACTTCCGGCGGCCGCGGCGCGGCGAGATCATCGTTTTCAAGACCAAGGGTATCGAGGGCATCAGGCAGCAGGACCAATTCTACATCAAGCGCCTGGTCGGATTGCCGGGCGAAAGTGTCTCCATCGGCGCCGACCAACATGCGCGGATTAACGGGCGACGCCTCGACGCCTCAACCCCGCATTTTGAGAATGTATATGGATTTAATCCGAACGCGCCCCGGCTGGAGGGCAAGTACGGCCAATACAACGGCCACGTGCTCCAGGACAGGCCGGACAGCCTTTTGCGGTCCCCGGGCGACAGCATTGAAATCCCTCCCCGGCACTACCTGGTTTTTGGGGACAATACTCTTAACAGCCTGGACTCGCGTTACTGGGGCCCGTTGCCCGAGGAAAACGTCATCGGCAAATCGTGTTTTGTTTATTGGCCGATATCCAGCCGCTTCGGTTGGGGCCAGCAATGAATTGACGAAGCCATGGCAATGCTGACATTACAGTAACCATGCAGGAACGGTATGCCGGTTGAGTTTAAAGATTATTACAAGGTGCTGGGCGTTGCGCGCACAGCCAGCGGCGACGATATCCGCAAAGCCTTCCGCAAGCTGGCGCGGCAGTACCATCCCGACGTGGCCAAGGACAAGAAGGGTGCGGAGGAAAAATTCAAGGAAATCAACGAAGCCTACGAAGTGCTGGGTGACGCCGATAAACGCAAGAAGTACGACCAACTGGGCGCGGATTGGAAGACGGGCGGGGCGCGGCCCGGTCCCGGCGGCCAGCCTTACCAGAGTTATTCGTGGCGGTCGGGCGAACCGGGCGGGGAGGGCTTCGAGTTCGGCGGGACTGGCTTCAGCGATTTTTTCGAGCAGTTTTTTGGCGGCGGCGGTCGGGGCCGGGGCGGTTTTGCCGAGCCGGAAACGGAGAAGGGGCAGGACGTGGAGGCAGTTCTCATGGTGACGCTGGAAGAAGCAATGAAAGGAGCCATTCGTCCCATTACTTTGCGACGCAATACCCCCTGTCCTGATTGCCATGGCACGGGCGCGAAAGGACGACAGGTTTGTCCGACATGCTACGGCATGGGCCAGGTGGCGACGACGGAGAATTACAAGGTGAAAATTCCGCCGGGCGTCCGGGACGGGCAGCGCTTGCGTCTGACGGGCCAGGGTGAACCCGGCACGGGAGGCGGACCGCGCGGGGATTTGTTTTTGCGCGTCCGCATGGCCAGCCACCCGGACTATCGCGTCGAGGGTGGCGATCTTTATTACGATTTGGACCTGGCGCCATGGGAGGCGGCCTTGGGGGCCAAGGTGTCGGTGCCACTTCTCAGCGGGTCGGTCAGCATCAAGATCCCGCCCGGCACACAGAACGGCCAGCGCTTGCGCATCAAAGATCGGGGGTTGCCTGGACGCGGGGGCGAGTCCGGCGATCTGTATGTGGTGGCGCGCATCCAAATGCCCAAGGAGACCACCGAGGCTGAAAAAGCATTGTGGGAACAATTGGCCCGCGAATCCCATTTCAATCCCCGGACTTAAAGGAATGACATTGAATCATTTGGAAATTGACTGGTCATTGGGATTTAGTCATTAGACATTCCTCTTATATTATATGAATTACGGATTTGATATTCCCGCCCGCGGCGATCTCGACCTCCTTTCCCTTGGCGCCCTGGTCCATCGCCTCGATCCGGGCATCGTTCCCTTTCGCAAGGCCACTCAATTCAAAGTCCACGTCAGCGGAGGCGAATTCAACGTCGCAGCCAACTTGTCCGACTGCTTTCAGATGCGCACGGGCATCGCCACGGCGATGGTGGATTACCCCATCGGTGCGCTGGTGGCCGGACAGGTCAGGGCCATGGGTGTCAAACCTTTTTATAAGCAGTTCAAACATGATGGCATCCGCGGACCGGCCATCGCCACCGTTTACAGCGATCGTGGGTTTGGCGCGCGCGCGCCCGTCGTCTTTTACAACCGCTCCAATGAAGCCGCCGCCCTGCTCAAACCCGGGGACTTCGACTGGGCCGCGATTTTTGGCGCGGGCGTCCGGTGGTTTCACAGCGGCGGCATTTTCGCGGCCCTGTCCGAGACCACGCCGGAACTGATTATCGAGGCCATGCGGGCGGCGAAGTCGGCGGGGGCGGTGGTGTCCTTTGATCTGAATTACCGCGCCAAACTTTGGCAATCCGTCGGCGGTCAGGAGCGCGCCCAGTCCGTCCTCCGGCGCATAGTGGAGAATGTCGATGTTCTGGTCGGCAATGAGGAGGATTTGCAGAAGGGTCTTGGCATCCCCGGCCCGGAAGTGGCGGGAAAATCCAAACTCGATCCCAGCGTGTTCGTCACCATGATTGGTCGTGTCGTGCAACTGTTTCCTCGCGTCAAAGTCGTGGCCACCACATTGCGTGAAGTACACTCGACCAATCATCATAGTTGGGCCGCTGTGGCCTGGATCAACGGCAAGACCTTCACCTCACCAACCTGCGAATTGGCAGTTCACGACCGTGTCGGCGGCGGCGATGGCTTTGCCGCCGGCTTTTTCTACGGCTTGCTCAAGGGCGAGACCCCGGAAGAATCCGTCGAACTCGGCTGGGCGCACGGCGCGCTGCTGACCACGTTCCCGGGCGACACAACCATGTCCACCGTGGAAGAAGTGCGCGCCTTCGCCAAAGGCGGCTCCGCCCGCATTCAACGGTGACCGATCCTCTGGCGGTTTTTCGGCTTGAACCGCCGGGGAAGCGGTTTATTTTGCAGTAGTGGCTCAACCGCAAAAAAGGAAGAAGACGGCGCTGGTGCTCGGAATCGGTCTTGACTCCGATGGCCACAAACGTTTGACCACTGGCCCCAATTTCGCCCTCGTCGGTGGCACGCAGGAAACGCACGACGCCATGACCGAAAAAGCCATCAAGATCAACGAGAAGCTGGCGGCCAAAGGCAAAAAACTGGAGGACGTCAGCCGCGATGAATTCGACGACATCGCACAGTCGGTCGGTTTGCAACGCCGCGTCGATAAGAAAAATGAAAACGAGTGACGCGCTTTGAACACTCGACCCGCACTCAGTCCACAAGCCCAAGCCACCGTGCCGACCCACGTGGCCATTATCATGGACGGCAACGGGCGTTGGGCCAAACGTCGGCATTTGCCCCGGGTGGAGGGACACCGCAACGGGGTTGAATCCGTGCGGTCGATCGTGCGGGCGGCGGGCGAAGCAGGCGTCAAATATCTGACCCTCTATGCGTTTTCGGTGGAGAATTGGAACAGGCCCAAGGACGAAGTGGACACGCTGATGCGTTATCTGGCCAGATTCCTGAAGAACGAAATTGGCGAACTGAACAAGAACAACGTGCGGCTCGATGCCATTGGCCAGATTTACCGCCTGCCGGAGTTTGTGCAGGATCAGTTGAAGAAAACCAAAGCCGCCCTGGCCAAAAACAACGGACTGACATTGATCCTGGCCCTGAGCTATGGCGGACGGACGGAGTTGGTCGAGGCGGTGCGGAGCATCGGCCAAAAGATCAAGGATGGCGAGCTGGAACCCGCGGAGATCAATGAATCGTTGATTTCGGAGAATCTTTACACGCGGCTTTATCCGGATCCCGACTTGCTGATTCGCACCAGCGGCGAAATGCGGATCAGCAACTTTTTGCTGTGGCAGATTTCCTATGCCGAACTGGTCGTGACGCCCACCCTTTGGCCGGACTTTCGCAAAGCGCAGTTTTTTGACGCGCTCGAGGAATACACCCGCCGTCATCGCCGCTTCGGTCTTGTTTGAGATGGAACTGGACAGTTTTCGGTTGTCCGCTAATTTTCTTCTTCCATGTCCGAACCAGCGAATGTTCCGGTTGCGCCATCGTCCAAGGGGGCGGTTTTCCTGCGGCGCCTGCTTAGTTTCATCGTGCTTTGGGGCATCGTACTCGGCTCCCTGTTTTCGGGAAACAAAGTCGTGTCGGATTACGTCTTCCTGATCATCCTTGTGATTCTGGCCGCGGCGGGGTTGCAGGAATTCTACGGGATGGTGGCGAAACTGGGACACGCCTGCTTCGCGAAGGAAGGTATTTTCGGCGGAGTGCTTCTGCTGGCGGCCACGTTTTGTTATGTCTCAGGCCGGTTTGGGATCGCCGCCCCGCCGTCGCGGGTCAATGATTTTGAGACGAGCTTTTTTATTCTGTTCGTTTTGGGATTGTGCATCCGGCAGTTTGTGTCGCGCCATACGACAACGGGTATCATCGCTATTTCCACCACGCTTTTCGGCCTCATGTACGTGTCGTGGCTGCTCAATTTCATTCAGAAAATCAATTTCTTCGGACGCGGTGTGGATGGGCATTACTACGTTCTGTATTTTGTTGTTGTCACCAAACTGGCCGATTGCGGCGCTTATGCGGTGGGATCACTGATCGGCAAACACAAGATGATCCCGCGGATCAGTCCAGGGAAAACGTGGGAGGGCTTTTTCGGGGCGATTGTGGTTTCAACAGCCGCCAGCGTAATCTTTGCCCGGGTGGCTGGCGGGCATCTGAGCGGCATGACGACGACGCACGCCGTGATTTTAGGGGTCGTTTTGAGTATCGCGGCGGTGGTGGGCGATTTGATCGAATCGCTTTTCAAACGCGAGGCGGGCCTGAAAGATTCGGGACGGCTCTTTCCCGGCATTGGCGGAATTCTCGACTTGCTGGACAGTTTGCTGTTCAATGCGCCGCTGATGTATTTGTATTTGCGCCATGTGCTGACGCTATGAGAGAATTTACACCCTGAATCCAGCGCTGAGGTTCTTCTGTATGAAAAATGTTGTTCTCCTTGGCTCGACCGGCTCCATCGGGACCAGCACCGTGAAGGTGGCGGAGGACTTGCCGGACCAAATCCGGCTGCTCGGATTGGCCGCCGGCAACAATGGCGAACTGCTTCTCAAGCAAACGCTGCGGCATCGCCCCGAAGCCATCTCCATTAGCGATCCCGCCAAAGCGCAGGAACTGCAAGGCACGCTGGGGGTCTCGACCAGGGTTTTTTCCGGGGCGGAAGGACTGCTCAAGCTGGCCACTCTCCCGGGAGCGGACATTGTTTTAATCGCCATTGTCGGCACGGCGGGATTGCAACCGGCCCTGGCGGCCATTCGCGCCGGCAAAGACATCGCCGTGGCTTCCAAGGAGATTCTCGTCATGGCGGGCGAGATCGTGATGCGCGAAGCCCAAAAAAACGGCGTGCGAATCCTGGCCGTGGACAGCGAGCATTCAGCGATCTTTCAATGTCTGGATGGCAAACCGACGGAGTCGGTGCGTGCCCTGTGGTTGACCGCGTCGGGCGGGCCGTTTCGGACCCTGCCGAAAGAGCAGTTTGGCGCCATCACCGTCGAGCAGGCGCTCAAGCATCCGTCGTGGGTCATGGGCCGCAAAATCACGATTGATTCCGCGACCCTTTTCAACAAAGGACTGGAGATGATCGAAGCCCGCTGGCTCTTCAACATCCAGATGGAACGGGTCCGGGTGGTGGTCCATCCGCAAAGCATCGTGCATTCGATGGTTGAATTTGTCGATGGCTCGATCCTGGCGCAAATCTCCACGCCGGACATGTGTTTGCCCATTCAGTATGCGCTGACCTATCCCGCCCGCGTCCGCAGCGACCGTGTGCAGACCGATCTGGCCCGACTGGGCCAACTGACCTTTGAAGAACCCGATGTAGAACGGTTCCCGGCGCTTGCTCTGGCGCGAAGGGCAGGGGAGGCAGGCGGCACTTTGCCCGCTGTTTTCAACGCCGCCAACGAATCAGCCGTCAGCGCGTTCCTGGACAGACGGATCAAATTTCCGCGGATCAGCCAGATCGTGGCCCGGGTCATGGACCATCACGCCGTGGTCAATCACCCTGACCTGAACCAGATCCTGGCCGCCGACGCCTGGGCGCGGCAGGAGGCGCTGAAGTGAATAACCTGTGGAGCGTTTTGGATTTACGCGACGCCGTTCAAAAATGATAATCTCGCCATGATCGACTCGACCATTCCCGAGAGCAGTGTCACCGTCACCGACCCGAAGAAATCGCGGCGCAAGACTTCTGCCACCGCCGGCACTCCCAAAATCGACCGCCTCCCTCCCCATTCCATCGAAGCCGAGCAAGGGGTCCTGGGCTGCGTCCTGCTCTCGCCCCACGATTGCATGGGCGAATGCATCGAGAAACTCAAATCCGGCCACGAGATTTTTTACGATCTCCGCCACCAGACGCTGTTTCAAACCCTGACAGAGATGTACGACAAGAAGGAGGCCATCGATCTTATCACCCTGCAACAGCGCCTGAAAAACTCGCAGCAGCTTGAGAACGTCGGCGGACTGGCTTATTTGTCGTCCCTGCCTGACGCCGTTCCTTCGGCGGCCAATCTGGAATATTACCTGGACATCGTTCTGGAGAAATATCTGCTGCGCAAAATGATCCAGACCTGCACCGGCATCGTGGGGCGCGTGTTCGATTACGAAGGGCAGGTGGAGGCGTTGCTCGATGAAGTCGAACGGGACATTTTGCGCATCAGCGAGGAACGGGTGGCCGGGGTCAGTTTGGGCATCAAGGAACTGGTCAATAAAGCCATTTCAAAAATCGAAGAATACCACCAAAACCATGGCATGTTGACCGGCATCGCCACCGGCTTTGCCGATCTGGACAAGATGACCACCGGTTTGCATGAAGGCGAGATGATCGTCATTGCGGCGCGTCCGTCCGTGGGCAAAACTTCGCTGGCCATGAACATCGCCGAACATGTGAGCCTGGAGTTGAAGGTGCCGGTGGGCGTGTTCAGCCTGGAAATGACCGCTGACCAACTGGTGCTGCGCATGCTCTGCTCCCGCTCCCGGGTCAACCTGCGCAACATCCGGGAGGGATTCCTGGCCGAACGAGATTTTCCCAAGCTGACCGGCGCCGCCGGCAGGCTGGCCGGCGCACCGCTTTTCATCGACGACAGCTCCGCGCTGTCCATTTTACAGTTGCGGGCCAAGGCCCGCCGCATGTGGCAGCAGTATGGCATCAAGTTATTTGTCATTGACTACTTGCAGTTGCTCAATTCTACTTCGCGGCGCGTGGAGAACCGGCAACAGGAAATCGCGGAGATCTCCGGGGGCATCAAGTCCCTGGCCAAGGAACTGAGTGTTCCGATCATCGTCCTGAGCCAGCTCAACCGCGAACTGGAGAAACGCGGCCCGGGCGAGCGCCCGCGCTTGTCCGATTTGCGCGAGTCGGGGGCCATTGAGCAGGACGCCGATTTGGTGGGTTTGTTGTATCGAGAGACAAAAAACAAAGACGGAGACGACGAGACGAATGAAGAGGAGCAAGACGCCATACCTGTGAAACTGTGCATTGCCAAACAACGCAATGGGCCGACCGGGGACGTTGATCTGACCTTCCTCAAAAGTTACACGCGTTTCGAGAGCGCGGCCAAAATCAGTGCGGAGGATGCCGACAGTTAGCCGATGAGAACCTTTCTTCGTTTCGCGCTGCTCCTGCCGGTAGTTTTACTGATGGGGCATTGCGCCCAAGGCCAGGCCTTCGCGCCGCGCGTTCATCAAATTCTGATCCGCCACATCGGCCCCCCCGCAGTCAGCGACGAGTTCATCCGCGCCAACATTCGAACCAAAGTGGGCGAACCGTTTGCCCGCCCGACCGTGGATGAAGACATCAAAAACCTCTATGCCACCGGTTACTTCTTTAAAATCCAGGTGGGCGAGGAATCCACCTCCGAAGGGATGGATTTGACTTACGCCTTGCAAGGCAAGCCAATTCTGACGGACATCAAGATCGTCGGGAACAAAAAAATGAAGCTCAAGAAGCTTCAGAAGAAGATCACGTCGAAGGTCGGCCAGCCCCTGGACGAGAGGAAGCTTTTTGAGGACGCCCAGGAAATGCAGAAGGTCTATGAGAAAGCGGGATACCAGAAAACCACAGTCGTTGCCCAGCCGCCGGTCATCGATGAGTTGGCCGGACGCGGCTCGGTCACTTTCCTGATTCATGAAACCCCGAAGGTCAGAATCAAGGACGTCGTCTTTGTCAATGCCAGCGCTTTTAAACAGAAACAATTGCGCAAAGCCATCAAAACCCGCCGCCGCTGGATGTTTTCGTGGCTGACTGGCTCGGGTGTTTTGAAGGAGGATGAATTTGAGGATGACAAGGACACTCTGGTGGAGTTTTACCAAAACGACGGGTACATTGATTTTGCCATCCAGGACATCAAGTTCGATTACGTTACTCCAGCCAAAATGATCATCCGTTTTATCGTCTCGGAAGGCCGTCAATACAAAGTCGGGTCTCTCGATATCAAAGGCAACACACTGTTCTCGACCAATGACTTTCTCAGGGGCGTTTCGGCCGGCACCGGCCGCATGAAGCTGGAGATGACCCCCGGCAAAATCTTCAAGCCGGCGGCATTTACCAGGGACACGGACACGCTGCGGGATTTGTATGGCTCCCGCGGGTATCTGGACCGCGAGCAAGGCGGCACGACGACCGTCACCGCCACACGCACACCCAATCCGACCACCGGCACCATCGACATCTCGTACGATATAGAAGAAGGCGAAAAATGTTACATCGAGAAAATCGAAATCAAAGGCAACACGAAAACCAAGGACCGCGTCCTGCGCCGCGAACTGGCCGTTTATCCGGGCGAGGTGTATGACATGGTCCGCGTCAAAATCAGCAAATCGCGCCTGGACCAGCTTGGCTACTTCTCCAAGGTGGACACCCAGGCGCAGGACACCGATGTGCCGAACCGCAAGGACCTGGTCATTGGGGTCGAGGAGAAGAGCACGGGCAATTTCACCGTGGGCGCTGGATTCAGTTCCGTGGAGAGCCTGGTTGGATTCGTCGAGCTGAAGCAGGGCGATTTTGATTTGTTCAATCCGCCCACCTTTACCGGGGCCGGGCAAAAATTCCAGATCCGGGCCTCGATCGGCACAGAGTTGCAGGACTACGAGATTTCCTTTACGGAGCCGTGGTTTCTGGGCAAACGGCTGATCTTCAATGTGGACCTTTTTCACCGGAACATCTATTACGCCAGCGCCAACAACGAGTATGACGAAACCTTCGACGGCGGCACGTTGAGCCTGACCAAAGCCCTCGGCGGCTTGGTGGGTTTGGATCCGCAGGTTCTGCGAGGCACGGTCAGCTACACCTTTGAAGACGCGCACATCTCCATCGATTCGGGCTATACCACTAATTCGACCACCAACTACACCGGTGCCCCCGGTGGCCTTTACCAAACCAGCCAGGTCACTGGTCCCAATATCTCCACCAACATCTACGATACGCACGGCACGTATTTGATTTCCAAGGAAGGCGTGTCCCTGGCTTACGACACCCGCAACAACTTGACTCTGCCTGATCGCGGTCAGCGCACTTCGGTTTCCGCCGAGGTGGCCACGTCGCCCGGCGACACGGATTTTTATAAACTGGAACTGACGACTGATTGGTATTTCAAAGGCTTCGGCAGCAACCAGGTTTTGGAACTCGGCGCGCGCACGGGCGTGGTGGATACCTACGGGGACACCGCCCAGGTGCCCCTTTTCGAACGCTGGTTTTTGGGCGGCCTTTACAATTTGCGCGGCTACAAATACCAGACCGTTGGCCCCGAAGACCAATTCGGGGAGCCGCTGGGCGGCGACACCTACTTCTATGGCGTGGCTGAATACAGCATTCCGATCATCAAGATGGTGCGTCTGGCCTGGTTTTACGACGCGGGCAACGTTTTCACCGATGCCTACAGCTTCAGTCCCGGCCCGGGCCGCAAATTGATCACCGACGATGCGGGCATGGGTCTGCGCATTAATTTGCCCATTGGCGGCGGCATTCCTTTACGGCTGGACTATGGCGTCCCAATCACGCATGATCCAAACCTTGGCAGCAGTGGCCGATTCCAAATTGGCGTCGGTTACACGCACCCCTTTTAAATGCTTATGAATAGAATGCTTCAAATGATGGCAGTCGCGGCGGTTGCCTCTGGCTTGAGCTTGCTGGCCGCGCACGGCGCGCCGGTCGAGCAAAAAATCGCCACCGTCGATTTGCAAAAGGTCTTCGAGAAATATTACAAAACCGTTCGCTCCACCGCCGCCCTCAAGCAGGAGGCCGCCGAAATGCAAAAAGAGCGCAAAGACATGGTTGACGCCGAACAAAAACAGGAAGCCGAATGGCAAAAGTTGATTGACAAGGCGGAAGACCAGGCGGTTTCCGCCGAGGAGCGGGCCAAGAGCAAAACCGCCGCCACGGAGAAGTTGCGCGAGGTTAAGAACTCGGGGCAAAACATCCAGGAATATGACCGCGCCAGCGCCGCCCGGCTGCGGGAAAAGGAACGCCAGCGCCGTGACGACATCGTCAAAGAGATCCGCACCGTCTTGGATGCGGACGCCAAAGCCGCCGGTTACACCCTGGTTTTGGACGTCTCCGGTGAAAGTGCCAACATGGCGCCCATCATCCTTTATACCGCTGGCGCGAACGACATGACCGACAGCTTGATCAAGGAACTCAACGCCGGCGCGCCTCCTGCTCCCGCGGATGACAAAGGCACCAAGGGGGGAAACTAATGCCATTATTGCATCGTGAATAGAAACGAAAATGGGCCGGAGTTTAACCGCCGCAACTTTCTCAAACACACCTCGCTGGCCACCGTCATGGCCATGATGGGCGGGGTGGAGCTTCGCGCCGCCGACGCCCCCCAGTCCGCAGCTTCCACCGAACCTCCCCTCACCAAAATCCCCATCGGGCCGACCGTCAAATTCGGGGTCATCGGACTGGGCGCGCGGGGCCGGGAGGTTCTTAAAGATTTGGCGCTTCTGCCCAATGCCCCGATCACCGCCATTTGCGATGATTACCCCCCATCGCTGCGCCGGGCGGGGACTAATGACGCCCCCAAGGCGGAGCGCTTCGGCGATTACAAGGAGCTTTTGGCCAGCAAAGAGGTGCAAGCCGTGGTCATCGCCACGCCAACCCCTGAGCACCGCGAAATGGCGCTGGCGGCCTTGCAGGCGGGCAAGCATGTTTATTGCGAGGCGCCTCTGGCTAATACGATCGAGGACACAAAGGCCATCGCCGCTGCGGCACGGGATTCGGTCAAACTGGTTTTTCAAGCCGGATTGCAGGAACGGTCGCATCCGCAACGGCGTTTTCTTTTGCCTTTCATCCGCGCCGGCGCGTGGGGGGAGACGGTCATGGCGCGCGCCCAGTCACACCGCAACAACAGTTGGGTCAGCGCCTCGTCCAATCCTGAACACGAAAAAGCCCTCAACTGGCGGTTGCATCAGAAAACCAGCACCGGCCTGATGGGCGAAGTGGGCATCCACCAAATCGATGCCGTTTCCTGGTTCCTCAAGGCACGCCCTACCGCCATCTCCGGCTTCGGTTCGCTCCTCTGCTGGAAGGATGGACGCGACGTGGACGATACCGTTCAGGGAGTTTTTGAATATCCGGATGGCGTCCGCTTCATGTATGACGCCACGCTTTGCAATTCGTTCGATAAGGACTACGAGATGTATTATGGGACACAGGCGGCCATAATGCTGCGCGACGCCAAAGCCTGGCTGTTCAAGGAAGTCGGGGCGGAACAATTGGGCTGGGAGGTTTATGCGCGAAAGGACTTCTTTTACACCGAGACGGGGATCGCGCTGGTGGCCAACGCGACCAAACAGGCCGCCATCGGCACCGCCGCCACGGCCGGAAACGCCACGCCGTTCACGCCCCTCTACTATGCCCTCGAGGCCTTCACGGCCAACGTCGGAAAACTCGACCAGACCGTCAAAAATATTATTACGATGTTTGGCGATGATGCCCAATCGATGGCCGACGGTCTCAAGGACTTCAAATTTGATGCCCCTGCCGCTAACTGGCGGGACGGGCTGGACGCAACAATTTTGGCGATCAAAGCCAACGACGCTGTCGTGCAACAAAAGAAGATCATGTTGGAAAAGGAATTGTTTGATTTGTGAAAAACCGCTCCCCTCTCCGTTTTGGAAGTCCGGCGTTGATCGCCGTTCTTGCCGTCCTTGCCTTGGGCCTTTCCTCCATGCAGCCGGCCGCCGCGCAAACGCGCTATATCGGCCAGCCGCTGGGATCTTCCGTCAAGGTGGACGGAACGTCCACCGCGCACGATTGGGAGATGGAGGGAAAGATGATCGGCGGGTACATCGAATTCGGTCAGGAAGTGAAATTGGACGCGGCGCAAACCACCCTGCCGGGTCTAAAGGACGGCAAGGTGCCGGTCAAGATACACGCCTTGATTCCCGTGACATCCATCCACGCCAAAGTCGAGCATCTGCCGGACGTGATGGATCATCTCATGCAGGAGCACTTGAAGGCGGATCAATTCGGCGTGATTGAATACACGCTGACAGAAATGACCTTCAAAGGCCCCCACGAGCCGGGCAAGCCTTTTGCCTTCGACACCACGGGGATTCTGGCCATCGCGGGCGTGACTAACAAGGTGAGTTTCCCGGTGACCATCGCGGTGCTGGACGGCGGCAGGATCAAAGGCGAGGCGACCGTGCCGTTGAAGATGACGTCCTTCAAGGTCGATCCGCCGGCGCCCAACATCGGCCTGGGTTTGATGCGCTGCGGCGACGACATTAAGATTATAATTAATTGGACATTGAAGGAAAGGAAAACGGGACACTGAACCCGGGCGCGCGCGGCTTCTTGCGAAAGATCATTTCATGGATACGCCGCCAGCCAATTGGAATTCAAAGGCAAAGCAGGCGCTCAATACGCACCTGTGGCTGATCCTCTCGCTGGTGGCGAATTTCTTCCTGGTCATTTTCCTCTATATTGCCACCCAGCCGCTGGAGGTGCCGACGGTCCCTCCCTCCACGTTCGACAATGGGCTGATAATCAAAACGAACGTGGTGGTACGCCACGAGACATTTAGCTGGGACCAGCTCGAATCCACCAATTATGTTGCATTCATCAAGAATCTGCACGCGGTGGGCTGTCCCGAGCAAACCATTCGGGACATCATCATGGCCGAGGTGAACCGCTGGTACGCCCGCCGGCGGCTGGAGGAGGTGAACTATCCCAACTATCAATGGTGGCGTTCAGACCCCGACCCTGCGTTGGTCAAGGCGGCCACCGCCAGGCTCGAAGCTCTGGAGACGGAACGGCGGGGCGTGTTGACATCGCTTTTGGGGCCGGGCTGGGACGCGCAGAGCAACGAACAGATCGCGGCGGCGGGCGGCATTACGCTGACCGGGCCGATTTTGGGCGATCTGGCGCCGGAGTTGAAGGAGGCGGTTTATGCCATTGCCGCGCGCGCCCAACTCAAGATCGAGGCCTATCAGGCGGCGCAACGCGACCAGAACAAAGCGGTTGATCCCATGGAGTTGGTGCGTCTGCGCGAGGAGCCCTTGATGCAGTTGGTTGGCGTCTTGAACCCCGCGCAATACGAGGAGTATGTCTTGCGTTATTCGCCCGCCGCGCAGGAGTTGCGCGAACAGATGCGATCCTTGCAGTTGACGCAGGACGAGTTTCGCGATCTGTTTAACGCCGTCAACTCAATCAACGGGCAGCCGGTTTTCTATTACAACGGCAACGACTCCGCCCTGCTCACCCAACAACAACAACTGCGCGCGCAAAGCGACGCGATCATCAAGGCGACGCTGGGTGATCAACTCTATGCCGCCTATCAATTGAATCAGGACCCGCTCTACCGGTCATCCAAGGCCCTGGCGGCGCAATTGGGTGTGCCGGATGCGTCCATCATGTCGATTTACGAAATCAACCGCGCCACGCAAGCCGAACTGGACCGCATTCGCAAGGATCCCAACCTGAGCGACGACGAAAAAGTTGAAGCCCTGTCCCAGACGCAGGTCGAACAGCAGCAATCGCTTCAGCAAATCCTGGGGCCGGAAGCCTTCGAGCGCTGGCTGCAAACGCATACCACCCTGCGCTAGAAGCGGCGGGGCTTCACGATTTCCACCCTTGTGCCTCCTGGATCTGTCCCCCGCATGACAACCCTTTTTCTCTGTGCTACAATGTAACGGGAGATGAAAATTTCAACCGCATTTCAAGGACGTAAGCGGTAAAGGAGCATCCTTCTGTTGAAATGGGCGGATTGTGATAGGATGAGCGATTGGCTTGGTGCCGAGTCAAAATCAAGCGGCCATTTTGACTTGCGACGGATGCTCTTTCTTCCAGTTG
>JBKQUS010000145.1:0-23987 GCA_052325505.1 Limisphaerales bacterium
CGGCTATGTTATTACCAATGACTGGCCGTACCTTTCCAATTTGTTCGCCTCATGGCAAGGTGGCGGCAGTGGCTCGGATGTTGCTCCCGGCTCGCCTGCCTCCCTCCTTCCGGTCGGCGGCAGTGGCGGCTCCGGTTCAGGCAGTTCTGGTTCTGGCAGTGGTCTTTTTCTGCCAGACTATACTTTCACAAGCAGCTACTTAAACTATACAAACTTCTGGCTTACGATCACTAACAATTCCACGAATGCCTTTGTCAGCGTGGAATCCACCCTCAGCAATTTGACTTACGAAATCCTGACCAACTCAAGCCTTGCCTCGACCAATTGGGGTGTATGGCACACCTACCTTGCTTCAAGCTCCAACACTCCCGCCCCGCCGGTGAACCTCAATGCCAATGTGATGTTTTTCAGGAGTGCTTTGGTCTGGTCCACCGGCACCAACGGCCTGCCGGATTGGTGGCAGATGAATTATTTTGGACAGCTTGGAGTCAATCCAAACGGAAATCCTGCGGGCGACGGCATTAACAATTTGGACAAGTACATTCTTGGCCTGAATCCCAATATCTCCTATGCCAGCCAACTCATTATCACGCCGCCGGGTGGAAACTACATCACGACACCGACCGTCACCATCTTTTCGCTCAACGGGTCTTCGATCAAATATACAACCAACGGTTCGATTCCCAGCGCCACCAACGGTATTACCATTGAGTCAGGTGTTACGATTGCCAGCCTTCCCGGCGGCAGCTTCACGCTCAAAGCCTGGGAAAGTGGATTGACGAATGTTCCGGCGAGCGCCACTTACACAATTATTCCGGCCACGCCCACGTTCAGCATATTGTCGGGCCTTTGCGATTACGGCACAACGCTGCAAATCAACGACGCCACCGCCAATGCGGTTGTTTATTACACCACCAACGGAATTGATCCAACGACTAATTCTCTCCAGGCACCGATGACTGGCATCATCCTGACCACAAACGTTACCATTAAAGCGGCAGCAGTGTTGGGGACAAACATCAGTCCGGTCGCCCAGGCCGAATACATCGTTGCTCTCACTAATCCGCCTCCAAATGACAACTTTTCCAATGCCGCCGTGCTGTCCGGCGTGGCGGGAGAATTCACCGGCACGACCTTGAACGCCACCTTGGAATTCTTTGAAACCAACAACTCATCCGAGTTTTACTGGAATGATCAGTATGGAAATTCTGTTTGGTACAAATGGGTGGCTCCCTCCAACGGGACTGCCTTGTTTATCTGCGATAATTTTGCGACTGAGTTTGACTTTTACATTTTTACCAACGGATCTTCCAACCCAACCAATCTGGTTTCGGTTTCGGCTGACCAGAGTTATTTTCCGTTGGTTTACTACACATTGCCCGTCACCCAAAACGTGGCCTATTATGTGTCGGTGACTGCATACGAGGAAGGCCCCTTTGACGCGTCTTGGCAATATGTGGGACCGACACCAGCGCCGATTTTCAGTCCTGACGCCGGCACTTACCAAACGGGCCAACTGGTAACCGTGTCCGACAATGATACCAACGCCACAATTTACTACACGTTGAACGGGAGTACACCCACGACGAACTCGCCAATTATCAGTCCAGGTGTCACAGTCTTCGTCACTCAGACAGAGACTCTCAAAGCTGCGGCGTGGGACCCCGAACTGGACGAAAGCGCGATCAAGACAGCCCTTTATACCATTAATCCCGCCAGCACAAATCCCACCCAAACAGCCAGTGCGCCGGTCTTGTCGCCCATCAATCAAACCTTTACCTCGTCCATCACCGTTACGCTGAGTTGCACCAATAGCGGAGCCACCATTTATTACACCCTGGATGGCAGCATTCCCACAACCACGAGTGCCAGCGTTGCCTCGGGCGGAACCGTGACCATCACCAGTTCCGCTGTCTTGAACGCCACCGCCGGGGTCACAGGCATGAACCTCAGCCCCATAACCACCAGCCAATATGCCAAACTGGGTGTCGATACGGCCGGTGACGGTATTCCCGATTCCGGTAAGCTTGCGATTGGCGCGGATATTCTGATCTCCGACGCCACAGAAGTGAATCCGAATCCAGACGCCCACGGGTTGGACAACATGCAGGTTTATCAAAACCAGTCCGTGCTGCTGGCTGATAATTACAGCACGGAGAATGACGGGATTCCCGACTGGTGGCTGGTGCAATACGGATACAGCGTTACGACGTCCGCCAGCGCCTTGGGCAACAATGGGCAAACGTTGCTGGTCAGCTATTCAGCTGGACTCAACCCCAACGACCCGAACAGCCAGCCGGGCCAATTGCCGCCGATAGATTTCCACATGGTTCACGGCCCAACTAACAGCATGGTCATGGTGCTTGACACAGTCCGCCCCGGCATGGCGTTCTATCGCTTGACTGCCTCGAATACAGATCAAGGCCTGCCCTCCCTCAGTGAGGATTTTGCGGCCAATCAATCGCTTGACGCGCCATCCAACGGACTGGGTCGCTACTTTGAAATGACCAACGCACTGCCGCCGGGCTATTGGTCTTTCACGCTGCAAGGAAGCAACACTCTGTGGAGCGCGATGTCGAGCAACATTGTCACCTGTTACCAGGAGAACTGCCAGAACGGAGTAACTGAGGAGGCCAGTGCTTCGACGGGCCCCCTTTGGTTTCGTTTCAGCGGCATAGCGATTCCGGTAGTCGGCTACACCAATAAGGGCGCGCTTAAATTTCCGCTGCTCGCGCAGTGGCTCCGGCAGGAATCCGAGGTCACGGACTTCGGAACGTTCTTTGAGGATGGAGTCGGATGGTCGGTTGGCCCGATCATTTACAATGACGCCATTCCAAGCGCGATCACGAGCGAAGACTATTGGGGGACATTGACGTTTGGGTTCAATGGCGATGGGGGATATAACGCAGTGGATTATGCATCCTACTTTCAGGCTTTCTGCGGGACGCCCGATTCGCCCTTGGATTGTTCTGACTATTACCCCGCCTGGTACGGGCCTGGTTTTCCCGGCTCGGAATTGGGCGCCCTGAAAATCACCAACGACAATAATAATTCAACTTATTATTTCTACATGCCTGGCGGCACATTCAACCCTGCCGGACTGTCCAATTCATCGCTGATCTATCGCATTGCAGGCCAAGCGCCTGTGGTGCTCCTTCCCGGGGATTCCAACGCCATCCCGACTATGTCATCCACCTTTGAAGTAGCCGTTAGCAATGAGACCCCCAGCTTTCAGACCATCAATTTCTATTTTGACCCAAGGCAATACCCGGTTTCGAGCCAGCTCGGGGACAATCAAGCTCCATGGAGCCGCACTTGTCCTCCGCTGGGATTTAGCGCCTTATCGCCTCCGCAGGGGTGGATGTTGTTTGAGACGATGTCTTTTCCTGAGGACTGGTGGATAGAACCGGACGCGGTGACGAATCCGGTCGTCGTGGCACAGGTGGGCAGGCCGGTTAACCTTCAAGCCTGGGAGCAGGTATTGGCCGTGCGGCTTAATGGAGTGGTTCTGACCAACCAAAGCTACTGGATCGACCAGGACATCGGGCAGGCTTACCTTTGTAACCCGGTCACAGGCGACGTTCCTAGAACCAACCAACTGAACTACAATGGGGAATTCAAGATCGACACCAATGCGGCAGTCCAGACCGGCATCATGTCGCCGAGCCTGGATTTCACCAATGTGGCTTGGGGCAACCAATATTTCGGCCAGCGCGGCGCGCAATTTACTCCCACCCAGCCAGGCAAGGTCATCGTCACCACCATGCCTGACGCCAATGGCAATTACGGCGAGGTCACGATTTACGTCATCGATATGCAGGTCGATGCCAACGATGATGGCGTCATGGACAACCGCGACCTCACCAGCGTCGATAATCCAATGGTCTTTTGGGTGAATAATGACGTTGATCGCTGGCATACGATTGACGTGACCGATGAGGAGCAGGATGATCTGCAAGTTACCAGCACCCAATTGGAATCATGGCAGCAAGTACCCGACTGCCAGTACCAGAATGGAATCGGTCAGTATGCGATTCCCTGCACCCGCGATCTGGAGGATTACGCCCGGCTCTGGATACCGGGATTGACCAATCTAATGCAGGTCTTGCCGAGTGGCTACGGCATAAACTTGCAATGGCGAAACGGTACAGGAGCCGGAATCCGAATTTTTGGGGCGGCGGACGCGGATGGCGGAACAAATTATCTGTTTGACGGCACAACATCATCAAACCAAGTGGACACGGGTTGGTATCCTTGCTTCGGCTACGTCACATCCGACCAACCGCTGGCGGTCAGTGCGAGCGCATGGAACAGCCTCAACGGTTATCCGCCAAGCGACCACTTCATTTTCTGTGGCACGGCCTATGGCAATGACGAACTGGTCCTGCAAGTGACCAATCAATATGGCGGCGAGGTAGGAGAAGCGTCGGTGTTCCTGAATTTGAAAGACATCAAGCAAATGTATGAACGGTGGTCTGTGGGCGAGGACCCCACCCAACTTCCCAGCAACATAGCCACCAACTGCGGTGATCAGGGAATAGCCTCATGTCCCTACCCGTATGACGGGGCGGTGGATTCGACAACGCCATATATTCTGCACGTCCACGGTTCGAATATGGAGACTTGGGAAAAAGACCGATTTGCCGAGACGATGTTTAAGCGGCTTTACTGGCAGGGCTACCAGGGCCGTTTTGGTTCGTTCCGCTGGCCCACCGCCTCGGGATTTAATCCATTGCTCGACGAAGCGGCGGTTTTCTATAGTGGAATAGAAAACGTCGCATGGCAGTCCGGAATTGGCCTCAAAAATCTCTTAACGAGGCTGAATATATTGTATCCGGACCAGGTGCAGCTTTCCGCGCACAGCATGGGCAACATCACCGCCGGAGAGGCCTTGCGACAGGCCACAACGACACTCGTCCAGACCTACACCGCCTTTCAGGGCAGTGTTCCGGCCCATGCCTATGACCCGAACGCGCCAACACTATCTTTGGGCAGCGCCGACGTAGGGGAGCCTAATGTTTACGCCCATTACTGGACTCCAACCAACGACCAATATTTTGCGGACGCCATCGGCGCAGCCAGCTACGTCAATTTTTTCAACACCAACGACTTTGTCCTGGACCACTGGCTTGGCTACCAGCCAGATAAACCGGTGACGGCCTTGGGCTATGACTACATCTCAAGTCAGTACTACCAGGGGGTAGGCTCGGACCCAACCATCATGACTTTTCCGACAGATACCTATCCAATCTTTGCGTTCTGCCAGCAGGCCAAATGCAATTGCATTGGAGAGCAAGAGAATCTTGGCGGGCAGTTTACATTCCTAGGAATACCCCAACAAATTAATGTACTTGCTGCGCCTTACGGTTTTGGTGTCGCCCATAAGGGCCACAGCGCGGAATTCCGGTCTGACAATATGAGTCGAGCTGTGTTTTGGAACCAAGTGCTTATCCAGATGGATTTAAAGTAGTCATATGAAATCACGCTTTTGGATATACGTTGGCCCCGCAATTTTGATTGTTCTTTTTTGGATATTGTGGCCACGACCGAGTCCGCCTGTCAACATTGTGGAACGAAAGCCAGAAGTTCCTCCCACTATTACGCAGATTCCAAAAACTTCCACTCCGAGTAACCCAAACATCGGCGAAATTCTCAAACGGAAGAATCCAGATAAAATCAAACAGGAGAATGAAGCGTTTGACAAGAGGATGGAGGCACGCAATCTGCCTATCGACTTTTACGGCCAAACCGTCGACCAAGATGGCAATCCCTTGCCAGGCGTTCAAATCAAAATGATGGTTGCCCACTTTTTGCCTGGCCTGGAAGGAATGTCGATACCTGTTAATCGAACGAGCGACGCCAATGGCCTCTTTGATGTTCACGACCCGAAGATAACCGGGGATGGGTTTGACATCGAGCATATGAGCAAGGAGGGATATACGTTAGAACCCATGGCCAAGAGCTTTGGCCCGATGGGTGGCGCTCCCGGCAATCCGGTGATTTTCAAGTTCTGGCGGAATGACATCAAAGAGCCTTTGATTACAGGGCAAAAATCCTTTCCTATCAAACCAGACGGCACATCTTATCTAATCGACTTTTCCAAAGGTACGATTTCGTTGTCAGGTGCCGAAAACGGAGACTTAGAATTCCGCATGAACATGCTGCCGCTAATTGACGGTAAATACCCTCACTGGTCGTGCGATTTCCAGCCCGTCAACGGCGGTCTCGCGGAGGAAACCGATGCCTCATCAGCAATGTATTTGGCCCCCACATCGGGCTACAGTAATCTGTTCGGTTTTGCTTTAAGCCCCGCCAATCCGTGGACCCGCCAAAGCGGCACGCTTCGATTTTATTTGCGTCTGAACGGCGGGAAGGAATATGGCCGCGTTTTAATTGATATGGCTATGTGGGCAAGGAAGCCCAATCTTTTACGCGTCGAGTACGCGATTAACCCGACCGGCTCGCGCATTTTACGATAATATATCCCTCTCTCCCCGCGAGCGCGGTGCGGGGGAACCAAAAACCCCCATTCTCAATGTTCCCGCAAGCAGTTGCCATGCGCCCATCTTCTTCGAGATCAGCCGCCCGGCCGTCTGCCGCAGGCCATGAACCTTGGCCTTTCCTGGTATTCTTGAAAAAGTCTATTGACGAAATACTGTTTTAACTGTAAAGTTGGCGTAGTGAATACGTGCTATGGCAAATTGAACAAAGTCAGGGAGGGCCGGCCCCGTCCAGCCTCCCTCGTTTCGGGCGGTCCGGGCCGGCCCGTGTCCGTCAAGGCATCTCATGGTAAATCAAAGCAAATCACACCGAATCAAAGTGATTTTTTTGGTTTGATCAACGAGTCAAATCAAGCCAAATCAGCACAAGTTGTTTAATATGAATCACTTGCAGATTATGCGGCTTGCGTCCAGTCACGCTGGGTTTAACTTAGTGAAGTTTCCCTCCGCACGGGCGGTTTAACTCTCCGGCCATGAACCACTTGCATCATTCTGTGGAACAGATTCCTGATTTGGCCGCCGCCATCGCCGCGCCCCGCCCGCCGCCAAAAACTGATCTGCACCCAATCCCGATTTGCCCGCAGAATTTTTCTTGTTGCCTGATACTTTGGGGCGGAAAATCCACGAAATATGATCGGCCAGCAATCTTTAGTCCAAGGCGGCGCGGGCCGCCCGGATCAACGCTGGAGGGTGGCGGCGGTTTGCGTTGTGCTGGCGGCGATGACCTTTGCCGTTTTTGGCCAGACGCTGACTCATGGGTTCGTTGACATCGATGACTATACTTATGTGGCCAAGAATCCAATGGTCGCCCGGGGCCTGACGCATGAAGGGATCGTCTGGGCGTTTACCCGGGTCCATTCCTCCAACTGGCATCCATTGACCTGGCTTTCCCACATGCTGGACTGTCAATTATACGGATTGCACCCCGGCGGCCATCATCTGACCAACGTCTTGTTGCACACCACATCGGCCATCGTGCTGTTTCTCGTCCTGCGAGAGATGACGGGCGCTCTGTGGCGTAGCGCGTATGTGGCGGCGGTGTTTGCCATTCATCCTTTGCGGGTGGAATCGGTGGCTTGGGTCGCCGAACGCAAAGACGTGCTCAGTGGATTATTCTTCATGCTGAGCATCGCTGCCTATGTCCGCTATGCGCGCCGACCGTGGTCGTTGGCCCGCTACGGGCTTGTCCTTCTTCTCTTTGTGATGGGCCTGATGTGCAAGCCGATGCTGGTGACGCTGCCCCTGGTGTTGCTGTTGCTGGATTATTGGCCGTTGCAACGAATGGAAACCCGGAAGCTTTCGAAGTTGGTAATGGAGAAAGTGCCATTGCTCGCGCTCTCTGCCGCCTCCTGCGTCGTCACGCTGCTGGCCCAGAACAAAGCCATCCAATCGACCGAATCTTCATCACTGCCACTGCGCCTGGCCAACGCGTTGGTGTCCTGCATGGTTTATCTCGGCCAAATGATCTATCCGGCGGGGCTGGCCGTGTTCCATCCTTTTCCACACAACGGCCTGCCGTCATGGGAAGTGGCGCTGGTCGGGGTGTTGCTCGCCGGCCTCTCGGCGGCCGCCTTGAGGCAGCGGCGGAAACAACCCTGGCTGTTGATGGGGTGGCTCTGGTACTTGGTGATGCTGCTGCCGGTGCTGGGCGTCGTCCAAGTCGGTGATCAGTCCCGCGCCGATCGCTACACTTACCTGCCGCAAGTCGGCATTTATCTGGCCGTGACATGGCTGGTGGCAGAGTGGCGCGCGAACCGCGCAGTTCTCGGGGTCCTCATGACCGGCGTGGTCGGCCTGCTGATGGTCTGCGCCTGGAAACAGACTTCTTATTGGAAGGACAACGAAACTTTATGGACCCATGCGCTCGCCTGCACCACGGGCAATTCTCTGGCTGAATACAATCTGGCTTTCGATCTTGTCGAGAAAGGAAGATGGGACGAGGCGATTGCCCATTGCCAGAAGGCGTTGGAAATTGACCCGGACAATCCGGATGCCCACAACACCCTCGGCGTGGCCCTGGTCAAAAAGGGAAGGGTGGACGAAGCCATTGCTCATTACCAGGAGGCGCTAAGGTTGCAGCCCTCCTTTGCCAAGGCTCATTTCAACCTCGGCGAAGCGCTTGAGAAACAGGGAAAGTTGGACGAAGCGATCTCCCAATATCGTCTGGCGCTGCAATGCAACCCCGATTACACGGAGGCCCACCACAACCTCGGCTCCGCTCTCCGGCAACAGGGCGGGTTGGACGAAGCCATTATGCATTTCCAAGCGGCTTTGCAATTCAACCCCAACAGCGCGAGAACGCATGACGACCTCGGCATCGCTCTTCTGGAAAAAGGCGACGTGGACCAAGCCATCGCCCATTTCCAAAGGGCGTTGCAAATCAACCCCCGCAACGCGAACGCGCAAAACAACCTCGCCAATGCCCTGCTGCAAAAGGGAAACCTGAGCGACGCAATCGCCCATTTTCAGCAGGCGCTGCAAATTCATCCCGACGAACCAGCCATCCAGAACAACCTGGCCTGGCTTCTGGCCACGTCTTCGGAGGCGTCGTTGCGCAACGGCGCCAAGGCGGTGGAACTGGCCCGGAAGGCCAATGCACTGACCGGCGGAGAGAATCCGACCGTTCTTCGCACCCTTGCCGCCGCTTGCGCGGAGGCCGGTCGATTTCCTGAAGCGCTGGATACCGCGCAACACGCTTTGCGCAGGGCCGAAGCCCAATCCAACAGAACGCTGGCCGTACAGCTTCAGTCGGACTTGAAATTCTACCAGGCAGGCAGGCCTTTGCATTGATCGCAAGTCCGCAAATATGTTCAGCTCACCATCTTCTCCAATAGTCCCCGCCGGCACAAACTGTTGCAGGCGTTGGTGGCAGGCGCCGGCGGTGTGTCTTTTGCTGGCCGCAATCACGTTCGCCGTTTTCGGGCAGACGCTCGGGCACGATTTCGTCAACTTCGACGACGATAGGTATGTGTATGTTAATCCTGTGGTCAAAGGTGGTCTGAGCCTGAAAGGCCTCGAGTGGGTCATTGCCCATGCGGACTGCCAGTTATACCACCCGTTGACAATGCTGTCGCTCATGGCGGATCATCAATTCCACGGCCTCCATGCCGGCGGATATCATCTCACCAATGTCCTGTTGCACACTGCATCGGTCATCCTGCTGTTCCTCATTCTGCGGCTGATGACCGGCGCGACGTGGCGCAGCGCGTTTGTGGCGGCGATGTTTGCCATCCATCCGCTGCGCGTGGAATCCGTGGCCTGGGTGGCGGAGCGCAAGGACGTGCTCAGCGCCTTTTTCTTCATGCTCACGCTCGGCGCGTATGCCCATTATGTCCGCAAGCCGGATTCACTGGCCCGCTACTTGATGGTTGCTGCTGCATTTGTCATGGCCCTGCTGTCCAAGCCGACAGTGGTGATGCTGCCGTTCGTGTTATTGCTCCTGGACTACTGGCCTTTGAACCGGTTTGAACAGCCCAGGAAGTTTTCAGGTTTGATTCTGGAAAAGATTCCCCTGCTGGCGCTGGCCGGCGCAGCGTGTGTGATGACTGTTCTGGCGGCAGGAAAGGCGATTGCAATTCACGGGAGTATTCCGATGCCTGCGCGCCTCGGCAACGCCGTGGTTTCCTGCGCCGTCTATTTGCGCCAGATGGTTTGGCCGCAAAGGCTGGCGGTTTTCTATCCCCCTCCGGATAATGGCCAGCCGCTTTGGACAACGGCCCTTTCGTTCCTTTTGCTGGCTTTGATTTCCTGGGGAGTTATGGTTTTTCAATGGAAGCGCCGCTGGCTTTTGACGGGCTGGCTTTGGTATTTGGGCATGTTGGCGCCGGTGATCGGCCTTGTGCAGGCCGGTACGTTCGCCCATGCGGATCGAAACACCTACCTGCCGCAAATCGGGATTTGTCTGGCGATGACGTGGCTGGTGGCGGAGTGGCGGGTAAGCCGTGCGGCCCTTGGCGGGTTGATGGCTGCCGTCATCGGCCTGTTCATGGTCTGTGCCTGGCAACAAACCTCCTGCTGGCGGAACAGCGGCACTTTGTGGACTCACGTCATTGCCTGCGCCCCGGGCAACTATATTGCCCAGTACAACCTGGGTGACTATCTCGTCGAAAAGGGAAAATTGGACGAGGCAATGACTCATTACCAGAAGGCCGTGGACATCAATCCCAAAAGCGCCGAAGCCCACAACAACCTTGGCCTCGCCCTTGGCCTAAAGGGAAAGGTGGACCAAGCCATCGACCAATATCAACTGGCGTTGCATATCAACCCCCATCTCGCGCTCGCCCACTACAACCTCGGCAACGTTTTCCTTCAATTCGGAAAGTTGGATGATGCCATTTCCCAATACCAACAAGCCCTGCAAAGCGAGCCTGACCACGCGGTAATCCTCGTCAACCTCGCCAACGCTTTTCAGCAAAAGGGAAATTTGGACCGGGCCAGCGCCTATTACCGCCAGGCGCTGCAAATCGACCCCGACGACCCGAAGGCCCACAACAACCTCGGTGAGATTCTTCTCCAAAAGAGCAGCCTGAACGAAGCGATCGTCCATTTCCAAAAGGCCCTGCAGCTTGATCCCGGCGACGCGCGGGTCCACAACAACCTCGGATCCGCTCTCCTGCAACAGGGCCGGGTGGACGAGGCCATCACTCAATACCGGGAGGCGCTTAAAACCGATCCAAACGACGCCAAGGCCCAGGACAATCTCGGCATCCTTCTGTTGGGTAAAGACGATGCGGAGGAGGCGATCATCCATTTTCAAAAGGCGCTGCAAATCAACCCTCGCAACGCCAACGCAGAAAACAACCTCGGCAACGCTTTCTTGCAGAAGGGGAACGTGGGTGAAGCCGTCGCCCATTTTGAGCGGGCACTGGCTGTCGAACCCGACGAACCAGCGATCCAGAATAATCTGGCCTGGCTTTTCGCCACGGCCCAGGAGGCCTCGCTGCGCAACGGCGCCAAGGCGGTGGAACTGGCCCGGCAGGCCAACACGCTGACCGGCGGAAAAAATCCGACTGTTCTCCGCACTCTCGCCGCCGCTTATGCAGAGGCCGGGCGGTTTCCCGAAGCGATGGAAACCGTGCAACGCGCCTTGATGCTGGCTGAGACGCAATCCAACTCTACGCTGGCCGGGCAACTCCAATCGGAATTGGAGCTTTATCAAGCAGGCAAGCCCATCCCATAACCGATCAATCACATTGTTTTTGCTGGCGATGAGGCGGAAAGAACATTAGTACTGAGTAGATGACTGTACAAATGCAGAGTGTTTCTTACGGCGGATGGCCCCGGTGCATCCGGCTCGCAAATCAGAATATTGAATTGATCGCGACCACGGACGTCGGGCCGCGCATTATCCGCCTGGGCTTCATCGGCGGCTCTAATCTCTTCAAGGAATTTGCCGAGGTGGGCAAGACGGGCGGGGATGTCTGGCGCAATTACGGCGGCCACCGTCTTTGGCACGCTCCGGAGGTCATGCCCCGTACCTACGCCCCGGACAATAGTCCGATCAAGCACCAGTGGGACGGCACCGCTTTGCAACTCATTCAACCCACCGAGACGGCCACGGGCATACAGAAGCAGATCGAGGTCAAGCTCGACCCCCAAAGCAACAGCGTCACCGTGCGGCATCGGCTTGCCAATATCAACCTTTGGCCGGTGGAACTAGCCCCGTGGGCGTTGAGTGTCATGCAAGGCCCCGGCCGGGCCATCCTGCCGCAGGAACCGCCCGCCAACGACCTGCTGCCCGTCCGGCCTGCCGCCTTCTGGGGCTACACCAACATGGCCGATCCGCGATGGAAATGGGGCGCAAAATTTATCCAACTCGCCTCCGACCCTGCCGCCACCACAGCGCAGAAATTTGGCGTGGGCAACAAACTGGGATGGGCCGCCTACCACCGCGACGGCCAGGTCTTTATCAAGCGCTTCCCCTTCGATCCCGCGGCCACGTACCCCGATTTTGGCTGCAACCTCGAATGTTACACCAACGGCGACATGCTGGAAGTGGAGAGCGTGGGGCCGCTGACAAAACTCGCGCCCAACGCCACCGTTGATCACGTCGAGCGCTGGTTCCTGTGCAAGGCGAAAATCGGCGAATCCGACCACGAAATCGAACAGGCCATGGCCCCTCTGTTGCGCCAATTTCCATAGACCTGCCTAAGGCCAATTTTGGGATGCAGATCGACGTTCAACGCACCGAATACGACAGCGGCAAGCTGGAGCGGGCTGACCTGAAGGCCAGTCCTTTTGAACAGTTCGCCGCCTGGTTCGAGCAAGCCTGCCAGAGCAAAGTGATCGAGCCGAACGCCATGAGCCTGGCCACCGCCGGAGCGGATGGCCGGCCTTCAGTGCGCACCGTTTTATTGAAGAGCTATGACACGCGTGGTTTCGTGTTCTTCACCAATTTCGAAAGCCGCAAAGCCCGCCAAATCAAAGAGAACCCCAACGTTTCATTGCTCTTTCCCTGGCTGGCCCTGCAACGGCAGGTCATCATCAGCGGGCGGGTGGAAAGGGTTTCGACCGCCGAGTCGCTTGCCTATTTCATCACCCGGCCGCGCGGCAGCCAGATCGGCGCCTGGATCTCGCAGCAAAGCTCAACCATCACCTCCCGCAAACTTCTGGAAATGAAATGGGCGGAAATCCAGCGCAAATTTTCCGAGGGCGAGGTTCCCCTGCCCTCCTGGTGGGGTGGTTACCGGGTCGTCCCGCGCGACATCGAATTCTGGCAGGGACGGGTCAACCGTCTGCATGACCGTTTTCTTTACACGGCAAAGGAGGACGGGTCCTGGGCCATCGACCGGCTCGCGCCATGACCGGTCTGAACCCGCTCTTTTATTCCGTAGCGCGTGTGTCCTTCCGCGGCGGTTCTTTCGGCGCGGGAAGTTGAATGGAGAGGCGGCGCGCCGTTTCCGCGTCCAGTTCCTGCACCAATTCATCGCGGCTCTTGCGCAGGCCAAGGCGCGTCGCAGCCCCTTCGGCGGTCAGGCCCTGCAGCAGAAGAAGATCGTAGGCGCCAATGACATCCAGCAGGATGTACTCGCGCTCGCTCTGCAACCCGGGCGTCTGACCCCAAAGACCCGAGGCAGAGGCGGTCTCGTCCGCCACTCCATTCAGGCACGGCCAATACCTGCTTTTATAGCCAGGCTCTCCACCGGAACAAGGGGTCATGCGGAATTCGACGATTGCCCCCGCTCCGGTGTTCAAAAATCTTGCGCCTTATTTTGTAATCGCCTTTGTCCCTAAACTGCAATCGGCGCCTTGATGGCCGGGTGCGGGTCATATCCCGTCAATTCAAAATCCTGGAACCTGAAATCTTGAATGTTTTTGATTTCCGGGTTCAGTTTCATTCGCGGCAACGGGCGCGGCTGGCGCGACAATTGCAGTTTGGCCTGCTCGAGGTGGTTGCTGTAGAGATGCAGATCGCCGAAAGTGTGGACGAAGTCCCCGGGCTTCAATTGGCAAACCTGCGCCACCATCAGGGTCAGCAAAGCATAGGAGGCGATGTTGAAGGGCACGCCCAAAAACAAGTCGGCGCTGCGTTGGTAGAGCTGGCAACTCAGTTCCCCTTCCTGGACGAAGAATTGAAAAAGCGCGTGGCAGGGAGGCAGCGCCATCTGCTCGATCTCACCCGGATTCCAGGCGCTGACCATAAGGCGCCGGCTGTCCGGGTTCTGCCGGATCTGTTGGATAACGGAATCGATTTGATTGATGGAACGCCCGTCCGGCGCGTGCCAGTCGCACCATTGCGCGCCATAAATCCGCCCCAGGTCGCCGGCGGGATTGGCCCACTCGTTCCAAATCGTCACCCCATGCTCATTCAAATACTTGACGTTCGTTTCGCCGCGCAGAAACCAGAGCAGTTCGTGAATGATCGACTTCAGATGCAGCTTTTTTGTCGTCAGGAGCGGAAAGCCGGCGGCCAACGGGAACCGCACCTGCGCGCCGAAAATGGACTGCGTGCCCGTCCCGGTGCGGTCGTTCTTGAATTTTCCCCGCTCCAGGACGAGCCGCAATAATTCGTGGTATTGTTGCATACAGGACTCTTTGACGGGTGGAATTGTGGCTGACCGTGTTTCGTTCGTCAACTGATGCGCGGTTGTCCTGCGTCTCCCGCTTAAGGTTGTAAAAGGACCGCTCCGCCGCTGGCTTTGTTCACGAAAAATCCGCCGCCATTGGTGGCGTTGAGCAAAATCGCGCCGTAACCGTTCGTCTTGCCGGCCCCGCTGCCAATGGTCACTTTCAACAGACCCGTCTTGAGGTTAATGCAACCGCTCACAGGCATCGCACCGGAGATTTCGCCCAGTTTGCAGTTGTTGCTGATCGTTATGGTGAAGTCCATCAAAGCGTTCGTATCGTTGATTGTATCGAGAATGCAAAGATTCGTCGCGGCGAAGATGCCCGCCGGGGGATTGGTCCATGGCGAAAGCGGGATTTGGTTGGTGAGGAGAACGTTGGTGAACCCGTTCGAGTATAATCCCGAAGACTGTTCGGGGCGAATCCAGGTCAGGCCGACGTTGGTGGTGTTGGTCACGTCCAGATTGACCCATCCCAAGAGGAGGCCCTTGTTGCCGTAGAGATTGGCATACACCGGAACATAGCCATCCTGGGAAACGGGCACGGATTGACTAAAAGCCGTGCCATCGGCCAACGCCCCGGTGATGGTGGCCTTGCCCAGATGATTGGTGATCAACGCATAGCCGTCGCCACCGGGCGAGTTCGCCGGGGCACTATTGGTGTCGGGCAGGATTAGCATGGTGTACTCAGCCGAACGCAGGGAATTGGTGGCGAAGCCGGCCAGGAGGGGGGCAGTCCACGCAATGCCATTGTTTGTGCCCAAAACCACACCGGAAATATCTGGTGGGGAATCATTCCAATTCAACTTCATTTCCACCGTCAGAGGGCCGCCCTGGCTGGCCGGGCGCGCAATGTGATTGGTCGCCTGGCCAGCTGCATCAAAGGCCCCGCTCATGGCATGGCACCCACCGTTGATCAAAAGCGTTCCGCTATAAGTTCCATTCTGGCCGATTCCAAGACCCCTTAGCATCCCGGCCATTTGTTCGGTCACGCCATTGCTGGTGTTAAAAAAGAGGCCGTTATACGTTCCTTTCACCGGCAAGAATGGATTGGGAATAAAATTGGCCTCCAACACCAGATTCGACCGCATGGTAAAGGTGTAGGTGGATGACTCGCTCAACACGGAATAGGGTGAGTTCGTTCCGCCCACCCAATCGCAAAAGACGTTTCCGGGCTTGGGCGCTGCCGTGACCGTGTATTTTTTCCCGATCACCAGGGTCGCCGGCCAGGACCCGTGCTGGACTGTTCCGGCGTCGTTGATCAATAAACTAAGGCCGTCGTTCGGTGTGATGGAAGGCATCCCCTTGATGATGCGGGTCCAATCTGCCACAAACAGGTTGCCCGCGCTGTCAACCGTCACGCCCGTAGGCTCGACGAACTGCGCCGCGTTGCCTGTGCCTTCGGTGCAGCCTTGCGTGCCCGCCACGCCCCCGATGGTCGTCACGACGCCGGCCGGAGTCACTTTCCGAATTGTAAAATTGTCACGGTCGGCAACATACACATTGTCTTCGCTGTCCACCGCCAAGCCGAGAGGATGCCAGAATTGCGCCGCGCTGCCCATCCCATCCGCGCTGCCAGAATTCGTCGGGTTACCCGCCAGCGTTGTTACCACCCAATTTGTCCCGACAGGCGCCACTTTGCGGATCGTGTTATTTCCGGTATCCGACACGAACAGGTTGCCCGCGCTGTCCAACGCCACGCCCTGCGGAAAAAGGAACAGCGCCGCGCTACCGACGCCATCGTTGCTCCCTTCTGCGCCTGCGGTGCCCGCCACCGTCGTCACCACCCCCGCCGGGGTCACTTCTGCGATCGTGGAGCTGTCGGTGACCGTCACGAACAAGTTGCCCGCACTGTCCACAGCCACGCCCGTGGGAATATTGAACTGGTCCATCGTCGAGACCAGACCCGCCGGGGTCACCTTCCGGATCTGGTCATTATCCACCGCGTAAACGTTGTCCGTTTTGTCCACCGCCACGCCTTCAGGCTCGTTGAAGCGTGCCACGCTCCCCATCCCATCCGCATGGCCTTGAGATTCCCGGAAGCCCGCGAACGTCGTAACCACCCCTGCCGGGGTCACCTTTCGGATCAAGTTGTCGACGCCGTCAGTCACGAACAGGTTGCCTGCGCTGTCCAACGCCACTCCTTCAGGCCGGGAGAACTCCGCCGCGCTGCCTCTGCCATCGGTACTGCCATAATTGCCCGCGCTACCTGCTAGCGTCGTGACCACCCAATTCGTTCCCTCCGGAGATACCTTTCGGACAGTGCCGTTCCAGGTATCTGCCAAGAAGATGTTGCCCGCGCTGTCCAGAGCCAGGCTGGACGGCGTGTAAAACTGCGCGGCATTGCCCGTGCCATCCGCGCTGCCATGTGAGCAATTGGTGCAGCCTGCCAGCTCCGTAAGCACCCAATTTGTTCCCAGAGGAGCCGCTTTCCAAATCTCCTCCGTGTCCATCAAGTACAGGTTTCCATTGGTGTCCACCGCCACGGCCTGAGGCCCGGAGTACTGTCCCGTGTTGATACTCAACGTCGTAACCACTCCAGCCGAAGTCACCTTTCGAACCGTGCATTCGGCGCCGTACACGTAACCAGTATCCGTCACGAATAGGTTGCCCTCGCTGTCCACCGCTATGCTCGAAGGAGAGGCGAATCGCGCTTCAGTGCCCGTGCCGTCCGCATGGCCATATAATCCCGAGCTGCCTGCCAGTGTCGTCACCACCCAATTTGTCCCGACAGGAGACACCTTCCGAATCGTGGAATCGAAGGTGTCTGCCACGAACACGTTGCTCGCGCTGTCCACCGCCACACTTTTAGGTCCCATGAATAAAGCAGCGCTGCCCGTGCCATCCGCACTGCCATAAATGCCATGGCTGCCAGCCAGCGTCGTCACCACTCCCGCCGGCGTCACTTTCCGAATCGTGTAATCGTAGGTGTCCGCAACGTAGAGGTTGCCCGCGTTGTCTGTTGTCACTCCGGAAGGGGAGTAGAAATGTGCATTGCTGCCTGTGCCATCCTGACCGTCTCCGTAAGTGACCGCGCTGCCCGCCAGCGTCGTGACCACCCCGGCCGAAGTCACTTTCCGAATCGTATCGTTACCACTGTCCGACACGAACAGATTTTCCTCGCCGTCCAGCGCCAAGCCCCAAATCCCGTTGAACTTCGCAGCGCCGCCCGTGCCATCCACGCTACCAGAGTTCTCCGGCTGGCCGGCGAAATTCATCCAAGTATATACCTTAGCCGCCGGGACTCTGCTGATCGTCAAGCTGAACACTTTGGTTGAGAACAACCCGCTTTCGTCGGTCACCTTCACCTTCGAACTCGCTGTCTTTGCCGTGCCGGGAGTTCCGCTGATCACCCCGGCGCTACTCAGACTCAATCCAGCGGGCAAAGCGCCCGACACCAACGACCATGCGTAAGGAGGCGTCCCGCCTGTGGCGGCCAGGGTCTGGCTGTAAACAACTCCCAATGCCCCTTCCGGGAGAGGACTGGCTGTTGTGATGATTGGACCGGCCGGGCTGCTGGCGCCCGATATCTGAAAAATGGTGCCACAGTTATAGCCACCGGACCCGCCAGACAACGTCGTGCCATAGAAACTCCCATCCGGAGTCTGCACCAATGCGCACATGGGACTTCCGCCATCCACGGGATTGCCGTTTGAGTCAATACTTTGGCCAAAGGAATATAATGTGGAAAGCGTACCGCGGGGCGTGATTCTGAACACCGCGCCGAAGCCCACACCCAAAGGGTCCTTGGCGATGTTCGCGCCGCCCTGCGTCGTGGTGCCATAGAAATTGCCATCGCTGCCCTGCGCCAGGGCCGCAAGTGGTTGAGAACCATCGTTCCCGGCGAAGTTGTGCAAAGTGGCAAGCGAGCCGGTTGGAGTGATTTTAAATACCGTGCCATCCCCATGCGCTCCGCCGGCGGATGTCGTGCCGTAGAAGTTGCCGTCTGTGCCCAACACCAAGCCGCCATAGGGATCAATGCCATCGCTCCCGAACCGGTGCAGCGTGGTCAGAACTCCGGCGGCAGTGATCTTAAAAACCGTGCCGGAACTAAACGTGTCCTCTCCCGTGGTGACGCCATAAAAATCTCCATTGTTGCCCTGTACCAACCCGGCCTTCGGACACCCTCCGTCACTGGTTCCGCCACTGAAGGAATGGAGAGTGGTCAGCGTGCCGCTTGGTGTCATCTTGAAAACCGTGCCCGAGCCGGAAGCGCCGCCACTGGAAGTTGTGCCATAGAAATTGCTGTCTGCGCCCACCACCAACCCGCCGAAAGGCTCGGCGCCGTTGGTGCCATTGAAGGTGGCAAGGACAGCAAACGCCCCACCGGTTGAAATTCTAAATACGGTGCCCTGATTGTTCAGGCCCGAGCCATGATAATCACTGGTAGTTCCGTAAAAGTTTCCGTCGTTTCCCAGGACCAACGCACAGCGTGGCTCTCCCCCGTCATATCGTATATCAAACGAATACAATGTGGTCTCAGAGCCTGACGGGGTCGCACGGAATACTGTCCCAGGCCCATTGGCGCCACCCCCGGTGGTCGTGCCATAGAAGTTGCCATCTCCCCCGAGAGCCAGCCCCGCCACCGGCTCAATTCCCGCGTCGGTGGCAGCGTACGGGCTGAAAGAATAAATCGTGGTGAAGGTCACAGCCCCGCTGGCCAAAGGCGCCGCCAGCACTGCCGCCACCGTGCCTGCTGTAAGCGCCAATTTGCCCAAGAGCTTCCGATAATGGATGATGTGTCTGGCCGGTTTGAGGCATGGTTGATGGGCGCTAGCTGTCATGGTATCAACCGCTCCATCATAAGCTAATCTTCATTGAATGCAATTATTAATTGAGAAAATTTTATTAACTGCAGGCTCCCGACACCGTGGTCCGCGGCCCACCCTGCCAGGAAGATTGATGACAATGGAACAAACGGTGTTTGCAAAGAGGAATCAGGCCATGATGGCAAGGGGATCAGTCAACTGAGCTTTCCGTTTACCCTGCCATCGAGCCAAGAAAGGAGTGCTACAAAGCCGGACTTGCGCTCCTGAGCCGCCGGCAGGCTGGCTTGACCTTCCAATGGCACTTCTCCAACGCGGCGTGGGCCGCCATCGCGTCCGCGCCGGTCACGGCCTGCACGATGCGCACCGCCCGTTCCCGCAGTTTGCGATTGGACACATTCATATCGACCATCAAGTTGCCCACCACCTTTCCCAGCCGCACCATGGCCAGCGTCGTCACCATGTTCAGTATCACCTTGGTCGCCGTGCCGGCCTTGAGCCGCGTCGATCCCGTCAAAACTTCCGGCCCGACGTCCGGCGCGATGACCAAATCCGGCCCGCCCGCCGCCGGCATTGTCAAATGCGGATTGAAACAGAGCAACACCGTTCTGGCGCCTTTCTGCCGGGCTGCGGCCAGCGCTCCCCACACAAAGGGCGTCCGCCCGCTCGCCGCGATGCCGATGACCACGTCACGCCGGTTGATCCCCCGGCAATGCACGGCCGACGCGCCCGCCGCCGCGCTGTCTTCCGCACCTTCCACCGATCTCCACGCCGCAGCCCGCCCCCCGGCGAGAATGGCTTGCACACGATCCGGCGCGATGCCAAAAGTCGGCGGGCATTCCGAGGCGTCCAACATCCCCAGCCGTCCGCTCGTGCCCGCGCCGGCGTAAAAGAGCCGCCCGCCCCGCCGCATCGCTCCGGCCACCCATTCGATGACCCGCGCGATCTTCCTTTTCTCCTTCAGCAGGGCGCGGCCGACTTTCGATTCTTCGTCAATCATCAGCGCAACCGCCTTGGACAAGGACATACGGTCCAAATTCTTTGAACGCGGGTTTCTTTGTTCGGTTGGGACAAGCGCGCTCGACGCGGGTGGGAGAATCGTGTCAGGTTCCGGCACGCTGATCTGCTGCAATATTTTCGTCCTTATGCGGCCGCCAAAGTGCGCCTTGGCTAGCTCCAGCGCGCCGCATGCACCCTCCCGCCGCAAAATCGTCACCCGCGCCCCAGGCCAAAGTCGTAATAGCCGCGCCCGCACCTGCCGCGCGAAACCGGGCTGCTTCAACAGAACGCCGCCCGCCAAAAGAAATTTGACCGGCGAGCCGCCTCTGACCATCAAGCGGGCGCAATCAACGCCGTCCCTGGCCAGCGATTCGGCGGCAGCCGTCAAGATGCCCCGCGCCAGCTTGTCTCCCTTCGTCGTCGCCGCGAAAACTTGCGCAGCCAGCGCGGCGATTTCTGATTTGCCGGCTGCTTTGGCCCAATCAATCAGATCCTCCGGCTCGTTCATTTGCAGCGTCTGCAATATGGAGCGACCCAGCAGCGGCCAGCGCCCCTCCCGATCCAGGAAATGAACCGACTTCTTCAATCCGCGCAAACCGATTTCATAGCCGCTGCCTCTGTCCCCCAGAATATGTCCCCATCCGCCAATGCGCGTGGTCTTCCCATTTGGTTTCCGGCCGGAACAACACGAACCAGTGCCGCTAAGAATCAACACCCGCGCCGCGCAATTGGCCGTTCCGCCGGATTCGCCCGCCGCCAGCGCAGTTTCCAAATCGTCCGTCGCGTGGCACGGCGTTCCCGGCCAGACTTTGGCGGCGGCGGCCTTGATTCGACGCCGGTCCGCATCGGTCCTCATCCCCGCCATGCCAATGGCGATTCCGGCCAGGGGCTCGACGGCCCGCCCTTGCAAGCCCTTGATCGTCATGAAATGTTTCACCAACGCGGCGTCATCCAAAAACCGCAGATTCGCCGGGCCGAATTCCCCGCGGCGCCAGGGCAAATCCCCTCCCGGCGCGAAAAGCACCACGCTGCGGGTCGCTCCGCATTCCACGCCAAGATACGAACCGCCGGGTAAAGTGGGATCCATGTAGTTCTGTTTTCTCTGTTTGTTACACCGCCAGGATGCTATGTTTGTATCGCCTTGACGTTAATCGAACAACAGATTTTGGACAACCTAATCGCCTTGGAAGACGCGTCCGCGAAGATGGCCGCCGCCAATCCCAAGCCCGATTTGCTGCCCATTTTCTCGCGGCTCGACGAGTTGGCTCGCCAGTTGCCGGCGGGAACCGAGTCGGAGTTGTTGCACTATCTCCATCGCAAAAGCTACCAAAAAGCCTGCGCGCTTTTGCGCCGACGCGGGCACGGCTGAATTTGAACTTTGACCTCAACGACACCATTGCCGCCATCGCCACCCCGTTGGGCGAAGGCGGGATTGCCGTTGTCCGGCTATCCGGTCCGCACGCCCTGTCGATTGCCGACGCCAGTTTCAGGCCCGCTGGAAAATCCCCGCCTTCCGCCGCGCCCACCCACACCATTCATTTCGGCAGAATAGTCCGCCAGGGCCGCGTCGTGGACGAAGTTATGCTGGCCGTGATGCGCGCGCCTCGCAGCTTTACGCGCCAGGACGTGGTCGAAATAACCTGTCACGGCGGTTTGCTCCCGGCCAAGCTTGTGCTGGACACTCTTCTGGAAAACGGCGCGCGCCTTGCCGCTCCAGGCGAATTCACACGCCGGGCCTTTCTCAACGGCCGCATTGATCTGGCCCAGGCCGAAGCTGTTGCCGACTTGATCCATTCCCGCACCGAACTGGCCCTTGCCGCCGCCAATGAGCAACTGGCCGGCAAGCTTTCCCAACGCATCAATCTTCTGCGCGACGATCTGATGAAGATACTGGCCCACATCGAAGCCCATATTGACTTCCCCGACGAAGACATCGCCCCGGACACGCGCGAGAACCTGGTCAAACGTTTGCAGGTCGGCATCGCGTTCGCCGACGAATTGCTGCGCACGGCCAACGAAGGCAGGATTCTGCGCCGCGGCATTCGCGCCGCCATCATCGGGCGGCCCAACGTCGGCAAATCCAGCCTGCTCAATCAGCTCCTGGGCCATGACCGCGCCATCGTCTCCCCCATTCCGGGGACGACCCGCGACACAATCGAAGAAACCGCCAACGTGCGCGGAATACCAGTCATCTTCATCGACACCGCCGGATTGCGCGAGGCTGCCGACGAGATAGAAATCGAAGGCATCCGGCGCAGCCGCGGCGCGCTGGCCGATGCCGAATTGATTCTTCATGTCCTCGACGCCGCCGAACCTCTGGCCGCTGCCGACGAGAAGTTGCTCTCGGAATTCGGACAAAAAAAGCGGCTCCTTATTCGCAACAAAATCGATCTGCCCGTCCGCCTCCAATTGCCGCCGGGCATTTCGGCTCAGGATGTTTGTTGTCTGACCGGCAAGGGAATTGAAGAGGTCAAAGACGCCATCAAGGAAAAAGTATGGGCGGGGGAAATCCAGGCCGGGATGTGGCAAGTGATGATCAACTCCCGCCATCAAGACGCGCTGCAACGGGCGCGCGCGGGCATTGAGCGCACCGTGGCCGTGTTGCGAGACGGCCTTGGATTGGAGCTGGCTGCGTTGGACCTTCGCATCGCCGCCAACGCCGTCGGAGAAATCGTCGGCAAAACGACCACCGACGATCTGCTCGACGCCATTTTCAGCCAATTCTGCATCGGCAAATAACAGCAGAAATCAGCTACTGATGTTCGATCACCGCTGCTATCCTTCATCGGTGTCGCTCCAATTTGCAAAAATTTGAAAATATTACTTGCGCGTAACCTGGAGCATGTGCTATACGTCTCTACGTTCGATGAAAACTTGCTTAAACATATCAGCCACGAGTTGGCCGACGATGACAGTCGCGAAGGCGACACGTCATAGCCGGTACACCCAAGGCTATGTGTTTAGCCTTGGACTATCCATGGCACCCATCGGGAAACAGCCCGAAGGTAATTTGGATAGACTGGGTGTAGGCAGGTAACGAATCGAAAGAGAATTTCTTCAACCCTGCTTACCGCGTGTAGGCAGGGTTTTTTGTTTTCCCTGAAGAGCATGAATAGGAACGAATAACGACAAAAGATAGACAATCTGTGAATAAGAACAAAGCGACATCCAGGTGATGTCCTCTGGCGACAAACTGAATTTGGCGAGGACGAGCAGAGAATCCTCACCGGTGGGGTGTGCCCACAGCCGGAAGATAGCATCACCAGGACGAGCAAGACGAATTTTGTATTTACATATTAAGGGCTTCGCAGGAGGTGTGCCCCTAAACACCGAAACAGCCGCCGTGAAACCGCGGGCTGGGATCGAATAGATCGCCAGGAGGTGTTTGTTCTTTGTTGAAATGGCACGGGCCGGGAGCCTGAACGCTCCCGGCCCTTTTAATTTCCGCGGCTGTGAATCAACAGCAGAATACCTCCTTGCCATGGAGGTGCTTGCGCACGGCCACCATCCGGGCGCAACTCCCGGCAACCGCACCATTCATTCAATGCACAGGCTGGGGGTCAGCACGCGGCCGAGTCTCCAAAACTCGGCTCACTCCAGGAAGCACGGAGGCAGCCTGCCATTTTCCGGGGTCGTGGCAGACAAGCAATGCACCTGCC
>JBKQUS010000146.1:0-34738 GCA_052325505.1 Limisphaerales bacterium
CACTTTGGCCTTGAAGGCCGCACTGTGTCTTTTCCGTTTTGCTTTCATAAGTCTGCTCTTTCTTATCTACAGCAGACCGGCAAAAGTCGAACTTAACCAGTGGTCTAAAAATAGGGGTCCAGCTCACTTCGCCTTAAAGATTGGCGCGAAACGCTTCGTTTTCTCGTTAGCGAGCGCCAACAGCAAGAGAGGCATAAAGAGGAAACGGAACGCACCAAGAATGAATTTGCCAAGGCCCCCCTCATTCCCCCAGACTGCGACTATGGTGGGAAAAAAGAAAGCCCTAGACATTTTGGGAGAATTGAAAGCGAAGATTCTCTCGCTGTCAAAAATGTCGCCTGCTGGCAAGGCAGAGTATCCAACGTGGCATCACAATTTCGAAATGGCGATCACTAAGATATTCCGAATGACGATAGGAACTTGGTTAAAATTAACAAACTCCAGTTCATTCATACCGCACCAACGACCCCCGGCGACAATCGGAGCCGCGTCGCCTTTGGTTTGGAAGATGCGGACGCGTTGCTTGACGCGATGAAGCATGAGGTGGAGACGTATTGGAGTGAAAATGGCACCTCTTTGAACCCGCAGGGGCAACAAACAGCGGCTATTTCTGCCCCTCCGCAAGCGAAAGACACTAAAACTGTTTTTGTGGTGCATGGCCGAAGTGAAGCAATCCGGCAGGCGATGTTTGATTTCCTTCGCGCCATTGGTCTCAAACCTTTGGAGTGGTCTCAGGCACGCGCTGCCACCAAAGACCCAAGTCCTTACGTCGGACACATATTGCAGGCCGCCTTTTCTGAGGCGCAGGCATTTGTGGTCGTAATGACTCCGGACGACGAGGCATGGCTGAAGGCCGAATTTCGGAACGAAAACGATGCTGTCCTCGAAACGGAATTGACCGGGCAGGCACGTCAAAATGTTCTATTCGAGTCGGGGATAGCGATGGGATATGATTCCAAAAGAACCGTATTGGTTGAAATTGGGGCACTCCGCCCATTCAGTGATATTATCGGGCGCCATACCGTCAGGCCTGCGGATTGGCTTGTGGGAATTCACGCGGTTTTCTCTGCGTTCTCTGCGCGAGTCATCCTATAGTTTACTCTTTCAACGCTGAGAAATCCAGAGAAAATAAAAGATGGCAGCACCCGCATCGTGAATGGTTTGCCAGAGACGCCGCCTCCAGATGGCACGATTTGAATACTCGCGCAGAGGCGCAGAGGACGCAGAGACATGAAGAATTTGGAACTCGCTGCAACAGTTGGCAACCGGGGCCAAAAATCCCGGCGTCATCGGATGACGCGAATTCCCCGTGGTTGACAACAACCAACTTGATGACGGCGAGGACGGCGAGGACGGCGGGCGATGGCAGGAATCGCGCCGCCTTCCGCCCGAAGGCACACCGGCTATTTCTTGAACGCGCGAACCTTTGCGACAAGCGCCTTGATGTCGTCGTCCGACAAATCGTCGTTGGCTTTCATCTTGGTCTTGTCCCCGTCTTTGATGCCTTCCTTGATGGCTTTGGTCGCCTGCTCATCGGTGAAGGAAGCCTGATATTTGGCGTCGGTCAGGTCCTTTATTTCCAGTTTCTTCCCCATTTTCGTGTCCCCGGTGCCATCGGCGCCGTGGCACTTTTGGCAGCTTTTTTCCCAGATGGCATTGGCGTCGGCGGCGGTGAGGGCCGCGGTGCTTGCCGCAAGGGCAAGAACGGTCAGATAGAATTTCGTATGTTTCATAATTCTTAGTTGTTAGCATTTCAGGCCCATTGTCCGGATGGCCCTGAAAATGTCAATTGTTTCAACCGTGTTTTGTTTCATGCATTTGGAAGAGCCGGAACCTTTCAAAAGCGATAGCGCAAGGTGGCGTACACCAGGCTCGCGCCGAAGTCGGCGTTGCCGCCGGTGGCATCGTCGAGATAACGGTAATATCCATACTTCAACGAGAGGCGGATTCTTTGGCTGATCCGGCGGGTGAGTGTCAAGGTGATGGAATGCTCCTGACCGCCCGCGCCGTACGGGACGCCGGAGGGGGAGTTGTCCACGTAATCGTCCGCGTCGTAATAGACATAGCTCAGATTGAGGTCCGTTTTGTCGTCCACGACAAATCCCGAGGAAAAATTCACGGTCCAATAGTTGTTGCGAGCGTCGAGAATGGCCTGGGTGACATCCGAGGCCGGCGTGGCGGTGTCGCTCAAGACATAATTGAGACCGGCTTGGAGGTTTAGGCGGGGCCAAGGGGTCCAATTGACATCCTGCGCAATGATATGGCTTTGCATGGTGGAAGACTCGACGTCCGGCAGGCCCGCCAGGGAGTCAGGCTCGGTATGGATGGTGGACCATTGATATTCATAGCGGCTGATCAGACTCAGGTTTTGCCTGAGCTTCACCGTCAGCCGGAAGTTGCCGTCGTAGGTCGCGAATTTTTGCATCGCCAGATAGCCCGGATAGGCGGTGGCGCTGTTGTCCGGGGTACTGTCCACCGGGTTGACATAGTGGTAGTCGTCCTGTTTGAAATAACCGCCCGCGTCCACCGTGACGCGGCGCGAGGGGTACCACCTGGCCCCGGCGGCATACTTTTGGATGAAGTTTCGCTCGTCGATCTGGCTTTGCACGCCTGGAACGCCGATGCCGTTGATCGGGATCAATCCGCCATATTGGTCCAGGTTCCCGTCCACCTCGGTGATGTCCACACGGGCGTGCAGCACCCAATTGGTGAAGCCGCGGTAGGCCAGGTCCAGCCGCCCGCGCACATCGAGGTCCCCGGCGTCGCCCGAGGAGTTAAAGGCCACGGGGGAGAAGGCGCCAAGGGTTTCAACGCCACTGGTGTCCGCATCCTCATCGTCCTTTTGCAGCCGCACGGAAGGGATGATGGTAAAATAAGGCCCCGGCTTGTAGAGGAGGTTCATGTCCATGACGTATTCGTTCATGTGCGACCGCCCGCCCAAATCGAAGTAACCGAAGCCATAATTGGCGTTGGGCGCGTAACCGACATCGAAATCAGACCCGTAAATGAGGCTGCCGGAAAAGGTGTTGTCCATGTGCGAATAAGCGAAGCCGGAGGAGAACATGAGATTGGTGTTGAACCAGGTTTCCGAAGAAGTGTGGACGTCGAACACGTCGTAGGTGGTTCCTTGTTGATCGGTGATTTTTTGCTGGATGGGTTCGCCCGGGTATTCCGTGATCATCAGAGTGTCGTTCATATTTCCCGTGTCGAAGCGCAGTCCCAAACCCAGGTCCGTTTCTTTGATGTGGTCAGACAGGTCAAGTTGAAAATTATCGTCATGCTCATGAATGTCCTCGACCGAGGGGCTAAGACCCTGCACCAGCGTGGCGCTGTTGGGATGGGCGTCTCCCCAGATGGTGGAGCCTTCCTCACCCTCGCGGAAGGAGTGCGTGTATTTGAACACGGCGTTGATCCCCTTTTCCGGCGTCAGCCCAGCCTCTACGGTGAAGGCCCCGCGATCCAGTCCCAGCGCATCCTTCGAGAGCGAGTAAAACACATCCGAAGGCGGGAAAAAGCCGCCGTCTCCGTCCGACCAGGTGCGGGATTCGGTGTAGGAAAGACGCAGATAGCCGGTGTTCTCGCGATCGATGCCCAGCTTCAACTTGTAGTCGTGCTCATCGGCAATGGCCCGCGCGTCCAATGTCATCGTGGTTTTCTTGTCGAGATTGGTTATGAAATGGAAACCGTCCAGCCCGCCAAACGCGGAGCCGGCGATCTGTTGCTGCTGTTGGAAATTGGGCTTGCTGCCGCTGACCAGGTTCCCGCCAGCGGAAAACTCGATCCAGTTGTTGTAGGTGTTTGTCCCGCCCTCAAACATCTGCTCCGGCGTCAGCGGAGGCGGCGCATTGGTGTCAGCCGCCACAACGGCCGATGCCGCCAGGCACAAACCCAGCAGGCACACCCAATGCCGCTGGCTTCGCTTGGGCTGGAAGAGGCTGGTTGTTTTCATCGGCGCTGGGCTGGGGGTTAAAATCGCAAAGAGGGACTGACGCGCGAACCATGAACGGCCTCGTGGCATCCGGCCGTCCAGCAGGTACCCTGCTGCACACGCAAAGTGTGGTCGGACCCGCCGATGAAAAGCCGGCCCCCGGTCGATTGCTGGAAGTGGCATTTCAAGCAGAGGTTGGCGTTGCGCACCGACAACAGTTTGGCATTGACCGAACCGTGCGGTTGATGGCAGGTCGTGCATCCCTCATGCATGGCCTCGTGCTCGAACACAAAAGGCCCGCGCTGGGCGGGATGGCAGCGGATGCAGGCTTCATTTTCAGCCAGGAACGACGTGCCGCCGCCGACATAGATGGAGCCTTTGTGCGGCGAATGGCAGGCGACGCAACTCAGTTTGTCCTCCGTCACTGGATGGTGGATGGGCAGGCTGAACTGGCCGCGCACATCGGAATGGCATTGGTAGCACACCGTTTCCGTGGCGCGGGGCGGCGGGGCGATGACGCGCGCGCCATAGCTGCCCGAGCTGGGGCGCCCCGATGTGAAGGTGTAGGGCGGCAACACCTCTCCGCCGGAATCAGAATGCAGGCTGCACGGGCCGTGGCACGATTCGCAGCCGGCGCTGAGTGAATTGGTCCCATAAGCGATCAACCGGGCATGATCGGCCGTGGCGAAGTCTCTGTAGATTTTGTCGTGGCATTGTTCGCACTCCTTTGCCCCGATGTATTTTGCCCCCGGCACCTCCGGCAGCACCACCACGGAACGGGTCACGGTGCCGCAGGAAATCACGAGAAGGAGCAGGGCCAACGGGCCGGCCACCAGTGCCAGTGCCCGCGCCCACGCCGGGCCGCGCGTCGCAAATTTGTGGAAGTTACGATTGATCATAGCTTCGTTCAAGGCCCTTACTGATCCAACTCCTCCTGAATCCAGTCTTCCGCGGCGTTCAGAAGGGCTACAGCATACTCCGGGTTGTGAATGCCAAGAGTGCCATCGTTCTGCACCACGTAAAGGTTGAAACGAGCCTTCCGGATATTTTCCGGAATCAGAAGCTGCTCCTGTGCATTTGGCCCCGGACCGCCAGAAGACAAGCTGCCTGGCGTAGTGTATTCCCAAGCCAGGTTTCCATATTTGGCCAACGCCGGGGGGGCCTTGGTGGCCGCCCAAGTGTCCAAAAGGTTTGTTACCCCATCAATCCAATCTGTTTTGAAACCCTCCTGCAAAATTGACACGATTTCTGGAAAAAATGATTCGGGAATATCATGGCAATTGATGCAGACGGCATACGTTTCCACCTTGAAGCTGTGACCCGTGACAGCCGGCTGGGCATCGCTCACAAAGCGCGTTGTCTGCATATGGCATCCGACACACTGGTTGGTGATGAGGGCGTGCGGATTCGAAGTGGAGACCCCGGACTCCAACTCGCCGATGGTCCCCAGATACATGTTGTATTGCCCCGAGTGATGCGGCTCGCACTCGTTATTGGTCCACGACGCGCCCGCGTGATTGTGGCACTGGGCGCAGATGTTGATTTCGGGATTGTAGAGCTTGGCGAAGGTGCCGTTGGTCGGCATGAAGTAGTCGTTGGTGGATACGATTGGGTTGCGCAATTGCGCAGGATTGGCGTTGGTTTGATGGGGGTCATGGCAGGTGGCACAAACAATCCCGATATCCGCATCGCCCGCCGGTACCGGATTGGTTTCCAGCAGGCTCAAACGCACGGAGCCGGAATGACACCGGCCGCAATGATTGATTTGGCTGGCGGCATTCAGATTAAGGTTTGTCACCAGCATTTCATTGGCGGCGTTGAAATTGGTGACCAGCAAATTCGTGACCAGCGCATGGGCGCTCTTCGTCCATTCATCGAACGTGGGATGCCAGGGCCCGTTGTGACATCCGCCGCAGACCTGGGAAGCCACTTCGACGCGCGGCCGGACCGAGGGATCATCGGGATTGGCCTCATGACGGGCCGCCGGACCATGGCAGTTCTCGCATTGCACGCCGACAAGATGCGGAGTTTCAGCCTGGCTGGCAAATCCCGTTGGCAACTCGAATCCCACTGTGTGGCAGGCCAGACAAGAACTGTTGGTCTGGCCCCCGTCGGCCTCGAACAACACGTTGCTAAACGCGACCGCATGGAGGGTGTGTATCTGCGTTTTCAGAACGGGTGCATGGCATTCTATGCATGTTTCGGACCCGGCGTACAGCGCGGTTGGGCCGGAGACTTTGAAAAAGGAGTTGCTATAACGAGCCGGAACGGTGGCCCTTCGGGCCAGGACGTTGTGTCGGGTCAGCGCCTTCCAAACCGGCTCGTTGGTGTCCGGACTCTCAAATAATTGGTAATAACCGGAAGGGCCATCCCATGTCACCTCCACACCGGTCACCTTCATTCCGTTCGTCACGGGCGTGACCCCGGTTATGACGGGCGCCCCGGGCATCCCGCCCGGTTCCGTGATGCTCAAATGTTGAACGTTCTGCCCGCCGGCCCGCAAGCTGCCCAGAAGAACGGCCATCAATAGAAGGGTTGTCGTGCTCACGCCGCGAGGCCCATGGAGGGACAGGACCATATCATTGGCGCGCCGGCTCAAGGCGAGGCTTTCTTGAGTTGTTGCAGGGCGGCAATTTGGGCGTGGGAGTCCTGCGCAATTTGCTGGATTTTCCGTGTTCCTTCCGCCTGGATTTTCCGCAGTTCCTCCGCCGCAGACTGCTGGGCGGCCTCAGACTGGCTGGCCTGCGCCTGGATCAAACGTTGCTCGGCATCCTTCAAACTTGCGTCCATTTCGTTCACAGCCTGCTTGAATTTGACCATTGACGCATCGCGCAGAATTCGCGTGCCCTCCTCCAGCGATACCGCATCAAGGTCTGGAATAGCTTTTCGAACTGCATCCAGGCTGGAAGTGTCAATCCGGGCCACTCGCTGTGCTCCTGGTCTGGACTCGACGGCGCGGGCAATGGCGCGGGTGATGGCGCGGGTCAGGTCAGGTTCCAACGCCTGCTCCCACTCCGGGACAAGCCGCGGCAGCGATTCCTTTTGACCGCCGCACACCACGGCAATTCCCAGGAAGCAAGCGTTGCCTTTGTCGTTGTTGAAAGCATTGATGCCATCGGCCTCCGCCGCGTTCGCGCTTGAGTTGGAGAAGGTTTCGCATCGGACCACCCGGACCCGGCCGCCGCCCGCCTGCTCGTATCGACCGAGCAATTGATCCACCCGCCCGGCAAATGCCTGCACAGGTTCCGGCACACTGGACGCATCCAGCATGGAGTAGAACCGGATTTCCACCGGCGCATCCAGATGACTCAAAACCGCCCTGGTGGCGGTGGAAAACGCCACCGGGTTTTCCGCGCTGGAATGAAGCCAGACGCCACGCGTGAACCAAAGCGCGCTCAGGGCTGCGCCCGCCAAGAAGAAGACCAGCGCCGCAATGATGCGCCCGGACCGGGCAGGGTCACCGGACGGTCGTTTTCCCGTAGCCTCATTAGGCCGTGTCGGCGAGGCATTTATCAGCGTCCTGGCATTCATTGACTGAGGCGGGCCATAATCTGGTCTGACCCGCCTCATAAGACAAGTTTAATGTTTGGTCCGCCCTATGGCGTGCTGACCACACGGAAGTATTGTTGCACATTGCCCGCCGTCGGCGTCAGGTAGCTCATTGAGGCATTGTTTGACGCCACAATCGGGCTTCCAATATTCTGCCAACCGTCGCTCAGGGAGGTGACTTCCTGGATCTGATAGGTCGTGCCGGCCACGGTGTCCCAGGTAATATCCGCCGCTGTGGTGATCGCGAGGGTGTTGGTCGGGGTGTTGCCGCCCAAGGCGTTGCCATTGGCATACACAACGCCGTTGGGGAGTGAGATGCCCCTCACCAGCGGGTCAAGGCCCAAGGCAAACTTCAGCCAGTTCGGAATGCCGTCCCCAGCCGGGGCGGCGTCGGCTATGGCATCGGCGTTGGTCAATGAGCCGAAGTAATTGGTCGCCCAGGCATCGAAGCTGCCGGGCACGGCCGGACCAGTCAGGTCCGCAATCGACGCATTGAGCAGGCCGGTCGCAAACGGCGCATTGTGGATGCCCAAGCTACCATCTGCGGATACAAACTGGAAGTTGTAAGCGGCTTGCAGTTGAGCCGTCGTCCAGTTGGTCGTGACAGAAAGACTGGTCTTCACCGTCCCGTCTATGACGCCATGCGAGTTCGGCAGCAACGTGGACAACTGGTTCAGCAGAATCTGCACTTCGGTTTGGACACCGAGGATGGTGCCGACGTTGGCGTAGTCCTCCACCGGGAAGTCGAAGTTGGTGATCCCGCCGTGGCATTGGTTGCAGACACCCATCTGGTCAACCGTGTTCGTGGTAATCGTGCTGCCGTTCGTGGTGTAGGTATTGTAACTCATCTCAAAGGTATGCCCGCCCGACAGGACAAATGCCGGATTGACTGTACCATTGGAATTGGTTGAAGGAGAAATGGATTGCATATGGCAGCCCACGCAGGAATTTGTGACCGAATGGCGGTGGGCCGAACTGGGGATCGTCAACCCATAGGTAATGGCGTTGACGCCCTCCAGCATGTCCCCCTGTGGACTGTCATGCACGCCAAAATCGCGCGAACTGGGGCCGGTGGTGGGATTAACTACTGCTCCCGGCCAGGTGGGAATCCATCTGGGCCAATTCGCCACGTTGGTGACCGCCGAACCATTGCGGCTGTGATGGCAATTCATGCACAGATTGCCCTCTCCTCCGTTGGTGACGACCGTGCCGTCCCCAAACGTCGCCGAAGACACGACCCGCAGCAGATAGTTATCATTAGTGGGAATTGTCTGCCCGTGCGGCTCATGGCAGGTCTGGCAGCCGATGGCGGAGTAGGTCACGTTCGAACTGGTAACAATCCCATTGCCAGCCGCATTGTTCGACACAATGGCAATGAATCCGGCGGTGCTGTGGCATCGCACACAGTATTCGGCGGCGCCGGAAGCCACGTCCGAGGCGCTGGTGGGAGTGGTCGTCGTCACCGCGTGGCTGGAAGCGTACCATTGCGTCCCTTGGGCGTGGCCCGGCGCGTCGTCGTGGCATTGCTGGCAAGCGCCTACATTGTAGGGAATGTCAACTAGTGGCCAGCCGGGAGTACTGGTATTGCCGAATGCATAGGCGTGCTGGCTGCCTGGCCCGTGGCAGTTTTCGCATGTTATATTGGCCACATTCTGAAGATTCTGGGGCATGGACGAAAAATTGGTGCTGGCCAGATTGGTGTTTGCCAGATTGGTCGGGAACATCCAGCCATCCTCTTGCTGGACACCATAAAACCCACCGTCGCCCAGCGCACTGGCGTTGGTGTCGTACCCGGTGGTGTGGCACTTGATGCAGGACACGCTATAGTGGGTTCCCAAAACCCCGTCAATGCCATGTGTGAATATGCTCGCATGAGCAGTGGTCAACCAGGACGGATACATGTCGGGGACCCCAACAACGCCCCCGCTGTGGCAAAACGCGCATACTTCAACGCCCTCGTAGGTTCCCACATTTAAGGTCGTGCTCACGTTTGTCGTCCCGCTGGTGTTGGTGACAATGACGCTAACCGTGTACTCACCCGCTATGGTCGGGCGCAGTTCCATGCGTGAGTTCCCCGGAGCCAACTGATAGAAGAACTGGCGGTCTGACGGCAGGAAGACCGGCATATTTGTCGGCAATGGACTGGCCGTCAACGTCGCAGGCCCTGCCGGTCCCGTGCAAGACCAGGCAATGCCGGTGACGGTCGCGGCATCTGCCGCGTTGTTGATCACGTCAACTTCCAGGTAGGCCGGCGTGCCGATCGCGATCGTCCCCAGTCCGCCCGAATACTCGGTGCTGGTCGACAGACCATAGGTTGTGACATCCTCGGGAGTGACGGGCCGCGGGACGACACGGGCATTGAGGGAGTATGGCGATACCGGGCTCGCCGACAATGATGCTGTCAGGCTGAGGAGCGCAACTGTCAATAAACAGGCTTGCGCCATTCTGGTCGGATTTTTCGTTTTCATATAGGGTGTTTTAAAGTTTTCGGTGGCGGGTGTGTAAGGGTTTCTGTTAGATTGCAAATTACTTCGCATAACCGGCGATGGGACTTTGGAAAGACCAGTCCATTAGAGGTTGCGGCCGGACCGATTCCGGTCTTCCTGGAGTGCCGTTGAGTTTGGCCATGAGCGCGACGGTATGTTGCTCGATGATTTCATGGCACCGCGCCACTTCCTGCTCCCGCACCCGCACGTTTTCGCGCATCAGATGCTCCAAGTGGTCAATATTGTAGAGAAAAACATTTTCCAGTTGTTCCACCTCGACCGCGATGTCCCGCGGCACGGCGATGTCAATCAGAAATAACGGGCGATTGGGCCGCTGCCGCATGACCGCCTCCACGTCCTCGCGGTCCAGGATCGTTTCCGGGCAGCCCGTCGAGCTGACCACGATGTCCGCCTCCCGCATCGCCGCCAAACCGTCATCCATATAATTGACGGCCCGGCCGCCGAATTCGCGCGCCAGTTCCGCCGCGTGCTCCAGGGAGCGGTTGGCCACAATGATGGAGCGGATGCCCTTTTTGGCGATATGCCGCACGCAGGCTTCCCCCATTTTGCCCGCGCCGATGATCATGACCGTCTTCTCGTGAAAATCGCCGCCGAGAATTTTCTCGGCCAATTGAACCGCAACGCTGCCCACCGAAGTGGCGCCGCGTCCGATTTGCGTCCCGGTGCGGACGGCTTTGACCACTTGAAAGGCGCGTTGAAAAGCGCCATTAAGGACCCGCCCGGTCAGGTTCGCGGCCCGGGCCGCCTCGTAGGCCGTCTTGATTTGGCCGGTGATCTCCGTTTCGCCCAGAACCATGGATTCAAGGCCGCTGGCAACCGAAAAGAGATGGCGCGCGGCGGCGGCTTCAGTGTGAAGATATATATAAGGGGCGACGTCCACCTCGTTGCGCGCGAGGGCCGCCAGCAATCCGTCCAGCCCATCAGCGCTCCCGGCCACTCCGTATAGTTCGACTCGGTTGCAAGTGGAAACCAGGACGATTTCCGAAAGGCCGCCCTCAAGTTTGAGGCGCGCCGCCGTTTCGATGAGGCGCGATGGCGTCACGGCCAGTTGCTCGCGCAAGGCGACCGGCGCGGTTTTAAAGCTGATTCCCGCCACGAACATCATGCCAGCCTCCATCCGGCCTCCGTGCCGCGCTTGAGATTTTGCACTTTTGTCATAACTGATTCCGCTATTATTCACGCTTATGCGCTTTTTATTTCGAGGTCAGCATCTCTTATGAAAGCGGGTTCAACTACACGCGATTTGCGAATTACTGAACATTTATTGGTCAAGAGTGGTCGGGAGGCCAATTGCCCGACTTTGGCATCAATCAAAATATGGCGTGACTATGGCAAGAATTGTGGAGTGAGGTGCAAACCGCCCTTGTAAGTTGCCTCAGAAAGTGGATCGAACAATGAAAGCGTTTGCCCAAATCACTCAATGCGATGACCGCAATTCATCCGATGGCGACCGCCAGTGCCGGAAGCCGTTCACCTGCCAGCTCAGCCGCGTCAAGGCGGGCATGTCCGTGCGCATCAAGGAGCTTTCCGCCCCGCCCAACGTCACCCAGCGCCTGCGGGAAATCGGGTTTGGCGAGCAGCAGGTGATCCGGCTGCTCGTCCGCCAATCAAATCTGATTTGTCTGGTGTGCAACGCGCGCCTGGCGTTAAGCTCTCGGCTTGCTCAGATGATTATCGTCGAACCACTGACGGTTTGAGCGAGGCAAGGACTATGCATCCCTATTTGTTCCTAGCGATTTTCGGCTTGGCTGCGCTGGTTTTCGCGCTGGCCCCGCTGGCCATTGCCTGGCTGTGGGCGCGGTTCTTCTCGCCGCGCAAGCCGGGCGCGGTCAAAAGCGCCAATTACGAATGCGGCCTCGACGCCCAGCCCACGGGTTGGGTGCAGTTTAAATTCGAATACTATCTCTATGGCATCATTTTCCTGATCTTCGACGTTGAGACCATATTTTTGCTGCCGTTTGCCGCCGCCTTCAAGGGCCTCTCTGTCGCGGCATGTCTCGCGATGTTGTTGTTCATCCTGTTGCTGGCGGAGGGGCTTGCCTGGGCCTGGGCCAGGGGCATTCTGGCCTTCAAATAATCACCCGCATGAACCAGGAACCGCAAAACGAACTCAGCCGCCAGGGTGTGGTTCTCACCACCATCGAGGATCTTTACAACTGGGGGCGCAAGAATTCCCTGTGGCCCTTGCAATTCGGCCTAGCCTGCTGCGCGATTGAGATGATCGCCGCCTCCATGGCCCGCTTCGACATGGCGCGCTTCGGCGCCGAGGTCTTCCGGCCCTCGCCCCGCCAGGCGGACCTGATGATCGTTTCCGGCACCATCACCAAGAAAATGGCACCCCAAGTCGTGCGCCTTTTCAACCAGATGCCCGAGCCGAAATACGTCATCGCCATGGGCTCCTGCGCCATCTCCGGCGGACCGTTCCGCGACGGCTACAATGTCTTGCAAGGAATTGACCTCTATCTCCCGGTGGACGTTTACATCCCCGGTTGTCCTCCCCGGCCCGAAGCCTTGCTGGAGGGGCTGATGCATCTGCAACAGAAAATAGCGGGCCAGCGCCTCACCGGCCCGGAACGCCCGCCCCACCTGGACGCAGACGCGCCCGGCGAATTTCCCGTCCCGAAATTTGGACCGCATGACCTTGTGGGGCCGCGCTTGCCCAAGGATGCCTGATGCAAACTCCTGAACAAATCAAAGACCGCATCCTGGCCGCTTTTCCGGGCGCGCATGTCGAAGTCATTCCCAATGGCAGCCCGGCCAGCCAGCCTTCCCTGCTCCTCGCTCCCGGGCAGGCGCGTGAGATTGCAAAATTTCTGCGCGACGATCCGGAACTGCGTTTCGACTACGCCTCCAATGCCACAGGCGTGGACTGGCCGGAGAAGACTGTCAAGGAAAAGGTAAAAACAAAAAAGATCGTTGACGGCGTGGAAAATGAAACCGAGGAACTCGTCGAACGCAAGACCCCCGCATTCCTCGAAGCGGTTTATCATCTTTATTCCATGGCGCTGGGCCACGGGCCGCTGGTCATCCGGCTGCGCACCGCCAACCGCGCCGACAACGTCGCGCTGCCTTCGCTCACGCCCATCTGGCGCAGTTGCGAGTTTCAGGAGCGGGAAATATTCGATCTTTTTGGCATCGTTTTCCAAGGGCATCCCGATCTGCGCCGCATCCTGATGTGGGATAACTTTGTCGATCATCCCATGCGCAAGGATTATGTCCCGGCCGATGCCGGGGAGGTGCAGCCATGATCGCGCCGCCCGAGCTTCAGACCCCCGCCGCCACCCTGTCTGCCAGCCATGACCTCCTCGAAGTGGCCATGGGGCCGCATCATCCCTCCACCCACGGCGTGTTTCGCATGAATGTGGTGTTGGACGGGGAAACCGTGGTCAAACTCACCCCCGTTTTCGGCTACCTCCATCGCAACCACGAAAAAATCGCGGAGAAAAACAGTTACCTCGCCTCCATCCCTTATACCGATCGGCTGGATTACATCTGCTCCATGACCAACAATTGGGCCTATGTCCTGAGCGTGGAGAAGCTGGCCGGATTGGCCGTGCCGGAACGGGCCGAATACATCCGCGTCATCGTTGCCGAATTGACCCGCCTGTTCAACCACGCCTGCCTGGCGGGATTCCTTTTGCAGGACATGGGCGCGCTGGGCACGCCGATGATGTATGCTTTTCGCGAACGGGAAAAAATTCTTGACCTGTTCGAGTCCCTGACCGGCTCGCGCATGATGTGCAATTACATGCGTTTCGGCGGCTGCCGTTGCGACCTCCCGGCCGGCTGGCTGGAGCAGGCCGCCACGGTCGTGGCCGGTTTCGATTCCTTCCTCGACCACTTCGAGGCCCTGCTGAATGAAAACGAAATTCTTTGCGCCCGCAGCCAGGGCGTGGGCGTGCTACCAGCCGGCCTCGCGGTTAACGCCGGGGTGACAGGCCCGGGACTGCGCGCCAGCGGTGTCAACTATGACATCCGCACAGTGGACCAATACGGCATTTACAATCGCTTCAAATTCCGTGTGCCGCTGGGCCGGCGAGGCGATGTTTTTGACCGTTACATGATGCGGATTCTGGAAATGCGGGAGTCCCTCAAGATTCTCAGCCAGGCCCTGCATGACATCCCCGCCGGGGCGATCATCGATCCCAAGGCCAAACTTCGCAACCTGCGCCCCAAACCCGGCGAAGCCTATGGCCGCATCGAATCGCCCAAAGGCGAATTGGGTTTCTATCTCATCAGCGACGGCGGGCCTGCGCCCTATCGTTATCGCGTCCGCCCGCCAAGCCTCATCAACCTGACCGTCCTCGAAGATATGTGCCTGGGCCACACCATCGCGGACGTCGTCATCATCCTGGGCAGCATTGACATTGTGCTCGGGGAGGTGGATCGCTGATGCTGGGCCGTGGGATACTTCGGGGGTTGATCGAGACCTGGCGGAATTTCCAGGGCAGCTATTATGATCCGGCGCGCCTGACCACTGTGCAGTATCCGGAGGAGATACTGCCGCCGCAGGAAAACGCGCGCACGTTTCCTTTTTTGGTTTATGACGGCGTGGATCCCATGGCCGGGTTGCGTTGCACAGCCTGTTCCATCTGTGCGGTGGAATGCCCGGCCCATTGCATCCACATCGTCAAGGACACCGTGAAAAAGCCGGATTACCTCGGCAAGATGCAATTCCACCCAAAGGTGTTCGACATCGACATGGCCGTCTGCATGGAGTGCGGCATCTGCGCCGAAGTTTGTCCATTCGATTCCATCAAAATGGACCATGTCTTCGAGTTGTCCAGCGTGGACCGTAAGATGATCCTGGAGAAAACGGACCTTGCCAAATCCAACGATTACTTCCGCCAAATCCATCCGCTCGAAGCCGCCGCCGTGGATGCGGCGCGCGCCGCGGAACAACACAAGGCGCAGGCCAAAAAGGCGGCCGCTCCCGTTCCAGCCGCCGTATGAACGCCTTGGACCAGATTTTTATTTCGATGCAGCACGGGCTGGCCGGATTGGCGCCGGCGTCCTGGCGGCCCCTGGTTTTAATGTTGCTCAGCATCGCCGGTCTTATGGCGGTTTTCGGGAGCTGCTTTGCCCTCACCACCATCCTCGAACGCAAGATACTGGGCCGCATGCAAAATCGTTTCGGCCCGAATCGCGTCGGTCCCTTCGGTTTGTTCCAGCCGCTGGCCGACGGAGTCAAGATGCTGATCAAGGAGGACATTGTCCCTTTCTCCGCCGATAAGGCGCTGCATTTTCTCGCGCCGCTGGCGCTGACCGTGCCGGTTTGGCTGGCCTTCGCTGTCCTGCCCTTTGGCCGCAACATGAGCGCCATCGAGCTGGACGCGGGGATTCTTTTCTTTTTTGCCATTGGTTCCGCGTCCGAACTGGCGGTCTTCATGGCGGGGTGGTCAAGTCAAAATAAATATTCACTGGTCGGGGCCATGCGGGCCATCGCGCAAATGATCAGCTACGAAGTCCCGCTCGTGCTGGCCGGCGTACCCGTGTTGATGGCGGCAGGTTCGTTGTCCTTGCCGGACATCGTTCAGGCTCAATCCGGCTTCGCCCTGGGCTTCGTCCCGCGATGGAACGTCTTCACACCCTGGGGCCTGGCCGGTTTCGCCCTGTTCCTCATCGCCGCCGCCGCCGAGTCCAATCGTTGCCCCTTTGACCTGCCCGAAGGGGAATCAGAGCTGATCGCCGGTTTTCTCACGGAATATTCCGGCTTCAAATACGCCTTGTTCTTCCTCGGCGAGTATCTCGGCCTGTTTGCCGTGACGGGTCTGGCTGTGACTTTGTTCCTCGGCGGATGGCAGGCGCCGGCTCCCTGGCTGGAATGGTTCCCTTCCTGGGGCTGGTTCACGGCAAAATTCGGCGCGCTGATTTTTCTTTTTATTTGGGCAAGGGCGACCCTGCCGCGACTGCGCCTGGACCAATTGTTGAATTTCGCTTGGAAGTTTCTCGTCCCGCTCGCCCTGATCAATCTCTTCGTGGCGGCGCTGTGGTGGAAAGTCCCGGTCGCGATGCCGGTGCGCTGGCTGCTTTGCGCGTGCCTCCTCGTCGTTCCGGTTGTCTGGCTGGCGCGAATTTGGAACGGCACGAAACCCACGCACCGCCAATATGATTATGCCGGGTGAGATCGCATTCTATTTGATCGCTGTCTTCACCGTGGCTTTCGCCGCCGCCGCGATGACCCTGCGGCGCCTGGTGCATTGCGCCTTGTGCGCCGCCGCCGCTTTTGCCGGCCTGGCCATGATCTACCTCCAGCTTGACGCGGAGTTTGTGGGTTTCGCCCAACTGCTGGTCTATGTCGGCGCGATCGCGATTCTGATTGTCTTTGCCGTGCTGTTGACACGCGGCGATGAGGTGGCTCCGGGCAACAAGCAGTCGTCGCCGTCCTGGATGGCGGGTGTCGCAGTCGCCGCGCTGGTGCTGGCGGCAATGGCCATTGCCATCCTTCTCAGCCCCGGTCTGCATCGCCTCGCCCCGTCCGAGGCGGTCGCTCCTGTCAAGATGGTCAGGAGAATCGGCGAGGAATTGATGACCCGCTACATCCTGCCGCTGGAGATGATCGGGGTTCTTTTGACCGGGGCATTGCTGGGAGCGGTGGTCATCGCCATGCGTGACGAACCGGAAGCCGAACAGCCTGAGCGCAGCGCGGCGCCCAAGCCCGCTGAACCCGTGGAGGCGGTGGATTCGAGATGAACACGCCTTTAACTCATTATCTGATTCTCTCCGCCCTGCTTTTCAGCATCGGTTTCGCGGGCGCGGTCGCCCGGCGCAGCGCTATCATCGTGTTGATCGGCATCGAATTGATGCTCAACGCGGCCAATTTGAATTTCATCGCCTTCTGGCGCTACGGCCCTCACCCGGAAGCCTTGACCGGCGTAATGTTCGTCCTCTTTTCCATCGCCATCGCCGCCGCCGAGGCCGCGGTGGGATTGGCGCTGGTCATTGCCATCTATCGTCAGCGAAAAACCGCGCAGGTGGACCGTTTGGATTCGCTGAGAGGTTGAGTGATGAAATACGTTGTCCAATATCTGTGGTTGATTCCGGCCCTGCCGCTGCTCATGGCGGGGTTGGGCGCGTTGCTCAAACGCGATCAACGGCGGCTGGCGGCTTCACTGGCGATTGGCGGTGTGGCTGTTTCCTGGTTGCTTTCGTGCGTCGCGTTTTTCAACAGCTTGAGTGCGCATCCCTTCCGCCAGACTTGGAGTTTTGACTGGTTCGATCTCGCGGACACAACGGTCCCGTTGGGCTGGGTGCTGGATCCGTTGACCGCCATCATGTTGATGATGGTCGGGCTTTTGGCTCTGCTCATTTTCATTTACAGCCTCGGCTACATGGAGCGCGACTGGAATTTCACGCGCTTCTTCTGTTTCATGTCTCTCTTCGCCGCCGCCATGCTCGGCATTGTCATCGCCAACAGTCTTCTCCTGCTGTTCATCTGCTGGGAATTGGTCGGGCTGTCGTCTTATCTCCTCATCGGGTTCTGGTTTGAGAAACCCGCCGCCGCTGCCGCCGCAAAAAAAGCGTTCATTACCACGCGCATTGGCGACATCGGGCTTTTGCTTGGTATGTTCTGGCTCTATTCCCAAAGCGGCACTCTCCTCTTTTACGACCACGGTCACGGCTGCCTGGAGCAATCTTCGCTGGCGCGGTTGGCCGCCGCCACGACCGTCGGCGGCATGGCTGTCTCGACCGCAATTGCCCTGCTGATTTTTGCCGGCGCTGTCGGCAAATCCGGCCAAGTGCCCTTGCACGTCTGGCTCCCGGACGCGATGGAAGGCCCGACGCCCGTCAGTGCGCTGATTCATGCTGCCACCATGGTGGCAGCGGGGGTGTTTCTGGTTGCCCGCACATATCCTCTCATGAGCGCCGGCCCCCATCCGGCCGCGCTCCAGGTCATTACCTGGGTGGGTGCGATCACTGCCGTCTTTGCCGCCGCCATTGCCGTGGCGCAAAATGACATCAAGCGCATCATTGCTTATTCCACAATCTCTCAACTCGGCTACATGATGATGGGCTTGGGAGTGGGCGGAGTGGCGGTGGGAATGTTTCATCTCATCACGCACGCCTTCTTCAAGTCCCTCCTCTTCCTCGGCGCTGGCTCGGTCATCCACGGCTGCCATGGCGAACAGGACATTCGCAAAATGGGCGGCCTTCGCAAGCTCATGCCCTGGACTTTTGCAACTTACGCCGTCGGCATGATGGCCCTCTGCGGCGTGCCGCTGTTCTTTTCCGGCTTTTGGAGCAAGGACGAAATTCTGCGCGCAGCCTGGGCCTGGCCCGTTTCAACGGTTCCCTTCTGTCTCGGCGCGGCGGGCGCGTTTCTGACGGCCTTTTACATGACCCGGCAGGCAAGCCTCGTGTTTCTCGGCAAACCGGCCGACGCGGCAAGTTCGGCGCATGAAAGTCCCTCCGTGATGACAATCCCTCTCGCCATCCTCGCCGTGTTCGCGGTGCTGGTTGGCTTTTTGGGAACGCCCGCCTGGCCCTGGTTCCACTCGTATTTAAATGGTGAAACCGCTCCGCTGGCGCCGGCGGCGCTGATCGCCGGACCGCAACTCGCCCTGCTGCTTCTTTCCACAACCGTCGTCGGCGCAGCTTTCTTCCTCGGCTGGAGAATCTACGGAAAAGCCACCCTGCAAAGCTCCCGGGAAATCGATCCGATGCAAAAATCCCTGCCCGCCCTCTTCGGCTTGCTCCAGAATAAATTCTTCATCGACGAGATTTATGCCGCGACCGTCCTGCGGCTCAACGCGGCTTTTGCGCGCTTCGCCGATTGGATGGACCGCGTGGTATGGGGAGGCGCGGTCAATGCGCTCTCAGCCCTGACGGTTCTGTGCTCGCGCGTCAATCGCGCCTTTGACGACTCCGGCATCAATGCCGGTTTCGATCTTGGCTGCGACGAATTGCGCGGCGCGGGCGGATTTCTGTCGTGGATGCAAAATGGCCGCGTCCAACGCTATTTGCGAATCGCCGGCATGGGCTTGGGTCTGCTGCTGCTGGCCTTGATCTGGGGGTGCGCATGACAACGTTTCCCCTGCTGACCTTGCTGACCCTGGTCCCGCTCCTCGGCGGCGCGGCAACGCTGCTCGCATCCAGTAAACCCAACCTTTCCCGACGCATCGCTTTCACCGCCAGCCTGCTCGCGCTTGCCGGTGCGGTGCTGCTGTGGGCGGGATTTGACACCAGCCGCGCCGGCTGGCAATTCGTCGAGCACGGCGCGTGGGTGACGTCGCTCGGCATTGCTTACCACCTCGGTATCGATGGCTTGGGGCTGTTGATGGTGCTGCTGTCGGCGCTGATCGTTCCGTTTGCCATGCTCGCCTCCTGGAACATCGGGCGGAGTCCGGGGCTTTATTTTGCGCTGATCCTGTTTTTGGAAGCCGGCCTGTTCGGCACTTTTACCGCGCTGAATTTCTTCCATTGGTTCATTTATTGGGAACTGGGCCTGATACCGGCGTTTTTCCTGATCAAAATGTGGGGAGGTCCCCGGCGCACGCAGGCCGCCGTCCAGTTCTTCATCTATACGCTGGCTGGCAGCGTGGCCATGCTCCTGGCCTTCCTCGCCATCTTTGCCGCGACGGGTCTCTTTGATTTCGACCAACTGGCCGAAGTGGCCCGCAAAGGCGGCCTCGATAATGCGCTGTTTGCCACGCTGGGCGGTTCGCTTTTCAAGTCCAAAGAAACGCTGGCCGCCATGGTTTTTTTCGGTGTGTTCCTTGGGTTTGCGGTCAAAGCGCCGTTAATGCCATTTCACAGCTGGCTGCCATCCGCCTACGCCGAGGCCCCCACCGGCACGTCCATGCTCCTGACCGGCGCGATGTCGAAAATGGGCGTCTATGGTTTCTTGCGGATTCTTCTGCCGCTGTTTCCGGGACAAATGCGCGCCATGCAAACTCCGCTCCTCTGCCTTGCGGTCGTCACCATCGTCTTTTCGGCGGCGGCGGCCCTGGCCCAGCGCGATTTGAAACGGATGGCCGCTTATTCCTCCATGAATCACATTGGTTACTGCCTGCTGGGCATCTTTGCCGCCGTGCAACTCACCGCCCCCGGCGCGGCCTGGACCACCGAGAAAGCCGCCGCCCTCAACGGCGTTATGTTGCAAATGTTCTCTCACGGTTTGACCGCCTCCGCCCTGTTTTATTTCGTCGGCCTGATCGAGCAACGCAGCGGCGGCTTGCGCGGTTTGGACGACTTCGGCGGCCTGCGCAAGGCCGCGCCGGTCTTTTGCGGATTGATGGGCATCACCCTCTTCGCCTCGCTCGGCTTGCCCGGCTTGTCGGGATTTGTCGGCGAATTCCTGATTTTCAAAGGTTCCCTTCCCTTGGCGGGCTGGGCCGCCGCCGTTTCGACGCTCGGTTTGCTCATCACGGCGATTTTTATGCTCGCGATTTTGCAGCGGGTGTTCAGCGGGCCTGTGCAAAACCGCTGGACGGGCTGGAAGGACCTGACGACTGGTGAACGGCTCACGCTTGCGCCGGTCATTGCACTGATGTTCCTGCTCGGCATTTGTCCGCAGATTCTCATCAGCGTCTCCAATCCGGCCGCGCTGGCGATTATAAAACATTTTTGACCATGCTGGCTTGGACCATTTACATCTCATTTCTGGGCGCGGCGGCGCAGGCCCTACTGCCGCCGGAGAACCGGCGCGCGGCGCGGATCATGGCGCTGCTCACGGCCCTGGCGGGACTTGCGATCGCGTTGGTTGGTACGGCGCAATACGAAGACCTTGCCCCATCCGGCGCTGTCGCGGATTTGGTCAATATTTCGTGGATCGCCGATTTGGGCGTCCGCTTTCATCTGGCGGCGGACGGCGTCAGCGTCACTTTGGTGTTGCTCACCGGCATCGCGGCGGTAGCAGGCGTGTTGTTCTCGTGGAATATCGAGCGCCGCGCCAAAGAGTTTTTCGCCCTTTATCTGGCGCTCATCGGCGGCGTTTATGGGGTCTTTCTGAGCTTCGATCTCTTCCTGCTTTTCGTCTTTTACGAAATCGCCATCATTCCAAAATATTTCCTTATTGCCGTTTGGGGATCAACCCGGCGCGAATACGGCGCGATGAAACTGGCGCTCTATTCGCTGGCGGGCAGCGCCATGGTGCTGATCGGTTTGATCGCCGCCTACGTCGTCTCCGGCTCGCGGACGTTCGATCTGCTCGAACTGGCCAAATATCCCTTCCCGACGTCCTTTCAAATCTGGGCGTTCCTGCTGGTATTTGTTGGTTTTGCGGTGCTGGCCGGCCTCTGGCCGTTCCACACCTGGGCGCCGACCGGCCACGTCGCCGCCCCCACCGCCGCTTCCATGTTGCTGGCGGGCGTGGTGATGAAACTCGGCGCTTACGGCGCGTTGCGCGTGGCCATGACGCTCTTCCCGGACGGGCTTCGCTTCTGGCAAAACGATATCGCCGTGCTGGCCGTCATCGGCATCGTCTATGGCGCCTCGGTCGCGCTGGTGCAACGGGACCTGAAATTTGTCATAGGCTATTCCAGCGTCAGCCACATGGGCTTTGTCTTGCTCGGCCTGATGACCCTGACGCAAATCGGCCTCAGCGGCGCGGTGCTGCAAATGTTCTCCCACGGCATCGTGGCCGGGCTGCTCTTTGCCGTCGTTGGCCGGATGATTTACGACCGCACCCATACGCGTCAATTGAGCGAGCTTCAACCGATGAACCTGAGTGTGCTGGCCCCGTTCGTATCGGTAGTCTTTGTCCTGGCGGGAGTTGCGTCAATCGGCTTGCCCGGATTCAGCGGGTTTGTCGCGGAATTGCAGGTCCTGGTCGGTGCCTGGTCGGTCTTTCCGCGCCTGACCATTTTTGCCGGAATCGGAATCCTCATCGGCTTCGCCTACATGGTGCGCGTTTGGATGAAGGCCCTCTTCGCCGAAAACGAACCCAAGTCCGCCGTCATCAACAAGTTGGAACCTGTTTCCATTCCCGAACGCGCCGGGGCGTATTTGTTGCTGGGGACCGCCATTCTCATCGGACTCTGGCCAAATTTATTGTTGACTTTGATTAATCCGGCGCTCCATTCGCCCCAGTTCCAACCGCTCTGGAAGGGAGGCCTGCCATGAACTCGTCCTTGGACTGGATGATCCCGCTGGTTCCCGAAGAACTTATCATTATTTGTGGATTGTTGGCGCTAGTTCTCGATATGACAATCGTGCGGCGCAGAACAGTGGCCGTTCGCGCCGCGGTGGCAGGCATGACCGCTTCCCTGGGCTGCGTGGCCGCCATGTTCTGGATCGCGTGTTGGCACGATTACAGGGCATCCGAAATGCTCGCTTTGACTCCGCTGACGCAGTTTATGAAACTCGTCCTGCTCGCCCTGACCCTGGTGGTCGCGGTTCTTTCGCTCGGCGCGCGATTCTCGCGGCACGTCGGCGAGTATTTCGCTCTCCTGCTCCTGGCCGCCGCGGGTTTGATGCTCCTGATCAGTTCGGAGAATCTTCTGGTCATTTTTATCGCTCTCGAGATGCTCAGCGTCCCGCTTTATGTCCTGACCGCCTTCAACAAATCCAGCCTGCCGTCAGCCGAAGCGGCCCTGAAATATTTTCTCTTCGGCAGCGTGGCGGCGGCCTCGACTCTGTTTGGCATCAGCCTCCTCTACGGCTTGACCGGTTCGCTCGAACTCGGTTCCATCGCCGACAAACTGGCCACACAGCCCGTCGAGGCAATTTGTTATTTGGCGCTGGTCATGACCCTGGCCGGCTTCGCCTTCAAAGTCGCGGCGGCGCCGTTTCATTTCTGGGCGCCCGATGTTTATGAGGGCGCTCCGGCGCCCATCGCCTGTTTCATCGCTTCGGCCTCGAAGGTGGCGGGCTTCTTTGTGCTGGCCAGAATCATCGTGACCGGATTCGGCCCGTTGCACGGCAGCGCCGCCTGGGAAGGGTTCAGGGCCGGATGGATGCCGCTGCTGGCCATTTTGGCCGTCCTCTCCATGATTGTGGGAAACATCGCCGCCCTGGTGCAGACCAGTGTGAAGCGGTTGCTCGCTTATTCGGCCATTGCCCATGGCGGTTATGCTTTGCTGGCCTTTTTTGGCAATTCGCGCCAGATGTTTCCCGCGCTTTTCTTTTACGTGATCACGTACGCGCTGACCGTGCTAGGCGCATTTGCCGTGGTGTCGGTGGTGGAAAACTCCGGCACACGCGACCGCCTGGCCGATTGGGCCGGACTTGGCCGGCGCGCGCCCCTGCTTTCCGCCTGCATGTTTGTCTTCATGCTGTCGCTGGCCGGCATTCCGCCTCTTTCGGGTTTCTTCGGCAAGTTCTATGTCTTCACCGCGGCAACGGCTGGCTCGCCCCGTCTGGCCATGCTGTGGCTCGTCATTGTGGCCATCGGCGCCGGCACGATCTCGCTCTATTACTATCTGCAAGTGCTCAAGCAGATTTACACCGGCGAGCTTCCCGCCGGCGCAACGCCTTTTCGCCCCTCCCTTGCCGCTCTGGTGCCCATCGCCCTCCTGGCGTGCCTCGTCATCGCCTTGGGTTGCGCGCCCGGCTGGTTGCTGGGAAAGCTTTCTTTTGTCCTGAGTTCTACCGCTTTCCAATAATGACAGGTTGACAGAAGTGTCTCCTATAGATTACACTTGAAATGATTGACACGAAAACATGCGTCTTAAAAACCACAAGCACAATTTGCTGAAACGGCTGGAAGACCCGCGTTATGCCGCGGAATATCTCGGGCGCGTGCTGGCGGAAAAGGACGGCGCGGCTTTTCTGATTGCGCTCAAAGATGTCGTCGAAGCGGGGGGCGGCGTGGGCAATCTGGCCGGTCGTGTTGGACTCAAACGGCCAAGCCTCTACAAGATTCTCTCAAAAAACGGCAACCCGACTTTGGAAACATTGCAGGAAATTTTAAAACCGCTGGGCTTGCGCGTTTCAGTGGCCTTGGATAAGGCAGCTTGACCCGTCACCACCCCTCACGTTGCAGTTTACAATTGAAGCCAATCTAAATCTTGCCTTTTCCAGCCCCCGTTGCGCTCGCGTCGAATTTGTCCGTCAAAAGGGTCGCACCACCATTTTTCTTTATTCGTGTGCCACCGTTGCCGCAAAAATAATTAAAATATCATTTGACTATTGAATATTTAACGCATATAAGTCGTCAAAGAAAGTGGGAATTATGAAGGATGAATTAAGGAGTAAAGAGCGGCAGGTGGTTAGATCGAAACGGGTTCGATTGGTCCGGCCGTTTTATCGCGCCGCAGCAGTGCAGCGGTGGACAGGGCAACGTCCCATCAGTGTCTTAAATTATTCCCGCCTATTTCCGCATTCCCGGAAAGGGAACGACAAGGCCGTAAATCACGAAAACTGGGTTTGGGGCAGTTTCTCGCCTGTTGCAACTGGAACACGCTGCCGCCCAATGAGTTCCGACGGAAATGCGTCCCCGCCGTTTCGTGCCGATTCGGGGTAAATCGTGCTAAATCGTGCCAAAAAAATCTACAGCTTATGAGCCATATTGGAAAACCGTCCGGTTGCCGGAGCGTATTCTGGCAGCGGTCAAATCTTGCGAGTCTTGCGACTTGGGACTCCGCGCCTTTGCATTTGGTTTGATTCAGGATCAAAAAATCAAGCTGAGTCGCACCCAGTCGCACCGAGTCACAGTGATTTTTTTGCGGAACACCCGGGAGAGGCAGCCGGTCTGCCCGCCGCAGTTTCCTTTAATTATGGTTGAACGATTGACAGATTGCCGTAGATTGAGTGCGTTGTTTTTCGTGCTCGCCGCCAACCGAGGCTTGTGACGACTTCATGATGAAAGAAAGTTTTGGCCGGCTGAAAAAGCCCTTGTCTTTCCGGGCAGCCTTGCTGGTCGTCGGATGCGGAGGTCTTCCTTTGCAAGCCGCCGATATCGGCGCGGGGCCTCACTTTTCCCAAACGTGGGCGTTTGCCGGCTTGTGCAGCCTGATCCTCCTGCTGGCTTCGGCGGGCGCGTGGCGCTGGGCGCGGCAATGGCGGGCGCGCGTTGTGCGCGAACGCGACGAGGAAGTGATGCGGTTAATGAAGGAGTGGACCCGGAACCTGGAGCAGGAGATCGGGGAACGCAAAGCGGCCCAACTCGCCTTGCAGCAAAGCCGGGAGCTGGCCATGCGCCAGGAACGCCTGGCCCACGAATTCAACAACATCCTCGCCATCATTCAGGGCCACGCCTCCTTGCTGCTGGACAAGCCCAAGCTAGATGAAGATTCCGTCAAGTCCATCACCCACATCACCGACGGGGTGCAACGCGCCGCCGCGCTTGTCAAACAAATGATGGCTTTCACCCCTCCGGACAACCCGGCCCAGTCGGTCCCCGCCGCGTTGGATGACGCCGCCTGCCGCGAAACGGTCCTGGCCTCGACTACCCTTGGTTCCGCCCGATGAACACCGAACAACGCATTCAAAAACTGGCCGCCTTCACCCGCAACAGTCCCAACCCCCTGCTGGAATTCTCGGCCGACGGCACGCTGGCTTATTACAACGACGCCGCCCGGCACCTGGCAATGACCCTTGGCCAGGAGGACCTCGCTTCCATCCTGCCTGTTGACAGCAAGGACATCGTTCTGCAATGCCTTTCCACGGGCGAAAGCAAAACAAACCTGCAAACCACCATCCAAAAGCACACCCTTTCCTGGTCGTTCATTCCCATCGCCGTCAGCAATACCGTCCATTGCTATGTCAACGACATCACCGAGCGCTTGAACCTGGAAGCCCAACTGCGCCACACGGTAAAAATGGAGGCGGTGGGTCAGCTGGCCGCTGGCGTGGCCCATGATTTCAACAACATCCTCACCATCATCCAGGGCCATTCCGACCTGATGCTGCAATCCCACACCTTGCAGCCGGCCAATGAGAAGTCCGTCCGCCAGATTTCCGCCGCCGCCCGACGCGCCGGCAAGCTGATCAAGCAATTGCTCATGTTCAGCCGCAAACAGGTCATGGAACCCCGCCTGCTCAATTTCAACGACATCATCAACAATCTCCTCCCCATGTTGCAGGACCTGCTTGGCGAAAGCATCACCCTTCAATTCTTTCCCGCTCCCAATCTTCCCGCCCTCTATGTCGATGTCGGGATGATGGAGCAGGTGCTGCTCAATCTGGTCATCAACTCGCGCGACGCCATGCCCAAGGGGGGGCGGCTGACGTTGAGCACCTCCCAGCAGACCCTCGATCCTGTCGCCCTGGTGCTCAACCCGGAGGCGCGCCCCGGGCGCTTCGTTTGTTTGACAGTAACCGACACGGGTTGCGGCATGGACAGCGCTACCCTGGGCCATATGTTCGAGCCGTTTTTCACCACCAAGGACATCGGCAAGGGCGCCGGTTTGGGCCTGGCCACCGTCTATGGCATCATGAAACAGCACCAGGGCTGGGTTGTTGTGGAAAGCCGGGTCGGCGTCGGTTCCACCTTCACCCTGTTTCTGCCCGACGCCGGAAAAGGCGCGGTCCCGCCCGCCCCGTCGCAGGACACCCAAACCTCCACCCGCCAAAACATGCCCTCCGGCACCGAGACCATCCTGGTGGCGGAAGACGAACCGGTCTTGCGCGAACTGGTGGTCAACATCCTCGAATTCTGCGGCTACCGCACTTACCAGGCCGAGACCGGCCCGGCCGCGATCAAGGCCTGGCAGGAGCATCGCGGCGAGATAAAGTTATTATTGACAGATATGATGATGCCGGGCGGCATGACCGGCCGGCAACTGGCCGAGCGCCTGCACCAGGACGATCCGGGCCTCAAAGTAATTTATACCAGCGGTTACAGCCCCGGCATGGCGGGCAAGGACATTGCCCTGCTGGAGGGTTTCAACTTCCTGGCCAAGCCTTATTCCCCGGGCAAACTGGCGCAGGTCGTGCGCGAATGCCTGGACGGAAAGCTGCCCCCCAGGAAAGTCTGAAGGTCAATGCGCGCCGCGCTTCAGGCGTCCTGCCAGTTCCGCCGCCGGATAGGTCCAGATTTCTGCCAGGGTCGGATGATAATGCGGCATGGCCGCCAATTCCCCGACCGTCATCCGCCGATACATGGCCGCGATGATTTCATGGATCAATTCACCCGCCAGCGGCCCGACGCAGGCCCCGCCCAGGATTTCGCCCGTGCGCGGGCGGGCCAGCAATTTCACAAAACCGTCCTTGGCCTCCATAATCATGGCCTTGCCGTGATCGTTGAACGGGTACGACGCCGCCAGATACGGAATGCTGTCCCGCGCAGCCTGCCATTCCGTCAACCCAACCATCGCCACCTGCGGATCGCTGAACACCACGCTGCATTGCAGCCTGTCGTCCATCGCCTGCTTCCTGCCCGGATGAATGATATTGCGGGTCGCGATTTCCCCTTGCTCGATGCCGATATGGACAATCTGATGCGGTCCTGTGCAATCACCGGCGGCGTAAATGTGCGACAGATTCGTCTGCATGAAGGCGTTGGTGACGATCCGGCCGTGATCCGTCTTGACGCCAATCTGTTCCAAGCCCAACCCGGCCGTCGCCGGAACCCGTCCCAAGGCCAGGAGAATCTCCCCGGCCGCCACGCGTTTGGTCTGGTTGCGGAATTGGAAGATGACGCCCTTCTTCTGTCCCTTGTGGAACGCCCCCAGCAACTTCGTCCCTGTGAACAGCCGGATGCCTTCCCGCCGCAGAGCCTCTTCCAGCGCCTGTGCGACGTCGGGGTCGCAATCGCGCAACAAATGCGGGCTGCGCTGGATCAGGGTGACCTCGACCCCGAACCGGCAAAAGAACTGCGCCAACTCCACCGCGACCGGTCCGCCTCCCAGAATAATCAACGACTTCGGCAGCCGCGGCAAGGCCAGGGCCTCATCGCTGGTCAGGAACCTGGCCTCCGCCAGCCCCGGCAGCGGCGGCGGCGCGACCCTCGAGCCTGTGCAGATGACAAAGTGCTTTGCCGTCAGGCTTTTTGGCGCGCGGCCCGAAATCCCATCCAAGGCCAGAGTGTGCGCGTCCAGGAAACGGGCGCGCGCCCGCAGCAGCTTGAATTCTCCATTGCTCAACTCGTGGCGGCGATATTTGGCAAAATCCTCCACCATGGCATGTCTGCGGGCCATGACTGCATTGAAATTGAATCCCGGCTTTGGGATCCGCAGCCCCCAGATGCTGGCGATGCGCGCCAAATGCAGGACTTCCGCCGCGTAGAGCAGCGCTTTGCTTGGCATGCAACCCCGCAGAATGCAAAGGCCGCCCAGTGTGCGGGCACCCTCGACCAGCACGGTGTTCAGACCCGCCGCCGCCGCGGCGCGCGCCGCGGCAAACCCTGCGCTGCCGCCGCCCACCACGGCTACGTCATACGCCAACGAATTGCGTGTCCTGCTCTTCATCTTCGAATTCAAGTTGCATTGGACGATACACTCCTCCTCCGATTTTGCCACTCACCGAAGTTAACGCCGGGCGGCGCGCGGCGCCGGGCCGAAGGAGTCGTCGGCAAAAATCTGGCGCGGGCTGGTTTGCAAATGCGCCGCAATCTCGCCCAAAAATACCGCGCCGAATTCCCGCAGTTTCTTCTCGCCCACACCGCTGATGCCCGTGAGTTGCGTGTCCGTCGCGGGGTAATAACGCGCCATTTGCCGCAAGGAGACATCGGAAAACACGATGTAGGCCGGCACGTTGCGTTCGTCCGCCAGCTTCTTGCGCAGTTGACGCAGGCGCTCGAAGAGTTCCTCGTCGCAGGCGATTTCGCCCGCGCGCGGCGCTTTTTCCGGCGCGGAGGGGGCGGACATTGGTTTGGTCAGGGTGACTTGCGTGCGCGCGCGCAAAGCCGCCAAGCCCGCGTCGGTCAGCTCAAGGACGTTGAACATGTCCGTCCGCTGCCGCAAATAACCCAGGCGCACCAACTCCCGTCCGATCGCCTGCCAGTGTGGGCGGCTGTGTTCGCGGCCAATGCCATAAGTCGAAAGTTCCTCGTGCCGCCGGCGGCGGATTTGCTCCGAGTCCGAGCCGGTCAACACCTCGACGACATGATTCAAGCCGAAGCCAAAGCCGCTCTTCTGCCGGATGCGATAAACGCAGGAAAGGAACTTTTGCGCGGCGACCGTGCCGTCGAAAGTGTCACGCGGCTCCAGGCAATTGTCGCAGCCGCCGCAGTTGGCTGGCGGGAAAGTCTCTCCGAAATAGCGCAGCAACTCGGCGCGCCGGCACCCGGCGGACTCGGCGTATTGGACGATTTGCTGCAATTGTTGGCGGGCAATGAGCTGTTCATCGGGCGATTTCTCCTCGATAAAGTGCTGTTGCTTGGCCACGTCCCCGGCGCTGAAGAGCAGAAGGCACTCGGACGGCAAACCGTCCCGTCCCGCCCGCCCGGTCTCCTGGTAATAGCCTTCAATGTTCTTGGGCAGATCGTGATGCAGGACAAAGCGGACGTTGGGCTTGTTGATGCCCAGTCCGAAGGCGATCGTTGCGCAAATCACCCGAACTTCGTCGCACAAAAAGAGTTCCTGGTTTTCGTTCCGCTCGCCCGCCGTCAGCCCGGCGTGATAGAGGCGGGCGGCGATGCCGTGCCCGGTCAGTTGCGCGGCCAGCTTCTCTGCGCCCTTGCGGCTCTGACAGTAAATGATCCCGCTGTCTCGCGAACGGGCGCGCAGGAACTCCAGCACCTGCGCGGAAGGCCTGGCCTTGGCGATGACACGGTAGGTCAGGTTCGGCCGGTTGAAACTGGCCACAAAACACCGCGGCTCGCGCAGTTGCAGAAGCTTGACGATGTCCTCCCGCACGCGCGCCGTCGCGGTGGCGGTCAGGGCCATCATGGGCGTGTTGGGAAATGTGTCGCGCAACTGCGCCAATTGCCGGTACTCGGGACGGAAATCATGGCCCCATTCGCTGATGCAATGGGCTTCATCCACCGCGATCAGGTTCACGTTCCACCGTTGCAAATCGCGCAACAGCCCGGCCAGCGCCAGTCGCTCGGGCGCGGCGTAAAGCAGGCGATATTCGTGGCGATGCAACCCGCGCAATCGCTTGCGCGATTCGGCGGCGCCCAGGGACGAATTGAGAAACGTGGCGGCAATCCCGCCCGCCTGCAACGCGTCCACCTGGTCTTTCATCAACGCGATCAGCGGCGAAACAACAACGGTCAAGCCAGGCCGCAGCAGCGCAGGCAATTGGAAACAAAGCGACTTGCCGCCGCCGGTGGGCAGCAAGGCAAAGACATCGCGCCCTTCCATCGTGGCGCGGATGATCTCGCGCTGAAGCGGACGAAACGAAGGAAATCCAAAGTAGCGCTTCAACGCTTCAAGCCACGAATTCTCATCAAAACTCATCCACCGTTGAGTAAAACGAAATCCAAAAAACAAGGCGAGTTTTCATTTGCGCAAGCCACTGTTCCGCGCCATTGTCGGCGGTCCAAGGCTCCTCATTACAATTTTCATCGATCGCCAGATATAAGAGATTGTCACAGAGGCACTTGTAAAACACCTGGCAACCTCTTAAGTGGGCTGGAATACCTGCCGATGCTACATCAGCGGGATAACATAGAAAGACGGCCAAACGATAACCGTTGGAAGCATGGAAGCAACAATGGCGGAGAGTCCGCAGGAGAAACGAAGAATGAATATGACGAACGAAGTTGAGCAATCACCGCGGCTCTCGGAAGAGCGCTTGTCCAAACCCGGCAAAAACGGCGCGGAAACCATCCTGGTCGTGGAAGACGAGCCGGATTTACTCGATTTGGTCGTGCAGGTTCTGGAGGGGCAGGGTTATCACGTTTTGGGAGCGAGTTCCGGAAGGCAGGCTTTGGAACAGTGGTCACGACGAGGTCATGACATCGACCTATTGCTGACTGACATGGCGCTGTCTGACGGCATGAGTGGATGCGAATTGGCTGGGCAGCTCAGGATTGAGGCCCCGCACCTGCGAGTCATCTACAGCAGCGGACATACTGTCGGCGTGCCGGGGACTCAACTGGCCGATGTCGATGAGCGGGAATTTCTGGCCAAGCCCTACCGGCCCTCCAAACTCCTGGAAATCGTCCGCTACAGCCTGGACAAACCAACATCGCCAGTCAGCGGGAACTAGCCGGCCCGCTGGCAAGAGTTGTTTTCATGTCAGGCTGAACGCGCGGCGGCGATGAACGCCCGCATCTTTGCCGCGTCCTTTTTTCCGGGCGATTGTTCCACGCCGGTGGAAACATCCACGCCAAACGGCCGCACCTTCCGCACCGCGCCAGCCACGTTTTCTGGCGTCAACCCGCCGGCCAGGAAAACCGGTTTGCCAAATTGCCGCGCTTCCGCCGCCAGATCCCAATTGAAGGTTTCCCCCGTCCCGCCCGCCAAGCCCGGCGTGTAACTGTCCAATAGGAAAGCATCCGCCGTGTAATTCGGGATCTGGAGCAGGGATTGGGCGTCCTGGATGCGAAAGGCCTTCATTGTCATGACACCGAATTGCCGGCAAAACTCCGGCGTTTCATGGCCGTGAAACTGCAACAGGTTCAAGGCGCATTGGCGCAGGGCGGAAAAGACGTCCTCCGGCGCCGGATCGGCAAACACACCAACACGGATGACGAACGGCGGGAGGCTGCGTTCGATGGTTTGCGCCAATTCCACGGAAATGCGGCGCGGGCTGGCCGGACAAAACATTAAACCGACCGCATCAGCCCCAGCTTCGACCGCCGCTGCCGCGTCTTCCACACTCGTAATACCGCAGATTTTGACCTTGATGTCCACGATACCATTAAACGTGAACCGCGCGCTTTTGGCAACTCGGGCACCAGCAGGTCGTTCGCCCGCCGCACTGCCCGCGACACAGCGCCGAGCCGTCCGCCGGGCAATGACCACCTTCTTCCCAGCGGCGGTGAAACAGCCACGATTTCGGCAGGTCCCCGTCATTTTTCCCGACGGTACGGAGCGCGGCGCGGCTGACGGATTGGATTTTGGAATACAATTTCCTGGTCTCTCTTGGATGCAGTTTGCCCGCAAGCCGTGCGGGATGGATTTTGGACTGCCAGAGAATTTCATCCGCCATCCAGTTTCCGATGCCTGGAAATCCGCTTTGCAACAACAGCACAGCCTTGATCGGAGCCCGGCCATGACGCGACAGGAACTGTTCGACCCTCGCGCGCGTGAATTGCCGGGAGAGGATCTGGGCAGGTCGGTTGCGCCACCAAGCCGGCTCGGTTTTTCCGCGGTGAAACAGGACCCGCCCGAATTGCCGGGGGTCGCTCAAAATCAGGCTGTGCCGGCTTTGCCGCAATATCAAGTGATCGTGTTTCAGCGCAACCGCGTCCGCAGGCTCGATGCGCAACTTGCCGGTCATACCCAGATGAATGCCCAGCCAGCCGCCGTTGGAGAAGCGGAAGAGCATCTGCTTGCCATGCGCCTCGGATCCCAGCAACGTCGCTCCGCCCAACGTTTTGCTGAGGGCCACGACGTCGGTGCCGCGGAAGATTTTTTTGCTGGCATGCGATTCCACTGAGAGAATCTTCTGTCGCAACCCCCGCCCCCATTGTTTGCGGAAATACTCAACTTCGGCCAGTTCAGGCATGAAGCATTTTATTGATTCGCTGGAAAAGTGGCAATGGTCATCACGAATTACCCCGAATTGGTCGAAACGGCTCGAAACTGGTCGTTGTCGAGGTGCAGGGGATACCCCCCGGTATATGTCCTCGAGAAATTCTCGAGAAATCCGTGAAATCTGCGAAGCGCCGGCGATCCTGGTGGAGCAACGCTGCTGCGGGGTCGAGGCGGTCGGGGGTCTGGAGCCGTCACCCACAAGCATCGAACCACTGATTTGCCGCGAAAAATCGCAAAAAAGGCAAGATTGATACATTGGTCTGGAAAATCGGCAACATGGCAACAAGTCCTGATAGTCAATGACTTAGCTGGCAACATGAAAAGCTACACATCGGCAACATGTTGCCGGATTTCTCGTTTTGCCATCCCTGCCAAGAGCCTGGCAAATTCTTCGTCGGATGCTTCTTTGTCCTGCTGGCGTTCCTGTTCCGATGCTTTTTCCGCCTCCGCCTCCTTTTTCAACCGCCCGGCTTCCTCTGCCTTCGCCTCCCGGCGTAAAACGGCGTTCGCTTTCATTTCTGCAAGCCTGGCGTCGATGTCCATGCGGGGCACATAGCGTCTGAGACTGTTCTTGAAATCGTCAATGCGATAGCCCTTGTTGATTTCCTCTCCAACGCGAATAGTCACGGGCCGGATGCCGTAAGGCCGGAGCGCCTGCGACAACAGCAATTCATTCAGTGGTTTTCCCGCGAAGAACTGCGAGGCAATCCATTGGCCTTCCCCGCGCAGACAGTACACCACGGAGCGGCTGAACATCTTTTCCGCGCCGTACTCCACGAAGATGGTCAGGATATCGAGCAGAAGCCCCGCGCCCTGTTGGTCGGTGTTCTGGGATGAGGTCAGGATTAAGGCCGCCTCCGTGGCTCTTTGGAACCATTCCGGCCCGGCCATGCGCGCCAGCACAAAAAGAGGTTCAAAGGTATCGGCGGCCCGGTCATTCAAACCGGGGACGGCTTCCAAAGCGGCTTTGGCGATGAGTTCGCTGTTGTCGTCGGCAAAACGGACACATTTTGACGTGATTGGCTCAGGCTTGAAATCGGTCAGCGGCGCGCATTTCTCAGTGACGAGCTTCCGCTCCAATCGGACGACGATGGACCTGTCCGCAATGGTGTCCGGGACGCGCCCGATCATGGCGATGACTTTCGGGCACCAGCAACTGTAGCGCACCAAGCTTGAATCGAGCGTTCCGCCTTCGCCTGGCTTCGGCGCGATAAACCCGGCCTCTTGGGCCTGGGCGGCTTTTGGTTTTGGGCTGCGGGCTTTGCGGCTTGATAAGCGCAAAACATAGGCGGTGCGCCAGGTGTTGCCGCAATTGAGGATGCCGCGCATGACGCTGTTTCCGCCCAAAAAAGTGTCGGCTTCGTCGATGAGCAATGTCGGCCCGGCGTCGTCGATGACCCTAAACAGGGCGCTGACGGTGATGTTGGAGGCCACGAGGGCGCGGCAGGCCAGCCCGGCGAGGACAGACAGGAGGGTGGTCTTGCCGCATCGCTTTTCTGGCGATTCAATCGACACATAAGCCACGGCATCCCGTGTGTCGAAGACGTAGGTATGGACCACCCAGAGGGCGAGGGCGGCGGCGTGTTCCGAGAGGACGACATGCGTCCGGATGGCGGCTGAGATCTCGTCGAGCAGCGGCCCGAGTTCGACAGGTTCGGGGGCGGGTTGGGGTTTGGTGAAGTGGAAGGACTGGTTGGTGTTTTCTTTCATAGTCTTCACTATTTCATTATTCATTAAACGAAGTATATTATTGGCAGATTCATTAGTAAAGCACTATTTTAAAGAATTTTATAAATAACTTTCACTTTTGAGGCAAAAAGTGGCTAAAGTCTTGAAGTGCAAATGGTTAAGAGTTTTCACCGCAAAATATTCGGTATACGCGAACTTCGGAAGCTTTCGGGGAAGAGGGCTGCAAATGGCCAGGAAAAAACAGGGAATTTGGCAGGGGAATTATTGGCAAAGGAATGCAGAGCAGAAGCACACCCCTCGATAATCGGGGGCCTCTTCATTGCCAATTATAAGCACCGACCCCTTGACGACCCCTTGACAACTCGGTTTGTCCTCTTCGTTGACCTCTTTGACATTTTACCTTGCCGCTTAAGGCTTATGGAAAATTCTCGATTTTCGCCGCAAATCGGCCATACTCGACGGATAAGGTGAGCTGGACCCCTATTTTTAGACCACTGGTTAAGTTCGACTTTTGCCGGTCTGCTGTAGATAAGAAAGAGCAGACTTATGAAAGCAAAACGGAAAAGACACAGTGCGGCCTTCAAGGCCAAAGT
>JBKQUS010000147.1:0-26452 GCA_052325505.1 Limisphaerales bacterium
AAAGTACCTTCGGCAACTGGAGCGCCGTCGCTCTCCCATTGCCATTCAAGCTCGCAAATATGCTCAACTAATGGCCGCTTAAACTCTCAAAATTATGTTGCACGGTTGTTCTCAGATGTTGAAATACCGGACTACTCGAACGCTGAACCCGGAATGCTCTTCGGGGGAATTAAAGTCGTGGCTTTGGAGGGAGTTCGCGGGCGCGGGCGTCGGCGCGGAGGGCTTGGATGACGCGCTCAAGTTGCTGCTCAAATTTGGCGTTGTCTTTGTCCCAGCCAGTGAAATCGGGGGCCTTTCGAGAGGTCAGGTGTTGCTGCTTCCAATCCTTCCAAGCAGGCTCAAACATATAGCCGTCCAAGTTTAAGGGGATGATGGCGAGGATTTCCTTGCCGCGTTCTTTGGAGAGTTGCTCCTCTTTCATGAGCGCCTTGGAGAATAAACCGGCGGGCGCTGGCGCGGTCCTCCCCACGAGCAACCATTGAGTTGAAGGCGTCGGCCACGCTCTGCGCCGCCTTGCGCGTGACGGCGACCCAGTTGTAACCAAAGACAGGCTCGAATCGGCGCGGAAAAAGAAAGTTGAGCGCGGAATGGCGAGCAGGAAGTTCGCTGACTTTGAGACGATCAACCGGCTCGTGAAGTTGCGTATTAAAATCGTAAATCCACAGCTCATCGAAATTACAGAGAACAACGTAAGGCGGGCGATGCGGGACGAGATTCAGCCAGTAATCGAATGTTTGCTGGTAGTGCTGCGAGAGCTTTGCCCCGCGAGATTTCATTTCGATGAGGACGCGGCCAGGCCATACAAGGTCCGCGTACTTGGTGCGGTCGCCGGGAAAACGGACGCGATACTCAAAAGTGCAATTCTCCGGAAGCGTGTTGGCGTTGTGGCTGAAGGCTTCGAACAGATGCAAAAGAAACGTCTGCGAATCGCTTTTCTCGTCGCCTTTGAGTTTGGCAGCGTATTCCGCGAAGTCGTGAAAAGCTCGTTCCTGTGAAGTCATTAACGCAGAGGCTAGAACACGGTGGTTGCCCTGTCAATTCGCAGGCATCGAGAATAAAATATGCGGAAAGATTTACCCTCTTTTTTGCGATTTTTTACTGAGTTTTTCAATGGCGTTGCCGCTGCCGACAAGGCTCTGGCGGACACTTATGGAGAGGGGAATTTCGACAGGATGGACAAGATTAACGCGTGGATGGAGGAGATTTAGTTCATTCCCTCAACCGCGCTTGACGGCATGGCTGGTTTTCTGTCTTCTTTCAGGCGTGAGTAACACACGCACAGCAGGGGTTGTCCTGGCTGTCCTTTGGACCGGCTGCGCCACGGCTGCCAATTGGCCCCAATTCCGCGGTCCCGATGCCTGCGGTGTGGATGGGAGCGGCCGGACGCCGATCCGCTGGAATGTCGGGAAAGGTCAGAACATCCGCTGGCACACGCCGATTCCGGGTTTGGCGCATTCGTCGCCCATCATTTGGGGAAGAATTGTCTATGTCACCACCGCGGTCGGTCCCGGCGATCAGGATGTGAAGGTGGGACTTTACGGTGACATCGAGCCGGCGGACGACCAGGAGTCGCATCAGTGGCGCTTGCTGGCCTTGAACAAGGAGACGGGCAAGATCCTGTGGAACACGCTGGGCTGCGAGGGGATTCCACGCGGCAAACGGCATCCCAAATCGACCCACTGCAATTCGACCCCCGCAACCGATGGACAACGGATCGCGGCCATCTTTGGATCGGAAGGTTTGTTCTGCTTCGATGGCGAAGGAAAGCTGATGTGGAAAAAAGACCTCGGCCCGATGAAGTCCGGCTACTATATTGCGCCTGACGCGCAATGGGGATTTTCCAGTTCGCCGGTGATTCATGATGGCAAAGTGGTGGTGCTGTGCGATGTGTTGGGGGATTCGTTCCTTGCCGAGTTTGATCTGGCCGATGGCCGCCAATTATGGCGCACGGCGCGGCACGACGTTCCCACTTGGGGCACTCCGACTGTGGCCAAGGCGGGTGATCGAACGGAGATTCTGGTCAACGGCTGGCATCACACCGGCTCCTACGACTTCTCCGACGGCACGGAAATCTGGAAATTGGATGGCGGCGGCGATGTGCCGGTGCCCACGCCCATCGTCGCCGGCGGCCTGGCCTACTTCACCAGCGGCCATGGAGGGCAACGCCCGATGCGCGCTGTGCGGCTCGATGCACATGGCGACCTCCCGGCGACAGGAGCGGGAGCGGCCAGCGCCGGCGTGGCCTGGCAGCAGCAGAACAAGGGAAACTACATGCAAACGCCGATTATTGTCGGAGCCTTCCTTTACGGCTGTCTTGACAACGGAATTGTGACCTGTTTCAACGCCAAGTCCGGCGCGATCCGCTATAGCGAACGTCTCGGGAACGGGTCGGAAGGATTTACGGCGTCCCCGGTGTCCGACGGGAAGAACTTGTATTTTACGAGCGAGGTTGGAAATGTCTATGTGATCCCGGCCAACGGAAGCTTTTCCGTAGCCGCGACCAACGCCCTCGACGAAACCTGCCTTTCGACAGCGGCCATTTCGGACGGAACCCTATTCTACCGCACGCGTCACGAACTGCTCGCCATCGGCAAGACCCATTCGAAATAAAATATCCAGGAGGCCCCCTCGCTCAGTTTCCACTCCACAAACCCGCCCCAACCCTCTTTCTGCTGGTCTGCGAAAACTGGCCTGACATGGTAAGGAAGCTGACCCGATACTCAAAAGATTAGAGCCTGTTTTGAAAGTCTCATCTTCTGAACACCCCGGCTCGGCAGGAGCCTCGCCCCCACAAACGTCCCGGTGGGGCGAGGGAATCGGACGATGACACGGCAGCGATGCACAGACGCGCCCGTCAGAGGCCGTTACAAAAATAAGTCTTTCTTTCCGGGTGGACCTTTCAAATCATCGGGCCGGAAAGCCTTATGAAAATCATCGCCATAATCTCAATCGCTTTTGCCTCCTTCATCATGTCCATCAACCTGACACAGGCGCAAACGGCCGATTCCAGCCCTTTCACCGGAAGCAAAGACATCAGCTGGCCGAGCCACGCCGGATCGATGGTGTGCGTTCCGGCTGCCGGCAGCTACTTGATTTCCGGCGGCGGCAGCAACATGTGGGCGAAAACAGACGACTTCCATTTTGTTTATAAGGAAATGTCCGGGGACCTGAGTTTGTCGGCCGCCGTCCGTTGGCCCAAACCCGGCGGCAATCCCCACCGCAAGGCCTGCCTGATGATCCGCCAATCGCTGGACCCGGATTCGCCTTACGTCGATGTGGCCCAGCATGGCGTCGGATTGACCGCGCTGCAATTCCGCGAAACCAAGGGCGGCATCACACAGGAAATCCAGTCAGGTTTCTCCAACCCGGCGCGCATTGGCATCGAGAAGCGCGGCGATTACGTCTCGTTTTGGATTTCGACCAACGGGGAGGAGCTGCATCCCGCCGGCGGCTCCTTCAAGCTGCTGTTGAAGGAACCGTTTTATGTGGGGCTGGCCGTGTGCGCCCACGACAATAATACGATTGAGCAGGCCGAGTTCTCCCGGGTGGAACTGAAGACGCTGCCCCCGCTGAAGCCCGGCGAACGCGGACAAGTGGAAAGCGCCCTGGAAATCATGCCCATCAGTTCGACCGACCGCACCATTCTTTATCACACCAAGGCCAACATCCAGGCGCCCAATTGGACCAGGGACAATCAGCTGATTTTCAACGGCGGGGGGAGGTTGTACAGGATCGAGATCACCAACGGCGCCATCCCGGAGCCCATCGAGATTCCAAACGTGCGGCACATCAACAACGACCATGGCATCTCGTCGGACGGGACACAGTTGGCCATCAGCGCCGGCGACCCGTCCAAAATCTATGTGGGACCCATCGGCGGAGGAGTGTTCAAGCTGATAACCCCCACTGGACCGTCCTATTTCCACGGCTGGTCGCCGGATGGCAGGACGCTGGCGTTCTGCGGCCAGCGCGATGGCAACTTCGATGTCCATACCATCCCGGCCCAAGGCGGCGAGGAAAAGCGGCTGACGACCGCCCCCGGGATCGATGACGGCCCGGAATATTCCCCCGACGGCGATTACATCTACTTCAATTCCGAGCGGTCGGGCTTGATGCAGATCTGGCGGATGAAGACCGACGGATCGGAGCAGACGCAAATGACGCCAAACGACGATCACAACAACTGGTTTGCCCACATCTCGCCGGACGGAACGAAAATGGTGTTCCTGACGTTCGACAAAGACGTCAAACCCAACGATCATCCGGCCAACAAGGATGTGATGCTGCGCATGATGCCCGCCGGTGGCGGCGCGATCAGAACCCTGGCGAAGTTTTTTGGCGGGCAGGGCACGATGAACGTCGCCTCATGGTCTCCGGACAGCCGCAACATCGCCTTTGTCACCTACACGATGATCCATCCGCAGTAGTCGGGTTAATTTGACGGATACGCATTTTTTACTGGCATTGCCGCCGACGGGGGTTATAGTCAGTAAAATGACATCCAATGTAAACATCGACACAATATTGCACCACAAGGGAACGTCCGTGTGGACCATTTCCCCTGGCGCGACAGTATTCGAGGCCATTCGACTGCTGGCCGAAAAGAATATCGGCGCATTGCCCGTGGTGGAAGGCGACAAGGTCGTCGGCATTTTTTCGGAGCGCGATTACACCCGCAAAGTCGCCCTGGCTGGCAAGACATCGCAGAAGACGCTCGTGCGCGAAATCATCTCCACGGATGTCACCAGCGCCACCCCGCACCACACCATCGAGGATTGCATGCGGCTGATGACGGAAAAGCGCATCCGCCACCTGCCCATATTGGACGGCGGCAAAATGGTCGGCTTCATCTCCATCGGCGATCTGGTCAATTGGGTCATTTCCGCCCAAAGCGCCACCATCAACCAGATGGAATCCTACCTCGCAGGAAGATAGGCGGCTGCGCCGAATGACTAATGACGAAATCCTAATGTCCAATCAATGCCCAAATGACGCAATGACGAAACTTCGTCATTCGAGCCTCGTCATTAATTGGTCATTCAGGCTTCGTCATTAGACATTTCCATCAAATCCGTCTCAGTCCAACTTAAGATTCTGATCGGTTACCGCCCCGAAGGATGCCTGCGTCACCGCAGCGGCGTACTTGGCCAGGACGCCCCGCGTGTAACGCGGCTTGATCGGTTTCCAGGCCTTGCGGCGCACCTGCATTTCCCGGGCTGAAATTCGCAGGTTGATCTGGCTCCGTTCCGCATCAATCACGATCTTGTCGCCGTTTTTGACCAGGGCCAGCGGGCCGCCCACATACGCCTCCGGCGTGATATGCCCAACCACAAATCCATGTGTGCCGCCGGAAAACCGCCCGTCGGTGATCAACGCGACTTCCTTGCCCAGGCCCTTCCCTGAGATGGCGCTGGTCGGCGCCAGCATTTCCCGCATGCCCGGTCCGCCCTTCGGCCCTTCGTAACGGATTACGACCACGTCGCCCTTTTTGATCGTGCCATCGAGGATTCGTTGCAAAGCCTGCTCTTCCGAATCATAGACGCGCGCCGTTCCCTCAAAATGCGTCCCTTCCTTGCCGGTGATCTTGGCCACGGCCCCGCCTGGTGCCAGGTTTCCGTAAAGCACAACCAAGTGGCTGCTCTTCTTGATCGGATTATCCAAAGGCCGGATAATTTCCTGGAATCGCGGATAAGGCTGCACATGGGACAGGTTTTCGGCCAGGGTTTTGCCGGTGACAGTCACGCAATCTCCGTGGAGCAGTCCTGCATCCAGCAGCGTCTTCATCATGGGTTGAATGCCGCCAATGGCCACCAGTTCCGACATCAGATGCTTCCCGCTTGGCTTCAAGTCAGCCAGCACGGGCACGTTCTTGCCGATCTTGGTGAAGTCGTCCAGGGCCAGCTTGACGCCGGCGGCGTTGGCGATGGCCAGCAGGTGCAAAACGGCGTTTGTCGAACCGCACAGCGCGATCACCACCGTAATGGCGTTTTCAAAAGCGCGGCGGGTCATGATGTCGAGCGGACGCAAGCCGCTTTGGAGCATGGCCATGACGGCCGCGCCGGCGCGCTGGCAATCCTCCTTCTTCGCCTTGGAAATGGCGTTTTGGGCGGAGCTGTTGGGCAGGCTCATGCCGAGCGCTTCGATGGCGCTGGCCATGGTGTTGGCCGTGTACATCCCGCCGCAGGAGCCAGGTCCCGGAATGGCGCAGGCTTCGACCTTCTGCAATTGAGCATCGTTGATCTTCCCTGCGGCATGCGCCCCCACCGCCTCAAAAACCGACACGATATCGAGCTTGCGCGGATCTCCGGTGATGCATCCGGGCAGGATTGTGCCACCATAGACAAACACCGCCGGCCGGTTCAAACGCGCCATCGCTATGAGCGAACCAGGCATGTTTTTGTCGCAGCCGCCAATGGCCACAAAACCATCCATCCCTTCGCAGCCCACCACTGTTTCGATCGAATCGGCGATCACCTCGCGCGAGACCAGCGAATACTTCATCCCCTCCGACCCCATCGAAATGCCGTCCGAAACGGTGATGGTGTTGAAAATAATGGCCTTGCCGCCGGCACGATTGGCGCCCGCTTCGGCTTCGCGCGCCAATTGGTCGATATGCGCGTTGCACGGCGTGACCATGCTCCAAGTGGAGGCGATGCCGATGATCGGCTTCTTGAAATCTTCCCGCTTGAAGCCGACGGGATAGAGCATGGCGCGGCTGGCGGCCCGTTCGGGACCATCCAGGACGATGCTGGAAAAGGCGCGTGGGTTTGAATGATGTTTGCTGGATCCGGACTTCTTCGTTTTCATAAATTGCGTGCCATTTAAAGCCCAAGCCGCCGGGTTGACAAGCCGCCAGATTTTTCAGCTTTGTCAGAAATCGAATCTGTTGCACAATGGCGGTCATGCGCAAGTCCGGCTTAATTTATCCGCTGCTCCTGCTGACCTGCTGGACTGGTTTGATCGTCGCGGGCACCTTTGCCTTGATCGAGACGACGGTGCGCCAACAACTGGCCCTGCGCTTTGCCACCACCCAATGCAGAATTGTTCAGAGCCAAATGGGGCACGGTGAGATGAGCCGCCGCGGGATCGAGATCGAATACAATTATACAGTCAATAGAGTCGATTACACCGGCCATCGCTACCGTTATGACGATCACAACGCGACTTTGGAATGGGGCGCGACTGTCGTGGAGCATCCCCGCTGGTCCATCCAAACCGTTTACTATGACCCGAAGAATCCCGCGGAGGCGGTACTGGAGCCGGGCATCGATGGGTGCGACTTGTTGCTCCTTATGTTTGCCCTGCCATTGAACGTTGTGACCTGCCTCCTGTGGAGCGCCATCATTACACGGCTGCGGGAGAAATTCCGCGTCCGCCCGGCTGGCGGTGTGCGGATTCTCAGGCAACCGGGACAGACCTGTGTTTCGCTGGCGGAAACACCGGCGATCGCGGCTGGTTTTTACGGCAGCGCCGCCGCTGCGTTTATTGCCGCTTTTCCTGTGGTGATCGCGTGCGGATTTGAGCCGAGGTTGCGCGTGATGGAGGCGGTCTGGGGGGCAGTCCTGGCGGCTGGCGTCGTGGTCTCGCTATGGTGGGCATTCAGGAACAGGGCCGGCGTTTATGATTTGCGCATCGACCAAACCGCCCAGACTGTCACACTTCCGCAAACCGCCGGACGCCGCAAGCCTCTTACCCTCGCCCGCCGCGAGATTTCCGGCGTTTCCATGCAACGACGCCAGAACAAAGGCCCCAGCGGCACGCGTTTTACCTATCTTCCGTCCTTGAAGCGCGGCGAATCGGGCACGACATCCCAGCCCATAGAATTGATCAGCCTGGGTTGGAGCGAGGAAAAGGCCCAGGCCTTCAGTCAATGGCTAAGCCAGGAACTCGGCGTCGAATTCAAAGGGGTGGAAGAGGAACAAGTCGGAGTTAGGAATTAAGAAATCGGACTAGCCGTGCCGATGTTTTCATACTTCTTAATTCTTAATTCATCCTTCATACTTCCCGATTATGTCTGAGAGCAAAAAGCACGTTTACGACGAAAGCAAAATCAAAACGCTTTCCTCCCTCGAACACATCCGTCTGCGCACCGGCATGTATATCGGGAGAATCGGCGACGGCTCGCATCCCGATGACGGCTGCTACATCCTCCTCAAGGAGATCGTCGATAATGCCATCGACGAATTCATCATGGGCTACGGCAAGGAGGTGCAAATCAGCATCGAAGACACCGCCGTCACCGTGCGTGATTTCGGGCGCGGCATCCCCCTGGGGAAGGTCGTGGATTGCGTGTCAAAAATCAACACCGGGGCCAAGTACAACGATGACGTTTTCCAATTCAGCGTCGGCCTCAATGGCGTCGGCACCAAGGCCGTCAACGCCCTTTCCAGGGAATTCCTGGTGCGGAGCTACCGGGAGGGCGAATTTGTCGAAGCCGGTTTTAAATTGGGCAAGTTAAAGGGCGAGAAAAGCGGCAAGGCCCCCGGCGAGCCGGACGGCACTTTCGTCCGCTTTGTGCCTGATCCCGCCATCTTCAAGAACAGCGCCTACCGGCCCGAATTGGTGGAGTGGCGGCTGCGCCATTACAGCTACCTCAACGCCGGGCTGAAACTCACCTACAACGGGCAAACTTTTGTCTCGCGCAACGGCCTGCTCGACCTCGTCCTGGAAGATTTGCGCACGGACAATTCTGAACCGATTTACAGCCCGCTGCACTATTCGAGCAGAACGCTGGAGTTTTGTTTCACCCACACCAACAGCCGCTACGGGGAAACTTTTTTCTCCTTTGTCAACGGACAGTACACCACCGACGGCGGGACGCATCTGAGCGCCTTTCGCGAAGGGCTGCTCAAGGCCGTCAACGAATTTGCCCGGGCCAAGTTTGAAGGCGACGACGTGCGCGAATGCATGATCGGCGCGGTCTCGCTCCGCCTCAAGGACCCCATCTTCGAGTCCCAGACCAAGAACAAGCTGGGCAACACCGAAATCCGCGGCGAATTGGTCAACACCGTGCGCGAGGAGCTGCTGCATTTTTTCAACCGCAACAAGGAGGTGGCCGACAAGATCATCGCCAAAGTCCAGGACACCCAGCAATTGCGCAAGGAATTGCAGGAAGTCAAAAAGCTCGCCCGGGAGCGGGCCAAGGCCATCACCATCCGCATTCCGCAACTCAAGGACTGCAAACTTCATTTTGACAAGGCCAAGGGCCGGGGCAAAGGCTCCATGATTTTCCTCACCGAGGGGCAGTCGGCGGCCGGTTCGATTGTCAGTTGCCGCGATGTCAATACCCAGGCCATCTTCGTCCTCAAAGGCAAGCCGCTCAATGTCTGGGACCTCCAGCGCGACATCGTCTATAAGAACGATGAAATGTACAATCTCATGCGCAGCCTCGACATCGAGGACAACCTGGAAAATCTGCGTTATGAGAAAGTCATCCTGGCCACCGACGCCGACGTTGACGGCCTGCACATTCGCAATCTCCTCATAACGTATTTTTTCCGGTTCTTCGATCATTTGGTGCATGACGGGCATCTCTACATTTTGGAGACGCCGCTGTTTCGGACGCGCAACAAGGAGGAGACCATTTATTGTTACAGTGAGGCGGAGCGGGACGCGGCCGCGGCCAAACTCGGCAAGACCTGCGAAATCACGCGTTTCAAGGGCCTGGGCGAAATTTCACCCAACGAATTCAAACAATTTATCGGCCCGCAGATGCGTCTGAGCCAGGTGGAATACGCCCCGAAACCGGACGCGGCCGGGATTCTGGGATTTTACATGGGCAAGAACACCCCCGAGCGCAAGGATTACATCATGGAAAGCCTCGTCGTGCCGGTGGAGGATTGAGCGGATTCTGGTTTGGCTTGACAGCAGCAGGCCGCCTGTTACCACCATTTCGCCATGCCAACTTTTCTTTGGAGCGGCAAAACAGCCACAGGTCAGGAGGGAGTTGAACGTGTCACGGCTGAAACTGCTGCGGATGCTCGAAAAGAGCTTGAAGCGCGTGGCTGGTCTGATCTCCACCAGCACACATCGGAAAGTCACGATTTTGTTAAACAAGACATCCGAGCCTCTTCAAAATCCCAAAATCGTCCGGGCTTCACACCAAAAGAAGAACTGGCATTTCTGCAAGGAACAGCACCGGGATTTTGGAATAGATACTTGAAATCCCTCCGCGATGAAATTGCCCCCATCCTCGCGATGGGTGCCTTGCTGGCGTGGTCGATTGATCATCGGCAACTCTCGGGAATCATTGTCTCGGGTATCATACTCGCAGCTTTATTCTTGCTGTATCCGGTCTTGCACGTTTGGTTTCGCAGGACAAAGCGTCTCTTCAAGAAGCTGCACACGGCCAGAATCTGGCAGCGGTGGGACGAAGTTCTTGACTGCCTGGACAAGCTCCAGGATTCGCAGCGTTCCACAAACGTCGGAATTGGCGATACGAGCATGGTTCGTTATCGGGCTTTGGCGCTCGCCGGACTCGGCAAAGTCGATGAAGCCGTGGCCGGTTTCCGCGATGGTGCGGAAAAGGCAGACATGCCCAAAGGACTTTACTTTGGATTGCTCGCAAACATCTACACGGTGGCGAAACAATATGACAGAGCGCTTGAATGCCATCGCGAGGCACTCCAGGAAGCAACCGACAAGTCAACGGCCTGCATCGACTTGGGAATCTATCTCGTCCGGCGCTTCAATCGACCCGAGGAAGCGCGCCAATTGCTTGCCCAAGCGGAAACCGCGCAACTTTCCGAACTGGCGCGCCTTCACCTGTATGTCCTTCGCGGCGCGATCGCATTTCGGGAAAAAGATTATAAGACGATGGACAAGGAAATGCGCGAAGCGCTGGCCGGTTTCGAAAAGCGCGCATTGCCGCGGCCGTACATTTTCGAAGGCTCCATTCGAACTGCGCAAGGCTGTCTCGCGGTCAGCAATGCGGCGTTGGGCAACAAGGCCGCGGCCATGCATTATTTCGCCCAGTCAGAGAAATATCTCGCCGCCATCGGTCTGGATGACCTTTTGACGCAATACCGGGAATTGATGGCAAAATGTTAACTTGCGCGCACTCCCTCCAGGGGATGTGTCCGTCCGTGGTTAATTTCCCAAAAAAACACTTGTGAAATGCCGTCCTGTGAGGCAGCTTCACATCCGTTTCGTCGAATGCAACAATTGAAAAACCGACGGAACAAGGTGTTCCCTTGATGCAATGGTTAAACCAGTGCGGCTGATAAAAATTACAGTTTTGTTGATCGTTTTGGCTGGATTGTCGTTGGCCGGGCTGCAAGCCCAACCGGCAAGCCCCGCCGCTCCAAACGCCCCCGCCTTGGCGCAACCGGCGCCCGAACCGGAATCTGCCGGCCTGCCCCCAAACGCTACGAACGTCTTTCACATTGGCGCATTCCCTGTGACCAACTCCATGCTCGTCACCTGGATCGTCGCTCTGGGCATCATCGCCTTCGCCCGCCATGCCACCCGCAAAATGAAGGATATCCCGGATGGCGCGCAGAATTCTTGGGAGTTTTTGGTGGAAAGCCTCCACGATTTCTTGGAGGAGATAGTCGGGACTGGCCTGATTCAGAAGACTTTTTGGTTCTTCGCCACGATCTTCATTTTCATTTGCGTCACCAATTGGTTCGGACTCGTGCCCGGCGTGGGCACCATCGGCTGGGGCGTGCAGACCGAGCACGGTTTCGAAGTGACCCAGCCCCTGCTTCGCGGCGGCAACGCCGATCTGAATATGACTTTCGCCATGGCGTGCATTTTCATGGTTATGTGGCTGGTCTGGGCGCTGCAATCCAATGGCGTCTGGGGTTTTCTGCTTCACATCTTTGGCCCCCAGGGCGATAACCATGGGGTGATGAAATACGCCATGATCGTCGTCTTCTTTGCCGTCGGCGTGATCGAGGTCGTGTCCATCGCGTTCCGCCCCATCTCCCTCAGTTTCCGTCTTTTCGGCAATATGTTCGCCGGCGAGAACCTGATGGAGGCCATGTCGCACTTGATCCGGCACCCGGCCTGGGCCAAGGCCTTGTGCAGCGTCATCATCCCGATTCCATTTTATTTCATGGAACTGTTGGTCGGTTTTGTGCAAGCCATCGTCTTTATGCTGTTGACCGCCGGTTTTACCGCCGTCATTTGCCAGCACGACGACGACGCGCACGCGAAAGAGCGGCACTAGGAATTTTGATTTCGGCGGTCGGACCGTATTCAATTGCGGGGGCCGCCGGACACAACAGAAACAAGTAAAGAAAGGTCATTATGGCAATGCCAATATTGGCGGAAATGGGTGGCAGCATCCAGGTCGGCTTGGCCGGCTTGGGTTCGGCGGTTGGCGTGGGTCTGGTCGGCATGAAAGCTTCCGAAGCGGTCGGGCGCAACCCCGGCGCCTTCGGCAAAATCATGACGATCGGTTTGATTGGCATGGCTTTCGCGGAAGCCATTGTCTTCTACGCCCTCTTCCTTGGGGGACACTAAACATTGAAATGGCGCGGAGCCGGTGCTCCGCGCCAGCCTTTCCCACGATTTATGACACACATGATTCTTCTCGCCAGCATCGGCAGCAATCTGGCTGATAACGCCAGGGACACTGCCCGGACCTTCGGCCTGGACTGGCCGCATTTCATCGCCCAAGTCATCAGCTTTTGCATTGTGGCCTTCTGCCTCTACAGGTTTGCCTACAAACCCATCCTTGACGTCCTGGCCGACCGCCGCCAGCGCATCGCCGAAGGCTTGGAGAACGCCGAAAAAATCAAGCAGGAACTGGCCCGCACCGAGGCCATGCGCCAGGAGGCCCTGGACAAGGCCAATCTTCAGGCCACAAAGTTGATCGAGGAAGCCCGGGCCGCCGCCGCGCGCGTGCAGGAACAGGAAACGCAAAAGGCCATCGCCCAGGCCGAGCAGATCATCGCCAAGGCGCGCGAGGCCACCGCCATCGAACGCAGCCGCATGTTGACGGAGTTGCGCCGCGAAGTCGGCACGCTCGTTGTCCAAACGGCCAATCAGGTCATCGGCAGGGTGCTCTCCCCTGAGGACCAGCAGCGGTTGGCTGAGGAAACCCGCCGCCAACTGGCTGCTTAATGCCTCCCATCACCGCCCCGGATGAGAATCACCAAACAAGCCCGACGCGATGCACGACAGTTGTTCCGCGCCTGTATGGCCAATGCCGTGCTGGACGACAATCGCGTCCGGCAGGCGGTGCAAGCCGTCAGCCAGGACAAGCCTCGCGGCTACCTGGCTGTCTTCACCCAATTTGTTCGCCTGGTCAGGCTGGAAACGGCCCGCCGCACCGCCCGGGTAGAAAGCGCCGCGCCTCTCGCCTCCCCATTCCAATCCCAGTTGCAGGCCGACTTGAGCCGGAAATACGGCGCCGGCCTGAGTTTCAATTTTGTGGTAAACCCGGCCCTGCTCGGCGGCGTACGCGTCCAGGTCGGCGGCGATGTTTATGAAGGCAGCGTGCAGGGCCGCCTCGCCGCTTTGCAGGAACGTTTTTGAAGACTCCCTAATCACATGAGTACATTGTTGCAAGATATTGAAGCCCAAATTGCCGGCATTAAAACCGCTGTCACCAAACAAAACATCGGCACCGTCCGCGAGATCGGCGACGGCGTCGCCAAGATCGAGGGCCTCTCCGACGCCATGCTCAACGAGATGCTTGACTTCGGCAACGGCGTCATCGGCCTGGCCTTGAACCTCGAGGAAACGGACGTCGGCGCGATCATTTTGGGCGATTACACCGGAATATCCGAAGGCCAGCAAGTCCGCACGACCGGCAAGCTGCTCCAGGTGCCCGTCGGCAAGGCCCTTTTGGGCCGCGTCGTCAACGCCCTCGGTCAGCCGCTCGACGGCAAAGGCCCCATCAACACCGATACCTTTTATCCCGTCGAAAAAATCGCGCCGGGCATCATCAGGCGTCAATCCGTCAGCCAGCCCGTCCAGACCGGCATCATGGCCGTCGATGCCATGATTCCCATCGGGCGCGGCCAGCGTGAGTTGATCATCGGCGACCGTTCCACCGGAAAGACCACCATCGGCATCGACACCATCATCAGCCAGGCGCGCCTGAATAAGGCCGCCGAGGCGGCCAAAAACACCGCCTATCGCCCGCTTTATTGCATCTACGTTGCCATTGGCCAAAAGCAATCCAACGTCGCCCGCGTCGTGGCCGTTTTGGAAGAGGCCGGTGCCATGCCCTACACCATCATCGTCGATGCCAGCGCCTCGGATTCCGCCACCAATCAATACCTGGCGCCCTTCGCCGGTTGCGCCATGGGCGAGTGGTTCATGGACAACGCCATGGACGCCCTGATCATCTACGACGACCTCTCCAAGCACGCCGTCGCTTACCGGCAGGTTTCCCTGGTCTTGAAGCGTCCCTCCGGCCGCGAAGCCTATCCCGGTGACGTTTTCTATTTGCACAGCCGTTTGCTCGAACGTTCCGCGCGCGTCAGCGAAAAATATGGCAACGGTTCCCTCACCGGCCTGCCCATCATCGAGACCCAGGCGGGCGACGTCTCCGCTTACATCCCCACCAACGTCATTTCCATCACCGACGGCCAAATCTATCTCGAAACGGATTTGTTTTACCAGGGCATCCGTCCAGCCATCTCCGTCGGCCTTTCCGTCTCCCGCGTCGGTTCCGCCGCCCAAATCAAGGCCATGAAACAAGTCGCCGGCCGCGTCAAGCTGGACCTGGCCCAATTCCGCGAGCTGGCCGCCTTTGCCCAATTCGGTTCCGACCTCGACGCCAAGACCCAGGCCCAACTGGAACGCGGCAAGCGCATCGTCGAAGTTTTCAAGCAGCCCCAGTACAATCCCATGCCGGTGGAGGTGCAGGTGGCGTCCCTCTGGACCGTGCAGAATGGCTTCATGGACGATGTCGCCGTCGATAAGATCAAGGACTTCCAATTCAAGCTCTCGGATTATCTGGCCAGCCGCAAGAGCGCGCTGATGGAGAAAATCCGCAACGAAAAAGCCCTGAGCGACCCGTTGATCGCCGATCTCAAAGCTGCCGTGGCCGAGTTCAAGCAAACATATAAATAGCGCTCATGCCCAGCACACGCGACATTCGCCGGCGCATCAAGTCGGTCAAGAACACCGCCCAAATCACCAAGGCGATGCAGATGGTGGCCGCGTCCAAAATGCGCAAGGCGCAGATGGCCGCCCTGGCCGGGCGCCCTTACGCCAGCCTGATGAACGAAGTCCTGTCCGCGCTCGTTTCCAGCAGCAAAGACTTCACCCATCCCCTCCTGGAAAAGCGCGATATCCGAAACCGCTGCGTCATTGTCGTCAGCACCGACAAGGGCCTCTGCGGCGGCCTCAACAGCAGCCTGATGCGCGAAGCGGCCAAGCTGCCCATGGACACGGCCTTCATCACGGCGGGTCGCAAGGCGTCACAATTCATCGCTCGCACCAAGCGCAAGCTCATCGCTGAATTTACCTACAAAGACGCCCCGGCCTTTGCCGAAGCGCGGGCCATCTCCAAATTTGCCCGCGATATTTACATCAAAGGCGAAATGGACCAGATCGATATTCTGTTCACCAACTTCGTCTCGACCCTGGTGCAAAAGCCCGAGATCCGGCAGCTCCTGCCCATCAGTGAAATCAAGCACGTCAGGGCTGGCATCGGCCAGGACGCCGGCCATCCCGCCCCGCAAAGTACTCCGGGGGAGTTTCTTTTCGAGCCGGACCAGGACCAGGTTTTGGGAGCATTATTGCCGCACAGTTTGAATTTTGAGATTTACCAGATTCTTTTGGAATGCAAGGCCAGCGAACACAGCGCGCGCATGGTGGCGATGAAAAACGCAACCGACAACGCCCAGCAATTCATCAAAGACCTGACGCTCGAGTACAACAAGCTGCGCCAGGCCAACATCACCAAGGAACTGCTCGAAATCTCCACCGCCGCCATGGCCTTGGGTTGATGCTGGCATTATGTCCGATGCGCAGTTCACCCTATTGGGGGATTTGTTTGAACACCGGGCAACCGATTATTTCATTTCCTGCTGGGTGGAGACATGTTCTTTTGCGGCCGCTTTAATGAGTTGGGCATCAAACGTCGCCAGGATTGCTCCGCGGCGCTGGGCAAGTTCCAAATAGGCCGCGTCGTACAGTGTCAATCCATGTTTGCGTGCCAGAGCCATGGTTCTCGTCGGTATTTGCTCAGCGGTGGCTTCATCCTCTTCAAGAGGTAGGGACTCCACCAAATTTAGAGCTTGAGCAACTTGCTCGGGCGCGATTCGCCCGCGCCGTTCAGCCATCAAGAGACCGTTGCCAATCTCAAGCCACCAATGAGCTGGCAACCACGCTTCGGCGCCCGCTTCAATTGCTTGACGGATTCTATCGGCCAGAGCGTTGGTTTCATCAGGCAGAAGCCATGCAAGCGCCACAGACGGGTCAATTACATAGGACATTAAAAACGCCTCCCCGCATTAATCAGATCTTTAAGGCTTGTCTTATCCTTGCACTTGCCCCGCACAAGGCTCTGACGCAAGGCATCCATGCGTTGAAAGATAGCCGCGACATGCTCCCTGGAGGGCCGGTCGGCAGGAACCAGCCGGGCCACGGGCCGGTCGTGCTTGGTGATGGTGATTTCTTCGCCCTTGGAGACGCGCTCAAGAAGCTGGGAAAAGTGCGTTTTGGCGTGGAAAGCGCCCACGGAGGCACGCGCCCGGTTGATGTTTTGCGCAGTTATGGACATATAGTTCAGACTAGTCTAAGACTAGTTTAACACAAGTCGCTTAGTCGTCAACTCGCAAATATTCACCTGTCCGGGCCAATCAACGTTGATAAGATCGGATCTTCCGCCATGCCGGAACACGAAGAAAAGCCTTTTCCCTTTGTCCTTTTGCCCTTAACTTTTCCGGCATGGCAAAACCTGTATTAGGGCGGGGACTGGGCGCGTTAATGGGTGGTGTTGGCACCGCCTCCAAGCCGGGTGAGAATGCTCTGCAAGTCTCCGCTCCTGCCGCCGCGAGCGATGCTCACGAACGCGTGCAGCGCGTGCCGGTCGCAAGGGTCCGTCCCTGCGCCTTCCAACCGCGCAAGGATTTTGCGCCCGAATCCCTGCTGGAACTGGCCGATTCCATCCGGGAACAAGGCATCGTCCAGCCCTTGATCGTGCGGGCCGTGGGCGGCAATTTTGAATTGATCGCCGGGGAACGACGCTGGCGCGCCGCCCAAATGCTCGGCCTCGCCGAGGTGCCCGTCATCGTGCGGCAGGCGGATGACCGCGCGGTTTTGGAACTGGCCCTCATCGAAAACCTGCAACGCGAGAATCTGAACGCCATTGAAGAGGCCCAGGGTTACTCGCAATTGATCGGCCAATTCCAACTGACCCAGGAGGAAGCCGCCGCCAAGGTTGGCCGCAGCCGCGTCGTCGTGGCCAATGCCCTTCGTCTCCTCAAGCTCCCGCTGGAGTTGCAGGCCCGCGTGCGCGAAGGCCGGCTCTCGGTCGGCCATGCCAAGGCTCTCCTCGGCTTGGCCACTGCCGAGGAGCAAAAGCTCGCGGCGGAGCGCGTTTTAAAAAAATCCCTCAACGTGCGGCAGACGGAGGAACTGGTTTCCTTCCTGCAAAGCAAGGCCGGCGGCAAAACCGCCAAAAAAACTCCGGGCGCTCCGCTCACCCAGGATGCGCATCTCACCAGCCTGCGCGACAAACTGCAGGAACGCTTTGGAACCAAAGTCACGTTGCGCTATCAAAAGGGCAAGGGCGCCATCGAGATTCAATTCTTCAGTGATGCGGACCTGGAGCGCATCCTGAATGTCGCCGGCGTTCCGCCAGAGTCAATTTGACGGTGTTAACATCCCCTGGAAATCGCTATGAACATATCTGAACTTCGCGCCCAGAGCGCGTCTTCCCTGCTGGCCAATGTCGGCCGGGTTTCCGCCTTGAGCGCATTCGTCGGCTTGGACGGCTTTGTGGACGAGATTTTGCACGTCGTCGATAAGCGTGAAAGCGCGGAAGTCTATTCGCGCCTTCCCACCATCGCCAACCTGGCGAAGCGCCTCGCCGCCGCCGCCGGCAAAAGCACCAACATCGAATTGGTCAGCCAGATGATCAAATTGGGCGGCAACGGCCCCATCATGGCCAACGCCCTGGCCAGTCTCGGACTGAAGGTGACGTATCTGGGCCTGCTGGGTTACCCCAATCTTCACCCCGTCTTCCAGGATTTTGCCAAACGCGCCGAGGTGCATAGCATCGCTGATCCGGGCACGACCGACGCGCTGGAATTCGAGGATGGCAAAGTCATGATCGGCAAACACTCCTCGCTCAAGCAAATGACCTGGGAAAACATCAAATCCCGCTTCGGCCGGGATAAGTTCGCCGCCAAGTTTGGCGGCGATGATCTCATCGGTTTCGTCAATTGGACGATGCTGCCTTACATGAGCGATTTGTGGGCGGCCCTGTTGCGCGAAGTCTGCCCCGCCATGAAAGGCCGCCGCCGCGTTTTGTTTTTCGACCTGGCCGACCCGGAAAAAAGGACCCGCCAGGACATCCTGCATGCCTTGGAGTTGATCGGACAGTTTGAAAAGTATTTCAACGTCATCCTCGGCTTGAACGAAAAGGAAGCCCACGAAATCGGCGGGGTCTATGGACTCCGCCCCAAAACGGACCACCCTGAAAGCCTGGCTGAATTGGGCACGGCAGTGGCGGCGAAATTGAACATCGGCACACTCGTCATCCATCCGGTGGCCTGCGCGCTGGCCGTCAGCGCCGGGAAGGCCGATCTGGTGGATGGCCCCTATGTAGCCAAACCGTTGATCACGACCGGCGCGGGAGATCATTTTAATTCCGGCTTCTGCCTGGGCAAATTGCTCGGGCTGGACAATCGCATGAGCCTCATGACCGGCGTGACCACCAGCGGCTATTATGTGCGCACCGGCCACAGCCCTTCCATCGAACAAATCGCGGGCATGATGACCGATCCCGCCGTGGCATATCAGCGGGCATGATTCTGGAGATCGTCAAATACGGCCACCCGGTCCTGCGCCAGAAGGGCGCGCGCGTGGAGAAGATCGACGCCGGCATCACGCAACTGATCACCGACATGCTGGAGACGGTCACCGCCGCCAAGGGCGTGGGCCTGGCCGCGCAGCAGGTCGGGCGTGCTTTGCAGTTGACAGTTCTGGATGTGCGCGGTGTGACGGACCGGCCATCGACTTTGCAGCGTGGCGGCAAGGAGGAGGACGTCAACGCCGCCATGCCCCTGGTCCTGATCAACCCGGAAGTCACGCCCGTCGGCGACAGCGTGCCCGGTCCGGAAGGCTGCCTGAGTTTTCCCGAAATCTTCGCCGACATCTCCCGCCCCGCCCAGGCGGACGTCCGGGCCATGAACGAAAAGTGGGAGAAGATCGAGTTCCGTTGCGGCGGCCTGCTGGCCCGCGCCATCCAGCACGAACTGGATCATCTCAACGGCATTCTGTTCATTGACCGGATGCTTCGTTCGGATAAGGACGAACTGAAACCGAAACTGGACGAACTCCTGGCTCAGACAAAAGAAGCTTTGAAGGCCCTAAAAGATCCCGCGGAATCCGCCGGGCGTCAATAGACCTTGCGCAGGTTGGAGGGAAGAATGTTCAATTCCGCGCGGTACTTCGCCACCGTGCGCCGGGCAATGACAATGCCCTTGTCCTTGAGCATCTTGACGATCTCCTGGTCCGACAGCGGCTTGCTCGAGTTCTCCTTGTTGAACATCTCCGACACCATGTCTTTCACGCTGGTGTTGGAAACCCCGTTGCCGCTGTCCGTTTGAATGCCCGAGGTGAAGAAGTACTTCATCTCGAAAATCCCCTGCGGCGTGTCGATGTATTTGTTGGAAACGGCCCGGCTGACGGTCGTCTCATGCACTCCCACCACTTCGGCCACCTGCACCATCGTCATCGGTCTGAGAAAGGCCACCCCCTTCTCCATGAACTCGCGCTGCCGTTTGACGATCTCGTTGCCAATGTTGAGGATCGTTTGCTGTCGTTGCTGCAAACTCTTGATCAAAAATTTGCCCGCCCGGATTTTTTCCCGGATGTATTCCCGCGCCTCGGACGGGGCGTCGGCCTTCGCCATGATGTCCTTGTAGGTGTTGCTGATGCGCAGGTGGGGAATCTGCTCGTTGTTAGTCGTCACCACGTAATCGTCCCCAATCTTCTGCACGAAAACCTCCGGGGAAATATAACGGTCGTCGTCCGGCAGAAATTCGCGGCCCGGGCGCGGCTCCAAATGGGTAATGCGCTCCACCGCAGCCTGGATCTGATCGACCGTGACCCCCAGGCCGCGGGCCATTTCCGGCATCTTGCGCTTTTTCAGCGCTTCCATGCAGTCGCGCACGATGCGGTATTCGAGGGTCTTCTCCCGTCCTCCCCGTTCCAATTGCAGGAGCAGGCATTCGCGCATGTCGCGTGCCGCCACCCCGGGCGGATGAAAAGTCTGGATCACTTTCAGCACCGCCGCGATTTTCTCCGCCGGCTGGCTGGTGGAAAAGGCAAGCTCCTCCACCGTGGCCTTGAGAAACCCGTGGTCGTCGATGTTGCCGATGATCATCTCCGCCGTCGGCTTCTCTTCCTCGGTCATGTCTGAAAAACGCATCTGCTCCAGCAGATGCTCCTGCAGCGAGGTGCCGGCCACCAGGGAATCGAACATGAACTGCCGCCGCTCTTCCGCTTCCGGTCCCTGCCGATTGGGCAGGTTGGTCTGCGCAAAATGGTCCCGCCATTCCTGGTCCATTTGCGTCAACTTCTCAAACTCCGCCTGAAAATCATCCACGGGCGAATTGCTCGGCTTCTCCGTGGCCGGATCAAATTTCGTATCGGGGGGCGGTTCGGCCAGGTCGGCCGCGGCGATGGCTCCGTCGTCCGCCTCATCGTTCTTGATCTTCTCGTTCATCTCCACTTCGGCCGTCGGCACCTCCTCCAGCAGCGGATTCTGCTGCAATTCCTGCTCGACCAGCGCCTTCAACTCCAGCGTCGGCGCCTGCAGCAGCGCCAGCGACTGCTGCAACTGCGGCGCCAGCACCTGCGAAAGCGACATGCGCTGTGACAAATGTAGTCCTTGAGCCATTGCGGAGATTCTAACCTCAAATCGCCTTAGCTCAAGAGCGAATTCAAAAAATCAGAAAAGGATTGCCCGCCATCGCCAACCCTTCTAAGGTCGAAGCGTGGCGGTGCAACTGACGATTTTGGGCAGTGGTTCGGGAGGCAACTGCGCGTATTTGGAAACGCCGGAGACACGCCTTTTGATCGACGCCGGCTTCAGCGGACGCCAGATCCGCAAGCGTCTCTCCACCATTGCCCGCGTCCCGGAAAGCGTCCACGGCATCCTCATCACGCATGAACATTCAGACCACATCTCGGCCCTCAGCACCCTGGCCGCGGATTTGCAACTGCCCGTTTATTGCAACCGCCTGACCCGCGAAGCCATCGAGGATCAATTGCACATCCGCATCGACGCCCGCCTCTTCGTCACCGGCGATTCCTTTACGATTGGCGACGTCAACATCGACACCTTCCCGATTCCGCACGACGCTTGCGACCCGGTCGGTTATTTGCTGCGCACCTGCGCGGGCAACATCGGCTTTCTCACCGACCTCGGCCATGTGACGAAACTGGTGATCGAGCGCATCCGGTCGGCCAACGTCCTTCTGCTGGAAACCAACCATGATTTGAAGATGTTGCAGGAAAACCCGCGACGCCCCTGGAGTTTGAAGCAGCGCATCATGGGCCGGCACGGCCATCTTTCCAACGATGACGCCGCCGCCCTGCTCGAGCAAATCATGTCGGCCGGGTTGCGGCAACTTTACCTCGGCCACATCAGCCGGGAATGCAACAAACCGGAATTGGCCTGCGTGGCGGTTCGCAACTGTCTCCAGCGCATCGGCGCGACCCATGTAAGCGTGCAACACACCTCCCAAACCGTCCCCTGCCCCACCCTGGTTCTCTGAGATCTTAATCCTAATCCTAATCTTAATCTTTCACCCCCAAAAAACTTCAGTCCGCGCAGTTACAATTTGCATTATTTTAGTGACAAGCCTCGCCCGGTTCTGTATTATCCTGCCTAATCTAGCCAGAAATTTGCGACTATGAGCCTACTGGTGGTCAACCCCGGCACGGCGCAAGCTTGGGAAATCAATCTCAAGCCCGGCGCGAATTCCCTGGGTCGCGCCGATTCCAACGATTTCAAAATCAACGATCCGAGCGTGTCCGGTTCCCATTGCCAGATTGTGGTGGACAATAATCTGGCTGTCCTGCGGGATACTGGTTCCACCAACGGCACCTTTGTCGCCGGCTCTCAAATTCGCGAGCAGCAACTCCACCACGGCCAGGCCGTGCGCCTCGGCGGCGTCGAGATGATTTTCTACTCGGACAAAAGCGCCGCCGCCCTGCCCGCGAACAACGCCTCGCGCCCCACGGTCAAAGTGTCCGACATCCTCCGCTCTCCCCCGGGGCCAAGACGCGTCCAAGCCCGCCCCGTCACGTCAGCCGTGCCAGCCGCGCCTTCCCTCGCGTCGCCATCAGTTGCGGAAGGCGCAACGGAGATTCTGGCGGGGCCGCGATATTGCAAGTATCATCCGGCCTCCCCGGCTCGTCATGTGTGCCCCAAGTGCAAACGCGCGTTTTGCGACCTCTGCATCAACCTCACCCAGGTCGCCAACCAGGCCTCGCGCCAATGCCGTTCGTGCGGGGTGGAAGTTGTGCCATTCCAATTTCGCCTGCCGCCGGCCAAGAGCTTTTACAGCATCTTGCCCGGAGCGTTCAGCTATCCGTTCAAGGGCGCGGGCATCGTCATTCTGGTTTGTGCCACGATTGCCTTCGCCGCGCTCAATTTCATCAGCCTGGGATTCTTCGCCCTCATCATCAAAGTCGTGTTCTACGGCTTCCTCTTTCTCTTCATGCAGAACATCATCCTCAGCACAACCTCCGATGAAAAGCAGACCCTGGATTTTCCCGACCCCAGCAGCCTCGTCGGCGGTGCGGTGCAACTAGCCGGCACCGTCCTGGCCTCGTTCTGGCTCACGCTTGCGCTTGAAATTGCCAAATACAACGAAGTGGCCGTGCCCCCGGAGGCCATCCTGGCCAGTGTCGTTCTGGGTGGAATTTATTTTCCCATGGCGCTGCTGGCCGTGGCCATGAAAGACACCGTCCTGGCCGCCAACCCTCTTATTGTCATCCCGGCCATCGTGAAAGTTCCCAAGAAATATTCGGTCACGGTCCTTCTTGTCCTGCTCGTCTTCGGCATCCGCCGGTTCGGCGCCTTGGCATCGGGCGTTGCCACCACCGTTTCGCTCCGCACCCATGACGTGCATACGTTCATGGTGGCCGCCGCCGTCCAGATGGTGCTGGCCTTCCTCAGTGTCTATCTCCTGACCGTTACCATGCGCATCCTCGGACTCTTCTACAACTCCAGCAAACAACAGCTCGGCTGGTACAATTCCTGACCCACGGCTGGCTCATGAAGGGAAATCTCCTGCGTGTTCTCCCACCTTCCACACACTTGTGGAGGAGAGGGGTTGGGGAGAGGAGGTTTCTGCCCTTCATGGGCCAGCCATGTTCCTGACCGTCCGCCTCACGGCCCGGACGCCGCCAGGTTCCAAGTCACCGGCTGCAATTCCAAAAAACCGGTTTTGCGGGCCAGTTTCTTCCATTTCCCTTCCAATCGCGCAATGCGTTCTTCCGTCGCCGGATGGCTTTGAAACGCCTGCGGCACGACCTTGTGCAGCGCCGCTACCCCTACCCCTTCCGACGCCTCCAGCTTCTGCAACGCCCGGATCATGCCGCGCGGATCGATGTTTGCCGCCACCAGATAACTCCAGCCCGTCACATCCGCCTCGGTTTCGTACTCCTGCGAGAACCCCTCGAAAATCATCAGCCCCGCCCCCGTCCCCAAGAGGTTCCCTGCCCCGCTGCCGCTGTGCAGGAACACCCCGAATATCACCAGAGGCCCGGCCGCGGCGACTATGCGCCTGATGGCGTGCCGCTTGGTGAAATGGCCCAATTCATGCGCCAGCACTCCCAGAAGCTCCTCCGGTTGATCAGCCAGCTTCAGCAATCCCGTATTGACAACGACGTTCCCGCCCGGCAGCGCAAACGCGTTCGGCATCGGGTCTGTCACAATGTGGAACTTCACATTGCGCCGGTCCGCGGGCAGCACGTGGATCAGCGGCGCGGCCAATGCCGTCAATTGCGCAATATTGTTCGAATCCTCCATGAGGTGGCCGCTGCTCCGCAATTGCTCCATCTCCCCCTCCCCGATTCGTTCCTCCCATGTCATCGGAACCCGCGCCACAATCGCCCCCACCATCGCGCTCACCGCCAGCGAACCGAGCCAGGTCGCCACCACGCAAGCCACGGCGAAATAGAGCGTCAGCCGAAACGCCCGGCCCACTTCGCGCTGTCCCAGTACGGCCGCCACATCTCGATTCGACTTGATCGCCGGATGCCGCAGAATGGCTTGATCCAGGGTGAAGATGCTTGCTCCCGGCCTTGCCGCGTCACTGAAGAATATTCCCCGGCCATCCTCCTCAAACTCCACTTTCAGCTTCTCCAATGGAATTTCCATGGAAGCCGACTCCGATTGAAACAGCATCCGCCTGGCCCCAATCAAAATCGTCCCCCCGACCGGCTCGTTTCCGAAATCCGGATGCAACAAGCTACCCTCAAAACTATGGAGAGGCTGGCTCAAGCCGCCCGAAATCCTGCCACCCCCGCCCCTCCACCGCCACCAAAAACGCGCACGCTCCACTTCAACCGGCGTGAGACACAATTCTTCGCGGCTAAACTAGTAGGTTTCTCAACGCCTGGAGCGTTAACATCGGCTTGCCACGGTGCGTCATACGGTGGCAATTTGCGCACAACAGGCTTAAGTCCACCAATTTGGTCACGGTCTGCGCTTTCAATTTGGAAAGCGGAGTTTTGTGATGGACTTCAAAACAGGCTTCTGCGATATCTTTGGGCAGCTTCTTTTCGCTCTGGCCACAGGCTTCACAGATCAGGCATCCCTTATTGACCCGCACTTCGTTCCGTTTCGCAGTAATTAACCCAGGATTTCGTTCCCTTTTTAGATGGGAAACAAGTCGCTTTCTTCCCTCTTTGGCTTGAATCTCGAATAACTCAATGGCCGGAGGAAGACTTTTTGGCGTATTTGTTACTTCCTCAAAATATAATACGCCGACCGCGCCCTTGCGTCGATCGGGATAGGCTTCAATGTCAGCTTTCTTTTCGGAAAACGAGACGCAACGATAGTTGCCGACGTATTCCCATTGGCCGCTCCGTATCATTAGAAATACAGGGATTATTCCCTTTGTTTTTCCGAGTTTCCTTGCCCGCTTGAGGACTTCGACACGGTCGCCAACATCCACTTCGATGGGTGCCCGACGATTCTTTTTGGGCTTGAAACAACCAGCGATTATTTTGCCTTCTTTAGACGGCAAAAAATTGACATGTTCGCCGCCGCCGAGCAGTTTGCTGATTTTCGCCCGGCTATACCGTTTTCCTAATTCCAACTTCGACCGAATCATAACGCTTTGGAATAATTACAGCTGTGGGGATTTGATGCAAGTCTGCCGTTACCAACTTCCCCGGGAAAACTTCTGGGAAAAGGGGCGGTGCCTTGCATGTCAACATTTTGCTGCCTCGGCCTCATGAAAACCTGTGGCTGTCCAATTATTCGATTCCCGGCAGTCGCCATGTCAAGATAATGCCGCTCCCCACCCCCTCTGTCCACCAGCAAATACTCGCCAACCCGCGAGTGACGCTTGCCAAATTAATGCGTTGATGGTTAATTTGAGCCATGACAGCACAGACCGTCATCAAGCAATTCAAAGCGTTGCCACCCAAGCAACGGGCGGAAGTCGCCAAGTTTGTTGTCGAATCGGATGATTCGTGGATCCCCGATTCGTTCAAGCGCGGCATGGCCGACGCAGAAGCGGGACGGTTTGCTGACATGGACGCCGTATTGAACGATACCCCGCCACCCTCACGCCGGCGGGCGAAATGAATTATCGGTTCAAGCCAACTGAGAACTTCTGGGAGAGTTTTTACGACCTGAGTCCCAGCCAAAAGGAGTCAACCCGGCGCGCTTGGAAGATTTTTAAGCAAAACCCCTTCGACCCGCGTCTCCGTCCGCACAAGATTCATCGGCTTTCCGCGCATTACGGCCGCACGATCTATGCGGTGGATATTGAAGGCGATTTGCGGGCCGTGTTTTACGTCGAACGTGACTGTGTTGTGACCGTAGATATTGGCACACACGATATTTACAAGGGATAAAAGCGTCAAACCGACCTGGCTTCTAATTATGGTGAATTCGCCGTAATTAGGCCCTCTTTCCCCACCGCTTCCACCCCCGGCGCCCGCCCGATTACAAAATTAGTTTAAAATAATTGTTGTTTCAAACAATATCTATGATATTGTCGTATCCTGAGTATTGCCTAAATATGGCCATGATGAAAAACTGAAACCCTGAACCAAACCCAAA
>JBKQUS010000148.1:0-19387 GCA_052325505.1 Limisphaerales bacterium
CGTAGTGCGCCAGGGCGACGCCGTCCTTGGCGCCGGAACCAGCCAGGCCGACAATGTGCTCGGAACCGATGTTCGAGGCGAAAATGGATGCGCCGATGATCCACCAGCTCAAATTGCGCCCGGCCAGGAAGTAATCGGTGGCGTTGTCCTTGCCTCTTTTGACGACCCACCACGCCACGCACAGAAGAATGCCGAAGTAAAGCGCAATGGCCAGCCAGTCAGGAGCCGTGAGTGTCGCACCGGGGGTCGCCGGTAATGAAGTGTTCATGCTAGAACGTTATTGGGCTGAAAAACGGTAGAGGATGATGTTTTTAAAGACTTCCCCCGGCTTGAGTTCCACGGTGGGAAAATCCGGTTTGTTGGGGGAATCGGGGAAGTGCTGCGGTTCCATGCAAAAGGCGTTACGGTTCGCGTACACCCAACCGCCCTTGCCCGTAATCGTACCGTCCAGAAAGTTGCCCGAATAAAACTGCAAGCCGGGTTCGGTGGACCAGACTTCCATGAGGCGGCCCGTTGCCGGCTCGGTTACGCGCGCCATCAGGGCCAGTTTACCAGGGGTCTTGTTGACAATCCAGTTGTGATCGTAGCCTTTGCCGAATTTGAGCTGCTCGTCGCCCTGCCCAATGCGAGCGCCGATGGCCGTCGGGGTCCGAAAATCGAACGGCGTGTTCTCAACCGGGCGTAATTCTCCAGTTGGAATCAGGGTTGCGTCCACCGGGGTGAACCGATCGGCGGGAATCATCACGACATGGCCCAGAATGTCGCCCTTCCCGGCCAGATTGAAATACGAATGGTGCGTCAAGTTTAGGACGGTGTCCTTGTCAGTGGTAGCGCGGAATTCCAGGCGGAGAGAGTTGTCATTCATCAGCGTGTAGGTGGCGGTGACATTCAGGTTGCCGGGAAAGCCCTCCTCGCCATCCTTGCTCAGGTAGTTGAGGACCAGTTGCGGGCCGTGCGAGCTTTCCTGCGCGCGCGCGGCCCAGACCCGCTTGTCAAAACCCTTGAGCCCGCCATGCAGCATATTGGGGCCGTCGTTGGTCGCCAGTGTGTAAATGGCGCCGTCCAGCGTGAATTTTGCCCCGCCGATGCGGTTGCCGTAACGCCCGATCAGCGCGCCGAAATAGGGACTCTTGTCGAGATACGATTGCAGATTGTCATAGCCCAGCACCACGTCGTCGAAATGACCATTCCTGTCGGGCATCTTCAAGGAAACCACAATGCCGCCGTAAGTCATGATCCGGGCTTCGGCCCCTTTGCTATTGCGCAGGGTGTAAATATCCACCGCTTCGCCGTTTGGCCCGGTGCCGAAGGGTTGTTTGTCAATATGGCTGGCGGGAGCGCTTTCGCTCGCGCAACCGGACAGAAGCCAGACGCCGGCGCCGCTCGCCAGCATCCAAGGAATCATTTGTTTGATTGTGGTCATATATGGCATGATGAAGTGATTAACTGTTCTTGACTTGCCCGTAATAGGCTCCGAGCCCGTGTTTACGGAAAAAATGTTTGTCCAACAGACTGGTGGGCATCGACTTAATTTTTGGGTTAAGGCGGACGGTTTCGGAGGCCAGTCGTGCGACAAACTCCAGCGCAGCCGCGTTGTGTGCCGCGCCGGCCACGTCCTGGCCCCAAGTGAACGGGCCGTGGCTGGCCACTAGAACGGCGGGATAATGGAGGGCGTCCAGATCTCTGAATCGCTCGATGATGACGCGGCCCGTGTTCAATTCGTAGTTAGTCTTGATTTCCCGCGCGGTAAGAGGGCGTGTGCAGGGGATGTCGCCGTAAAAATAATCCGCGTGCGTCGTGCCGAAGGCCGGAATGGGCCGGCGGGCCTGCGCCCAAGCCGTGGCGTAAAGACTGTGCGTATGCACGATGCCCCCGACTCCGCCAAATGCGCGATAAAGCGCGAGATGTGTCGCCGTATCGGAACTGGGCTTGAATTCTCCTTCGACCACCTTTCCGGTCTCCAGCGCCACGATGACCATGTGGGCCGGTTTCATGCCTGCGTAGGAAACACCGGAAGGTTTGATAACCACCAACCCGCGTTTACGGTCGATGCCGCTGGCATTGCCCCAAGTTTGAATGACCAAGCCCTCCCTGACCAGATCCAAGTTGGCCTGGCACACAGCCTTTTTGAGTGGTTCCAACATGTTCGCCAGAGTTAGGAACGCGCCCGGTTGCGAATATCAATCAATTGTTTCATCACAGGATGGAGGCTGCCTTGCCAGTCCGCCTTGCCGAAGGCATCATGCAACATGCTGTAAAGCGAATACAAATCGCGGTAAACTGCATGGGCCTTGGGATTGGGCGCGAACGTGTGCGGCTTCAAGCCCGTCATCGCGCGAATGGCCGACGCAAAATTACGGTGAGCGCCCGCCACCACCGCGGCAGCCACTGCCGCCCCCAGTGCGCAAGTTTGGGCCGAGCGAGAAACTTTCATGGGCCGGCCCGTCACATCCGCGTAAATCTGCATGACCAGCGGATTCTTTTCCGCAATGCCGCCGCAATTGACCACCTGGCGGATTGCCACGCCGTATTCCTCGAACCGGTTGATGATGGCAAGGGCGCCGAAAGCGGTGGCCTCGATCAACGCCCGGTAAATTTCCGCTGGCGTGGTGTAGAGGGTCTGTCCGAGAAGCAGCCCGGTCAGGCGCTGGTCCACCAGCACAGTGCGGTTGCCGTTGTTCCAATCCAGCGCGATCAAACCGGACTCGCCCGGACGCAGTTTGGCCGCGGCCCCGGTTAGCGCCTCGTGCGAACCAGCCTTTTTGCCGCCGGGCTGGATATAATTTACAAACCAGTTGAAAATATCGCCCACTGCCGACTGTCCCGCCTCCAGCCCGTAACAGTCCGGCAGCACGCTGCCGCCAACAATGCCGCACAGGCCCGGAATGTCGGCCAGTTTTTTCGTCAAGGGCCAGACGGCGATGTCGCATGTGCTGGTGCCAATGATCTTGACCAGTGTGCCGGGAGCGATGCCGACGCCGATGGCGCCAAGATGCGCGTCGAAAGCACCGACCGCAACCGGAATGCCCTCGCGCAATCCGGTGCGGCGCGACCACTCTTTGGAAAGTCCGCCCGCCTTGACGCTCACGTCGCGCGCCTTGGGGCAGAGGCGCTGGCGCAAGGGCGCCAGTTTTGGCGAAAGCCGCGACAGGAACCCAGCGTCCGGATAGCCGCCCCAACTCTCGTTGTACATGGCCTTGTGGCCCGCAGCGCAAATGCCTGCCGTCAGTTTTCCCGGCGCTTCCGTTCCGGTCAGCACCGCCGGGACGAAGTCGGCCAGCTCGATCCATGAGGCGGAGGCGTCGAAGACTTCGGGGCTGGTGCGCAGGCAATGGAGGATTTTGCTGAAGAACCATTCGCTGGAGTAAATGCCACCGCATTTGGCGAGGTACTGGGGCCGGATTCTTCTGGCCAGAGCGGTGATTTCCGCCGCTTCCGCCACCCCAGTATGGTCCTTCCACAACCAGGCCATGGCCGCTGGATTCCGGGCAAAACGCCGGTCAAACGCCAGCGCTTGGCCGCGTCCATCGACGGGCAAGGGCGTGCTGCCCGTAGTGTCCACTCCAATGCCGGCAATCTGCTCCGGCTTGAAGCCGCGCACACTCTTCCGGGCGGCGGCCAGTGCGCGCTGAATCGAAAGCTCCGCGCCCTTGATGTAATCGGCCGGATGCTGCCTGGCCAGATTGGGGTCGCGCGACAGGATCACGCCCGCGTCGCCGTGCTCGTAGTCCCAGACGGCGGTGGCGATTTCGCGTCCGTCCGCTGTGTCCACAATGAGCGCGCGGACAGAGTTGGTGCCGTAGTCGAGGCCGAGCGTAAAAGTCGCCTTCATGGTTGGAAATCAGGAAACAAAACCTCCGGCCAGCGCGTAGTACACTTCGTTGCCGCGCAATTCCTTCCTGAATTCGCGCAAGGAAGTCTTGTCGTCAATAATTAGAATTTCGATGCCGGCGATGTTGCCGAAGTCCTCCAGCATTTCCGTGGTCACCGCCGGGCTGAATCCGGTGTGGTGGGCGCCTCCGGCGTAAATCCAGGCCGCGGCGGCCGTCGCCAGGTCGGGTTTGCAAACCCAGACCGCGCGCGCCACGGGCAATTTCGGCAGCGGTTTATCCGGGCGGACCACGTTGACTTCGTTGATGAGCAAGCGAAAGCGGTTGCCGACGTCCATGATGGAGGCGGTCACAGCGGGACCGGGTAACGTGTCAAACACCAACCTCACCGGGTCGGCCTTGCCGCCGATGCCCAGTGGATGCGCCTCCAGCGAGGGTCTGCCTTGGGCAATGCTGGGGCAAATTTCCAGCATGTGCGCTCCTAGAACCTTCATGTTGTTGGGAGCGAGGTTATAAGTGTAGTCTTCCATGAAAGAAGCGCCCCCCCGAAGCCCGGTCGCCATCACCTTCATGGCCCGCACCAGCGCCGCAGTCTTCCAGTCTCCTTCCGCGCCAAAACCGTAGCCTTCGGCCATGAGGCGTTGCGCGGCAATGCCGGGTAATTGCGCCAAACCTTGCAAATCCTCAAAGGTGTCGGTGAATCCTTTGCAGGCGGCGGCGGTCAAAAACGCGCGCAGGCCCGCTTCGATTCGCGCCGCCTCGCGCATAGAACCGCGCAAGGCACCGCCAACGCGCAATTTCGGCGCGATTTTGTAAGCGGCCTCATATTCCTTGATCAGACCCGCGATCTCACTGTCGGAAACCTGGTTGACGCATTTGACAAGGTCCCCCACGCCATAGCCGTTGACCGAGTAGCCGAACTGGATTTGCGCCGCTACTTTGTCGCCCTCCGTCACAGCGACTTCGCGCATGTTATCGCCAAAGCGGCAGAATTTCGCGCCCTGCCAATCGTGCCACGCGGCAGCGGCGCGAGTCCACGCCCCAATGCGGTCCTGCACGGCGGCGTCCCGCCAGAAACCGACGACCACCTTCCGGTTCAGCCTCATGCGGCTCATGATGAACCCGTGCTCGCGGTCCCCGTGGGCCGCTTGGTTCAGGTTCATAAAGTCCATGTCGATGGAGGCCCAGGGAATATCGCGATTGTGCTGCGTATGAAAATGGAGCAACGGCTTCCGCAGCAGACGCAGGCCATTGATCCACATTTTGGAAGGGGAAAACGTGTGGCACCACGTAATCAGCCCGGCACACTTGGGATCGTCATTGGCCTGCTGGCACAGCGCGGTGGCGTCGGCGGGGCTGGTGATGACCGGCCGGAAAACGATCTTCAAGGGGATCGCGGCCGCGGCATCGAGCGCGGCGGCAACCTCCCGGGCATTGGCGGCCACTCTTTTCAAGGCGGCGGGGCCGTAAAGATGCTGGCTGCCGGTCACAAACCAAATTTCGTATTGTTTCAAGTCGTTCATTACAAGTTGATGATCATGTTGGTCATAGATTTATTATATAAACATTATTAAGTAAAGCGAAATCTGGCGATGGACGAGTGGATTCATCGGGCAGCGCGGGTGATCCAGACCTCCATGTCACCTTGCCCGCGGTTGGCCCAGGCATAATAGGGTATGGCCTTCAAGCGCCCCGCTTTGATGGTTTCCACGCCATTGAGCAGGTCCGGCTCGAATTGGGCCGCGAGTTTTTCCCCGTCCGGCAGAACGGCGTCCCGCACGCTGACGCCGGGATTGTCAGGCCATTCCAGGCAATAGACAATCGGCCCGCGTTGCAATGCCACCCGGCCGCGATCCGCTTCCACCTGGATGTTGGCCACCACCCGGCGGACAGGCATGGGCAGGTCTAATTCAATCACATCGCCTTTCTGCCATCTCCGATCCAACACGGCGTAATCGTCTTCAAGCATGATGCGGGCCAGCTTGCCATTGACGCGCAGCGCCGGACTAGCCTTCAGCTTGTCAGTAAACGTGTACAGCCCCCCCGGCGCCGCTTCGTTGCGCGCCCAGCCGGGAATGCGAAGCCGAATCCCCAATTTGCCCGGCTTGTCCGGCTGGACGGTGAGCCGGATCGCTCCATCCCATGGATAACGTGTCTCCTGCGTCAGCGTGACGGTTCGGCCGTCGTCGAGCTTTATTTCCGCAACGCCGGACGCGAAAAGATTCACGTAAATCGTCCGGCCTCGCCGCGCGTAAAAGTAGCCGGGAACGGAGGCCATGAAGCGGGTGATGTTGCCGGGGCAGCAGGCGCAGCCAAACCATGGGCTGCGCGCGTGCTGACCCGCCGATGCGAGCGGGTTTGGATAAAAGAACAGCTTTCCATCCAGCGACACCCCCGAGAGCAGGCCGTTGTAAAGCGTGCGTTCGAGGACATCCACGTATTGCCCGCCACCATGCAGCAGGAACAGGCGCTCGTTCCAATAATCATTCGCCACCGCCGCGCAGGTCTCGCAGTAGGCGTTCATGTTCGGCAGGAAATAGTCCGCCCCAAAGGCTTCGCCCGCTGGCACGGCCCCGATGCCTCCTGTCACATATAATTTCTTGCCGGTGGCGTTTTCCCATATCTTGTCAATGGCGCTGACATAACGTGCATCGGACGTCAGCGCCGCCACGTCCGCCATGCCGCTGTATAAATAGCCGGCCCGCACCGCGTGTCCGACGGCCTCAGTCTGCTCGACCGGCTTGATGTGGGATTGATGGTATGCGTCACCGCCGGGGCCGCGCACGTCAATGAAGTATTTCGCCAGGTCCAGGTAACGCCGCCGGCCGGTGATGCGATAGAGTTTGGCCAGGCCCATTTCCACCACTTCGTGTCCCGGCCAAAGATGGATCTGGTTGGAATCCGGACCAAAAGTGGCGCAGAGCAAATCGGCTTCCTTGAGGGCGATGGCGAGCAGGTTGGTTTGGCCGGTCGCTTGGTAGTGCGCCGCTGCCGCCTCGAACAGGTGCCCGGCGTCGTAAAGTTCGTGGCTTTGGTCAGACTCGCGCAACCACCGCGTCGGCCCGGACCAGGGGTGCGGATGCCGGGGATTGATGGTGCGTGCGGTGTAAAGGTAACCGTCCGGCTCCTGCGCGGCGCCGATTTCGGCGATCACCTTGTCAAGATAAGCGCGCAGATTCGGATCCGGTTGCGCCGCCAAAACGTAGGAGGCGCCTTCGATAACTTTATAGACGTCGGTATCATCGAAAGGAAAGCCCGGCAAATTAGTGTTGGTCAGCGGCTCGCCGCGCAGCACGGCGGCGGCACGGATGAAATTGTCCATCCGCCCCGTCTCCTCGCACTTTCCAAAGGCGTACGGGATGGTCGTCAGGCGGTTGGTTTCGATGCGCGGCGCCCAAAACGAATCCGTCAAATGCACCGCCGTAAACGGCACCGGCTGAAAGGGATAATCGGGCGGCGATTCGGCACCCATTAGCGCTGTCGCGCAAAATAACCATGCGCAGGAAAGGATTTTCATAGCGTTTATCGTTTGATGAAGTTTCTCACCCGGTGTTCGTCCTCGATTATAGGCAGGACTAATCGTTCCATGCCAGCCGCTGCGAGGCCGGCGGCCCGGCGCCGGCGGGCACCTTCGACTTCCACGCGGCCCCATCGCGCCCAGAGCGCGCCACGTTCGATGGCCGCAGCCAGATACCGCAAGACCGCCGGCGGCAATTCTTCCAGGCTGCCCGTGACCACGACGCGCCGCAGTCCGCACACATTGAGCGCTCCCGCGATGGCAAACGCGGTGGCGTCCAGTGCCTGAGCCAGCCACGGAACAACGCCCCGCGCAGCTATAAATTGGACCAGCGCGGGCCATTTGGCAGTCGCGACAGGCCGGTTCGCCGCGAAACTTCGCAGCAGCCCTGAAGTGGAAACCAAAGTCTCAAGGCAACCCACCGCGCTGCAACCACAAGCCCGCTTATTTCCCAAGACGGGAGTGTGTCCGAATTCTCCACTCATCGGGAGCGGCGGCGAGAAAATTTTCCCGCCGACAATCGCCGCGCCGCCAACCCCATCCCCGAAATCGGTCAGCAGAAAATCCTCCTGTGCCGGATCGGAAGCCTGATGACCCAGGGCCAGTGCCCGTTCCTCCTGCACCAGCGCCACCGGCGCATCCCAGACTTCCTGGATTAACCCGATCAGCCCCGAGCCTTCGGTCCAATGCAAATTGGGCGAAAAAAGCACTTCGGCTTTTTGTTCATCAACTACGCCCGGAACGCTGGCCAACACGCCCCAAAGGCCTCTGACAGGCAGAGACGCCGCCGCTTTGGAAAGCGCCCGCCGCCAACGCACCGGGCTGGCGGGAGTGGCGAAGCGAACCGTCCAATGGTCCTCCCGGCCCGTGCCGATCGGCAGGGCTGCCAGGCTGGTATGCGTCACACCCAGCTGTACCGCTATAAGGCGCGGGCGCCTGTCATCCAGGCACAGTTGGCGTCCCGGACGTCCTAAAACCGTCACCTCCCGGAGGCGGTCCGAATCGAATTCTCGCACGACGCCAATATGAAGCAACTCATCGACAATTTTACCGGTGGTCGGCTGGCTGAGTCCGAGAGATTTGGCCAATTCGGCCCGGGAGGCAGTGCCAAGGGCCTGCAACCGCGCCAGGAGAGCGCGCTTGTTGAGTTGCCCCATTTTAGACGGCACAAGGATCACAATACTTAAGAAAACAAATTAAGTCCCCCGAAGGCAAGTCTTTCGTGAAAGAAAGATTATGCAAAAATCTTCAACCGGCGAACTTCGACATTGACAATCCCCTTTAATTTAGGTAACTTTTTTGCATAAAGGCTATGAATGAGATTACCCAAATCCTGCTGTCGCCGCAAGGTGATGGTTGTGATTCGGAGGAGTTGATGCCGCTGGTTTACAACGATCTGCGCCGCATGGCGGCGGCGCGAATGGCGAGCGAAGCGCAGGGACAAACGTTGCAACCGACCGCGTTGGTTCATGATGCGTGGCTGCGGATGTTTGGCAATGGCGATCGGCGCTGGCAGAATCGCGGTCACTTTTTTGGCGAAGCCACCGAGGCGATGCGGCGGATTCTGATTGAACGCGCCCGCCGCAAATCCCGGCTCAAGCATGGCCACGGGTGGGTGCGGCTGGACATTGATGACCTTTCGTTGGCCGAGGCGACGCCGGATGACAAGGTGCTCCTGATTAACGAGGCCCTGGAACACCTGGAGGCGGAGGATCCGGAACGGGCCAAAGTTGTGGTCATGAAGTTTTTCGGCGGACTGACAAACCAGGAAGTCGCGAAGATCCTGGGCGTGGCCGAGCGGACCGTCGAGCGGCAATGGGCTTATGCAAAGGCCTGGTTGTTTCAGAATATTCGCGAGCAAATTTAGTTTAACTGCCACCAACGCGGAACCATGGATGACACTCTTTCACGCGAAGAAGAGGTGTTCGACACGGCGCGGAAACTGGACGACCCCGCTGAACGGGAAGCGTATCTGGAGCGCGCATGCGACGATGATCCCAAACTGCGGGAAAGAGTAGAAGCATTACTGTCCGTCCACAGCCACGCCGAAGAGTTGTTTACCGAGTGCTTCTCCGCGTTGCGATCTTCAGCGGACAATCCCGAATCCCCGGCGGCAGCGCGCGATTTGGCGCAAGGGGGTGAAGAGGAACTGCCCGGGGCGCAAATCGGGCATTATAAAATCCTGGAAAAGATTGGTGAAGGCGGTTGCGGCGCCGTTTACACGGCGGAACAGGAAAAGCCGATGCGCCGTCTGGTGGCGCTGAAGGTGATTAAACTGGGCATGGACACGCGAGCGGTCATTGCGCGCTTCGATGCCGAACGTCAGGCGCTGGCGATGATGGACCACCCGAACATCGCCAAAGTCCTGGACGCGGGCGCCACTCATACCGGGCGCCCCTACTTTGTCATGGAACTGGTGCGTGGGACGCGGATCACGGATTATTGCGATCAGAACCAGTTGGATACCCGCGACCGGCTTGAGCTGTTCATCCAGATTTGCAATGCCATTCAGCACGCGCACCAGAAAGGGATTATTCATCGCGATATCAAACCGTCGAATATCATTGTGACGTTGCATGATGGCCTGCCGGTGCCGAAGGTGATTGATTTTGGAATAGCGAAAGCAACTGAAGCGCCGCTGACGGATAAAACGCTCCTCACCTTGCAGAACCAACTCATCGGAACGCCCGCCTATATGAGTCCCGAGCAAGCTGGAACAGGCGGCCTGGACATTGATACGCGCAGCGATATTTACAGCCTGGGCGTGCTGCTCTACGAATTGCTGACCGGCAAGACTCCCTTCGACCCGAAAATACTTCTCCAGTCGGGGGTGGACGAAATGCGCCGAACGTTGCGGGATGAGGAACCGCAACGCCCCTCCGCCCTGTTGACGGTTCTTGCCGGCAACGATCTGACCACCACCGCTGCGCGGCGCCACGCCGAACCGCCCAGATTGATTGCGCTCATGCGCGGCGATCTGGATTGGATTGTCATGAAGGCGTTGGAAAAGGAGCGGGCCCGCCGTTATGAAACGGCGAACGGATTGGCGATGGATATCAAGCGGTACTTGACCAATGAGCCGGTGATGGCCCGGCCACCCAGCCGGATCTATCGCCTGCAAAAGCTGGTTCGACGAAACAAAGTTGTTTTTATTGCCACCGCCGCCGTATCCGCCGCATTGATTGCGGGGATGGGCACTTCGACGTGGCTCTTTCTGAAGGAAAGAGAAGCCCGCCAGCGAGCAGTCGCGGCTGAACGTCAACAGATCCGCCTGACGCAGGACGCGGAACGTGCCCGTTCCAATGAAGCCAAATTGCGCCTCCAAGCTGAAGCCCGGGAAAGGATCACCCAGGCGGAAGTCCTGGTCAGCCAGGGCAGATTCGATGAAGCCGACAAGATCATCGGAGAGGCACCTCCGATGGGACCGAGTGTGGAACACGCGGCGGTCCTGCGTTCTTTGAGCGAATGGCACGCGCTGCAAGGCCGATGGACACAAGCGGTCGATCGTTTCGGTTTGCTGCTGCAAGTGAACCAATTGGACGGATGGGATCAATGCAGCCTGGATTCTCTTGGTTGCGGGGTCAGCCTTATCGAGAGCGGAGCCGTGGATCATTACGACGGGTTTCGTCAGGCGGGTCTGTCTCGTTTCGCTTCCACCACAAACGCGGTTGGCGCGGAACGAATCGTCAAGATCTGCTTGTTGGAATCTCCAGGCAAAACAATGATTGAATCCCTGGCTCCATTGGCCCGCCTTGCCGAAGAATCTTTCGCCACGGTTGACAGTCACGACACGGAAGCCAGTTTTCGCGCGGCCTGGGGATCAGTTTCTCTGGCGCTCTGGGAGTATCGTCAGGGCCACTATGCCGAAAGCATCGTGTGGGCCAGACGCTGCCTGGCCTTTCCCGATTACAATGCGCCCAGGGCCGCGACTGCCCACCTTGAGCTCGCTCTGGCTTTGTCCCAGACAGGGCAAAGGGACGAAGCGCTCAGAGAACTCAGCCAGGCCCGTCAGTCCATTGAAAGCAAATTCAATGAGGGCTTGGAGCCAGGCAGCGCAGCTCAGGGCTTCTGGTTCGACTGGGTTTTTGCCCGCATCCTTCTACGGGAAGCGTCGGAATAAATTGTCTTCCTCTGGCAAGGACGCGTGTCGGGTTTTGGCGATAATTGGCGCATTTACTAATAGCAACTTGTTGCAGTGCGCAGGCAGGCGTGTGACCAAAGTCTTGAAGTGTCTGCAAGGAGCGGTAATGTTTAGATCGACATGCCCAAATCTGTTTCGAAGTGGCGCCTGCGTTTTATTTTTTCTGGCGGTCCAGATTCTTTGCGCTTCGCCGCCAAATTTGCGTGGCAGCCTCGGCATTCATGATCCATCGGCGGTCATAAAGTGCGGCAATCTCTATTATGTTTACGGCACCGGCCAGGGCATTCTTTCAAAATCTTCCGCCGACACCGTTTATTGGGTGACTGGCCCGAGCGTGTTTGCCAATTCTCCCAATTGGACGACCAATGCAGTTCCCAGGTTCACCGGAGACTTTTGGGCGCCGGACATCCATTATTTCAACGGCCAATATTATCTTTACTATGCCGTCTCAACCTTTGCCAGCCAGATCTCAGCCATTGGATTGGCAACAAGCCCCACACTTGACCCCGCTGGCCCGGGTTATCAATGGACGGATCAAGGCGCGGTCATTCAGTCCTCTTTAGGTTCCGCTTATAATACCATTGATCCGAGCGTCACGTTCGATGCCTCCAGCAATTTATGGATGTCATTCGGTTCATTTTGGGACGGCATCTACCTTATTCAACTCAATCCCTCAACCGGCAAAGCCAGCACGACCAACACGACCGTTTACCATCTGGCCACCGACAGCGCCAGCGGCGATCCCATTGAGGCGTCCTACCTTTATTATTACGGGAATTATTATTACCTGTTCGTCAATTGGGGCACCTGTTGCGACGGCATTGACAGCACCTACAACATCCGCGTCGGCCGCAGCGCGAACATCACCGGCCCTTACCTTGACCGGAACGGCAACAGCATGCTTGCGGGCGGCGGAACGCTCTTTTTGGGGACAACCGGGAAATTTATTGCGCCCGGGCAGATCGGAATTTTCGAAGAAAACGGGAATTATTCCTTTGGTTATCACTATCTCGATGCCAACAACTATGGCACGCCGACGTTCGACCTCGAACCGCTCTCGTGGACCAGCAACGGCTGGCCGGCGTTCACCAACAACTGGTCCGCCGCGTATCATTTCCACATGGACGCGCGCGACGACAACGATCAGTACTACGGGCTGCTGCAAAATGGCGCCTCCATTTTCTGCGACCCGTCGCTCGGCGATTCACTCCTGCTCAATGGAACAAATCAATATGTCATCTTGCCCAATGGCTTGGCCAATGCGCAAACGTTCGCCGCTGTTGTCAAATGGAACGGCGGCGCCGCCTCGCAGCGCGTCTTCGATTTCGGGAACGGAACGAACAGTTACGTCTATTTGACTCCGCTCGCCTCCACCGGCTACCCCCGCTTTACCATAACTTCCTCCGGCACCCGCTTTGAAGAGCATCTCGACGCAACCACCGCCCTGCCAACGAATGTTTGGACGCACATTGCCGCAACCACCGATGGCTCGCGCGGAATTCTTTACTTTAACGGCGTGGCTGTGACGACCAATACCTCAATGACACTGACCGCATCGGACATAGTGCCGGTGAACGTTTGGTTCGGACGCAGCCAGTTCCCCGCCGATCCTTACTTCAACGGCGAAATCAGCTCCATTCGCATCTATGGAGCCGCGCTTTCCGCAACTGAAATCGTCGCGCCGCAGCCGGTGATTTCCGCGCCGGTGGCAAATTCATTTTATCAACCCGGCGAAACAATTCAGTTTGCTGGAACAGCCACGGATTTCGCCGACTCGCCGTTGTCCGTCACCGCACTGACGTGGACGGTTGAATTTTGCGGCACGAACACAACCAACGTTGTTGCCGGTCCGTCTTCAGGAATCAGCGGCGGCAGCTTTTCCATTCCGGCGAGCGGTGTGGCAGCCACCAACGGATTTTATTGCATTATGCTCGCAGCAACCGACACCCTCGGACGGGTTGCGACCAATTTCGTGGACATTTTCCCGAACCCGACAAACACGGATTGGAACTCGTTTTATTCCTTCAAAAACGGCGCGGCGGACTCGAACGGGTTTTTCAACGGCACTTTGGAAAATGGCGCAAGCACCGTTGCCGATTCCATTCGCGGTCCTGTTTTAAACCTCAACGGTGTGAACCAATACGTTGCTTTGCCGTCGGGAATTGGCGCGATGCGAACCTTTGCCGCCTGGGTGAAATGGGGGGGCGGCAATGATTGGCAACGCATTTTTGATTTTGGCGCCAACGACAACAGCTACGCCATGCTCACGGCCAAAGCCAACAGCGGCGAGTTGCGTTTTGAAATCACGCCCAATGGTTCTGATGAAACGCGTGATTTGGATTCGCCCAATCCATTGCCGACAAATGTGTGGACGCATGTGGCCGTGGCGCTCGACGGATGGCAGGCGGTGATGTTCGTGAATGGCGAGGCTGTGGCCGTCAACCCCAGCGTGAATTTGTTGCCGTCCGATGTTGCCGGCAGCGCCAATTACTTTGGCCGCAGCCAGTTCTCCGCCGATCCTTATTTCAACGGCGAGATGGACTCCATACAAGTTTCGTCGCTGACTCTGCCGGTTGAGCAGATCACCGCATCCAGCGTCGGTTTTTCGAACACGGGCTCAACGCTAACCTTGAACTGGCCGGCGTGGACCAATGGCCTTGGGCTTTATGCGGCAACGAGCTTGGGTGCGGGCGCCAGTTGGGCTGCAATCACGAATTCACCCGTTACGACCAATGGCGTCAACCTCTTGGCGCTCAAACCCACGAACAGCCAGGAGTTCTTCCGATTGCAATTGCCGTGATCTTTCACGCCAAACCTGCCATGGAGAAGATCAATTCAGCCAGAATAATTTTTTTATGCTGTCTGATTATTCTGGTGATGACTGATGTCCAGGCGCAAACGACCGCCACGCTGACGATTCAGGCCGACCAGCCCGGCGCGATCGTCAGTTCCAATCTCTTCGGAATTTTTTTTGAGGAAATCAATTTCGCAGGCGAGGGTGGCATCTATGCGGAGATGGTTCGTAACCGTTCGTTTTATGACCCGGCCAATGCTGACTACTGGACGTTCGTCAAGCAGGGCACGGCGACGGGCATGATGAGCGTGGACCCCACCCGGCCGTTGAACACTAACATCGTCAATTCGCTGAAACTCACGATGCAATCCGGCGTCGGCAGCGTCGGCGCTGGCAACGCCGGTTTTTGGGGAATGTCGTTTCAAGCCGGCTCCAATTACATTTTGAATTTTTACGCAGCGGCTTCAAATGGTTTTACCGGGCCGATAAAGGCTCAGTTGGAAAGTTCCAACGGCGGCAGCGTTTATGCGCAGGCTTTGTTCAGCAGGCTGACGACCAACTGGCAGCTTTTCACTGCGTCGCTGGCGTCAAGCGGCACGGATACGAATGCGCGGCTCGTGTTGAGCATTTCAAACGCGGGCACAGTTTGGCTGGATGTGGTTTCTCTTTTTCCACAAGGGACGTTCCTCAACCGCAGCAACGGCGTGCGAGCCGATCTGGCCGGCATGCTGGCGGGCTTGCAGCCGTCGTTCCTGCGTTTTCCCGGCGGAAATTTTGTTGAAGGCTCTTCCATTTCCGATGCTGTCCGCTGGAAAACAACCATCGGCAACATCGCGAACCGCCCAGGCCATTGGGACGTCTGGGGCTACTGGTCCACGGACGGCCTGGGGTATCACGAGTATCTGCAACTTTGCGAAGACCTCGGCATGACACCGCTGTTTGACATCAACTGCGGCCAGGCGCTCGGTTCCAACGGCGCCACCAACAACACCGTTCCGATGGATGAGATGGGGCCGTGGGTGCAGGACGCGCTGGATGCGATCGAGTATGCAAACGGCGCCACCAACACAACCTGGGGCGCGCAGCGCGCTGCCAACGGGCATCCCGCGCCTTTTAATTTGCAATATATGGAAATCGGCAACGAGAGCGGCGGCACGTATTACGACGAGCGTTACGCTTTGTTTTACAACGCGATCATGTCGAATTATCCGACGATGAACATCATTGCGATGGACTGGGGCGGCATTCCGACAACCGCGCCGGTGCAAATTGAGGACCAGCACTACTATGAAAGCCAGGGCACGTTTATTTCCTATGCCACCATGTACGACTCCTACAGCCGTTCCGGCCCCAAGATTTTCGTGGGCGAATATGCCGACACTGCCGACTACCTCCCTTATGACAACCTCGGCTCCGCGTTGGGCGAAGCGGCGTTCATGACCGGCCTGGAGCGAAACTCCGACCTTGTCGTAATGGCCTCTTACGCGCCGCTCTTTGCCAACGTGAAAGGGATGCAGTGGCAGCCCGACATGATTTACTACGACAGTGCGCGGGCGGTGTTCGGCACGCCGTCGTATTACGTCCAGCAAATGTTCAGTCAGAATCGCGGCAACGTGGTTTTACCCGCGACCCTGACCGTTTCGACCACCATCACCAATATCCCCGCGCAGGGCGCCATCGGCGTCGGCTCGTGGAACACTTCCGTCCAATACACCAACATCGTTGTCACCAGCAATGGCGTGACACTGTACCAAAGCGACTTTGTCGATGACGGAGCCAGCGGCTGGAATGTTTATTACGGCGCCTGGAGCGCCAGCAACGGATTGTACCAGCAAACCGACGCCAACCTCACGGATTGTTATTCCACGACCGGCAACACCAACTGGGCCAACTACACCATCACCCTGCAAGCGCGCAAAACCGTCGGCGCTGAAGGCTTTCTCATCCTGTTCAATGTTCTGGACGACAACGACTGGACGTGGTGGAACATCGGCGGCTGGACCGATACGTATGGCGGCATCGAACAAATGGTGAACGGCACCAAGACCACCTACGCGCAGGTTCCGCAGTTTATTGCGTCGAACATCTGGTATTACATCCGCATTGTGGTGTCCGGAGCGCGCGCCCAGTGTTATCTCGGCACCAATGCGTCCCAGGCGCTCACCAATCTGGTGCAGGACGTGACCTTGCCGATAACAACGCAAAGCGGCGGGCTCTTAGCCTCAACAACTTATGCCAGCGCCGCTGGCCAGGTCATCGTCAAGGCCGTCAATCCTTACAACACGCCAGTGGCCACGACGTTCAATGTCACCGGCGTTGGTTCCATTTCGCCAAATGCCACGCTCATCCAGTTGACTTCGGCCAGCTCGGCGGATGAAAACACCTTCTCGTCGCCGACCAATGTTTTTCCGGTCACGAATTCAATCTCCAACGCCGGAACCAATTTCACGCTCACCTTCCCAGCCAATTCGCTTTCCATTCTCCGGCTCAACGCCAGCGGCATCGATACTTACACGAACCTGATGTTGCAATGCGCTTCGTCCATCGACAGCGGCCAGACGGTCGCGTCCACGGTCTGGGGTCGGCTTTCCGGCAACTGGATCAACCTCACAACCAATGCCAATTACGCCATCACCTGGTCCTCCTCCAATACGGCCATCGCCGCCGTTGACGTTTACGGCAACGTCACGGGTGTGGGTGCGGGCACGACGAGCATCATCGCCACTTACGCGAGCCTGGGTCTGTCCGCCACGCAATCCGTGCAGGTTACCTATGTCCCGGCGAGCTATGCCCCGGCGACGCTCATGCATCGTTACCATTTCGCGAATGGCAATGCACATGACTCTGTTGGCACCGCCAACGGCACGCTCGTGGGCAATGCCACCATCAGCGGCGGCCAACTGGTGATCCCCAACACAACTTCCGCCGCGCCTGCAACTGACTACTTGAAGTTGCCGGCAGGCATTCTCACCAATGCCGCCAGTGGCATGGATCTGGCCGTGACGGTGGAAGCCTGGGCAACGATCTCTCCAAACCAATACACCTGGGCCAATCTTTTCGACTTCGGCAATCAGGACAGCAGTGGCGACTCCGAGTATGACATTCATGTGTGTGTTCACTCCAGTGACGACGCGACGATCGCCGGGATTTCTGATTCCGACAACGCGAATGTTGACTATCAATACATTGATCTCGGCCCAGGGAGCAGCCTGGACGGCAGCACCAACGTGCATGTCACCGCCGTTTTTGATCCGCCGGATGGTTACGTGGCCATTTACCTCAATGGCGTCCTGGCCGGCGCGGATGACTATGTTACCATCCCGATGTCGGCTGTGGAGGATGTTCGTAATATCATTGGCGCCGACAACTGGCCCGATGCGGGTATGCAAGGCTCCATTGCGGAGTTCCGCATTTACAATGGCGTGTTGCAATCGAACGACGTTGCCGCCACACAGGCCCTTGGACCGAACCAGCTCCTGAGCGCCGCCAGTCCAACTCTGGGCGCCGCAATGTCGGGCACCAACCTCACCCTGTCATGGCCGGTGGCCTCGTCCGGCTTCACTCTCCAATGCGAAACGAATCTTGCCGCGTCTTTCTGGACAAACAGCTCGCTGGCTCCACAAATCGTCGGCGCACGATGGCAGGTCACCGTCCCCGTTTCCGGCCCGACGCTTTATTTCCGGCTGGTGCGATGACGCAAGGGGCGAATGTCGGGTTTCGGTGATATTCGGCGCATTTTGAAATGAAGCGCATAGGTTGCGGAAACACTTGGCGGAATAGCTGGGTTCGCATTTTGGCGATTCTTTTGCGCAAAAAGGCTTTGAAAGATATCTGCCGGAATGTCAAACTTAAACCATGACCAACGTGCTTGATTTGCTGCATTGGGCCACGCAATGAGAGCCGGCGCACCGGACACCCTTCAAGTATGACTGACTCTGAAACAAAACATTCCCTGGCATTTACACTCATCGAACTGCTCGTGGTCATCGCGATCATTGCCATCCTGGCGGCAATGCTGCTGCCCGCGCTGGGCAAGGCGAAAATGTCAGCCCAACGCACTTCCTGTCTGAGCAACCTCAAACAACTGACGATTTCCTCGCTGCTTTACATCTCTGACGCCAACGGCTACTGCTTTCCCGCTTATGACAATGTAGCGGAGGACGCGGGCGGGCTATGGATGAGCAACCTGACGGCTTATGATGGGAGGGTGGACAAGGTGCGTTTTTGTCCTTCCGCCAGCATTTCGAATTACAACGTGAATCCAGCTTACGCGGGCGCGGGCGCGTGTGACACGGCGTGGGTTTGGAACCAGTCAAACCCGTGGTCGCAGGGGAGCTACGCCATAAACGGCTGGTTTTATTCCAGCACGGGCGCCGGCGCATTCCTCGCCAACTCCGACGAAGCGACCAACTTCTTTAACAAGGAAGGGAATGTTCGGAAACCGTCGTTGACACCCATCTTTGCGGACTCCGTCTGGGTTGACTTCGAGCCGATGCCAACCGACGAGCCTAATCCGAATCTTTATCTCTGCGGCGGATGGGTGAACCCCGCTGGAATGGAACGCATCGTCACTCCCCGCCACGGCTGGAATAACCCAAGAACCGCGCCGATAAACCATCCAGTTTCCCAAAGACTCCCCGGCGGCATTAATATTGGGCTTATCGATGGCCATGCCGAAATGCCCATATTGGAATCGCTTTGGAACTACTCCTGGCATTTGAATTGGGTTGTCCCAAATCCAAGACCGGGCATTCCAAGACCGAGGCTTTAGGCCACAATATCGGTCGCCAGATTGACTCTGTCATAGCCGCTGGCCACGGCTGGTGTCACTCTCCAACGAGACCCATGGAAACTGGAAGGCTACCACGCGCTTGTGGAAAGCATAGAAATGAGCATGACGCTCGGAAACGCATGCTCCTTCCCCAAAGCCTCGCCAAAACTCTAAAATCCTCGCTCCGAATGGCTACAGTATGTCTTAAACCGGATTCTCCTCCTGGTTTGCCCGGCACTTTGCTTCCGGGCGGCGACGGCGCAAATTCATCCGCAGAAACACTGGTGCCAATATCAAGCAATGCGATCCCAACGCGCAGCATATTTTGGAGTAT
>JBKQUS010000149.1:0-11664 GCA_052325505.1 Limisphaerales bacterium
TGAATACCGAGGGGAGTTCGCTGAGTTTGCAAAGACTTTCATCATTCCCGAAAATCGTCGATTTTATCAATGTTTACGGGCCCCAAATGGCACTTTTTGTGTTGAGAACTTAACAAAGTAATACTAAGGCGCCGGTGCGTTTAAAGTACTCGAGGACTTTTAGCGGTCAGACGGCGAAAAGATCGTCCACGGTCAGTCGGAAGTCAGGCAACAGGGGTTCTTCGATGCGTTCGCGGCCGGCCATGATGCCCTTTAATGCCAGGCCGTGGGGTGTGCCGTGGTAAAACTCGATGTTGTTGTAGCGCGGGTCGATCATCCACAGCCGCGGCAGGTTGAAATCTTCGTAAAGCCCTTTCTTGAGCACCGTGTCGGGGCGGTGATCGTGCGAATCAACTATTTCCGCCGCCAGCCAGATTTTCCCCGTCGCGGCCGTGACGAGGGCCAAATCCGGGCGCAGCATGACGCCGGCGGAGAGTTGGACGACGGAACGCGGAGACAGGAGACGCGCCGGGGAGTTGGCGGTCAGGCTGGCGGAGACCCGGGCATGGAGGATGGCGCAGATCTGCTCATGGCGTGTTCCGGGCGCGGAACGCACAATGGTCTCGCCATGGATTATCTCTTCGTAAATCGCGCTCATTGATGACGCCCTGAGTGTGGGCGATTTACCGGGCGCACTCAATCTGGAAGTGATCGCCCTACAAACGGGCGCATCCCAGCAAATCAGCGCGGTGTCACTTGAAATATGGTTCATGAATCCGGCGGCGAGACGCCGACGGAAGCGGGAGAGACGCCCGCGCTCCCCGTGCAGCAGAATTATCCAAAGAACCTCCTCTCCCCGTCCCTCTCCTCCACAAGTGTGTGGAGGAGAGGGAGATAGCCGAAACATGCAATAACTAACGTGCGCCTACAAACGATCGGGCTGATTGTAATTGCCGGTGTTCAGCCCGGCGTGCTTTCATGGCCCCATGAATCCGGTGAAACGCGGTGGATCGAGGCGCTTTCAGATGACGCCGGAGAAGCTCCGCCATCTTCGGCTCTTCACCTGGATATTTCTCGTTGCCGGCCTCTGCATGATTCCTTATGGGATGTTTTGTCTGCGCCGTGACCGTCCTTCGCTGCAATGGCCGACCGTCCCGGGGGTCATGATGCAGGCCGACGTCCGGCGGGGCATAACGAGGCATTCGCAAACTGATAGGTTGACCGCGACTTACAGTTACGAAGTCAACGGCGCGCGCCATGTTTCCCACCAAGTCAGGCTTTGGAATTCTGATCTTGGCAACACCGGGAACGCCGCCGCCTTTGCCCAGGCGCATCCGGTGCGTTCCACCGTGGAAGTGCATTACGACCCGCAAAATCCGGCCAACGCCGTGCTCATCCCCGGCGCGAATGAATTTGCCGATCAGCAGTTCATTTGGGCCGGTCCGGTGGTCATTATACTTTCTGCGTATCAACTCCTGCGCATCCGCAAACAATATGCGCGATTGATCGCCGCATCTCCGAGGACAGGCTCCACCGCCGCCAAACCGCCCAAGTCCGAACTTTCGTCCGAACCTTTCATGAGCTATGAACCCGGCGCCAAGCGCAAACTCAATTGTTTCCCGGACAAGGAATGTCTGCTGGAGGTGCTTGGCCACGAGGGGAAAAAACTCCAGGACTGGACGCCTGAAGATCGCGTCGTTGATTGGAGCGGCCGAGTGTTCCGGTTGGTCCCCGATTCAAAACGCACGCAATACGAACTCGAATCCACTGGCGAAACCTGGACCTGGGAGAAAATCCTCGAACTGGCCACCCGGGACGCCGCTGCCATCAAGAAGGACCCTGCGGCCATTCACCGCCAGGTCGAGCGTGCGCCCGAGGCGGAAAGAATCCGCGTCATCATGCAAAGCGTGGATGCATTACCGACCGCCCCTATTTGGATTTGGATCGGTTTCTTTTTATTTCTGGCGCTGGTTTTCCTCGCGGTAATGTGCCTGGGCGGCCTGTTCTTCACTTGGTTGCTGAAATAATCCCGTCCCGAGGAAGTTGCGACGACAGCAAACGGCGCAGGAACCGGCCTGTGTGCGACCGCTTGTTTTTGGCCAATGTTTCAGGTGTTCCGACGCCCACGACTCGTCCGCCCTCCTCGCCGCCTTCCGGCCCCAGGTCGATGACCCAATCCGCTTCCGCAATCAGTTCCAGATTATGTTCGATGACGATCACCGTATGGCCGGCATCAACCAGGCGCTGCAGGGCCTCGACCAGCCGCTTCACATCCGCCATGTGCAGCCCGACTGTCGGCTCTTCCAATAAAAAAAGGTTCGAACGCCCCGGTGGAAGAAGCTCCGGAGTGTCCGGCTTGCGAAAACCGGCCAATAAATGGGCGACTATTTTCAAACGTTGCGCCTCGCCGCCGCTTAAAGTCGGGCTGCTTTGGCCGAGCTTGATGTAATCCAGTCCGGTATCGCGCAACGCTTCCAGGGCGCGGGCAATTTTGGGAAAAGGGGCAAAGATTTGCAGCGCCTGCCCCACGCTCAAATCCAGCACCTCGGCAATGTTCAAATGGTGGAACTGGACCTCCAGCGTCTCCAGATTGAAGCGCGTGCCCTGGCAGGTTTCGCAGCGGACAAAGGCCGGGGGCATGAAGCTCATTTCCAGTTTGATCGTGCCGGCGCCGAGGCATTCCGGGCAGCGGCCTTGCGGGCTGTTGAAGGAAAACCGGCTGGCGGAATAGCCGCGCAAACGCGCTTCCGGCGTCTGGGCAAAGAGTTGGCGAATTTCATCAAAGAATCCCGCGTAGGTGGCCGGCACCGACCTCACCGTGCGGCCAATGGGAGATTGATCCACCTCGTAAACCGCGCGAAGGGCTTCGGCTCCCGTCACCGCGCCCGTTGTTCCTTTCGCTGCGGACGCCTTGCGCGGACGCGCCAGCCTGGCACGCACCGCCGGCAACAAACAATCGCGCAACAAGGTGCTTTTGCCCGAGCCGCTCACACCCGTCAGGCAAATGAAGCGATGCAGGGGAAAATTCACGGTCAGGTTTTTTAAATTGTGGAGCGATGCTCCGGCCAGGGTCAGCGCCGGGGGGTTCGCGTCCGGGCCGACCGCTCGCCGAAGGCCCTGTGCTGGATAAGATTTTATCGAGCGCAAACATTGCGCCGTGACGGAACGTTCCTGCGCCATCAACTCCTTCCACGAGCCGGCGGCCACGACTTCCCCGCCGTTGACGCCAGCCCCGGGGCCCAAGTCGATAATATAATCGGCCCGCCGCATGGTGGCTTCATCGTGTTCGACAACCAGCAGCGAATTGCCCCGCGCCTTGAGCAGATCCAGGGCGTCGAGCAGCTTTTCATTGTCGCGGGCATGGAGGCCGATGGTCGGCTCGTCCAAAATATAGAGGACGCCGCTGAGGTTGGAACCGAGTTGGGCGGCCAACCGGATGCGTTGTGATTCGCCGCCCGAAAGGGTGGTGGCACCGCGGCCCAATTGCAAATAGCCCAGGCCAACCTCGCGCAGAAACTTCAACCGCTCCCGAATCTCCGGCAGGATGTCCCGCGCGATTTCCGCCTCCCGCCCGTGCAGCCGCAAGCCCCGCGCCCAGGCCAGCGCGGAATCCACCGAGGCATTGGAAAGATCGACAATTGTGGGAGAGTCTTCCTCCGGGCCGTTTTTCGCCCGGGGCGCGCGCGTCTTCCAGTGGCGGAGGCGCACAGCGCGGGCGACGGCGTTGAGCCGCGTGCCCTGGCACGCCTGGCAGATTTCGCGCTCCCCCTCCTGCCAGTCGAACCACGATTCCTCAATCGCGCCGGCCCGCGCACCGCGCTCGACGTCGGGCAGATAAAAAATCTCGCCAAAACCCCGGCAGGTTGGACACCAGCCGCGCGAGGAATTGTAGCTGAACATTTTCGGGTCCAGCGGCTCGAAGGACTGGCCGCAGGACGGGCAGGAGCGTTCGGTGGAATGAATGGAAGTCTTGCCGTCATTGGCCAGCACATGCACGGTGCCGCGCCCCAATTCCAACGCCCTGTCGATCAAATCCTGCGCCGCTTTGCGCTCCGACGGCGTGGGCCGCCGCGTCTTGTCCAGCCGGCCCACCACGATTTCAACGTCGTGTTCCCGGAAGCGATCCAAGCGCAGAGGCCGGTCTGTCGGATGCATTTTTCCGTCGGCACGCACCTCGGCATAGCCGTGTTGGGCGGCCCAGGAGGCCACCTCAGTGTGGAAACCTTTTCTATTCTTGACAATGGGCGCCAGCAACAGCAAATCACCCCGCCTGCGCATTTCCTCCGCCAGTTTGCGGCCCACCTGGTCCCGCGTCTGCGACTGGACTGGGCACTGGCATTGCGGGCAAAACTGCGTGCCGAGCCGGGCGAAGAGCAGCCGCATAAAATGATATATTTCCGTAACGGTGGCCACCGTGCTTTTGCCCCCGCCGCGCGACTGGCGCTGTTCGATGCTGACCGACGGGGGGATGCCGGTGATCAAATCCACCTCCGGCCGGGCCAGTTGATCGATGAACTGCCGGGCATAGACATTCATCGAATCCAGAAAGCGGCGCTGGCCCTCTGCAAACAGCAGGTCAAAAGCCAGCGTGCTTTTCCCTGAACCGCTCAAGCCTGTGACCACGACGAATTGGTTGCGCGGGATGGTCAGGGAAATGTTCTTGAGATTGTGCTCGCGCGCGCCATGGATGGCGATGACTTCCGCTGCCGCTGCCTGTGTTGATGATTCAGCCACGCTCCATTCTACTGCCACACCCCCATCTCCCGCAATTGCCGGGCGGCCTGCCTGGCCCAACCCCGGTTGGCCGCCGGCGACGCCGGGCTGGGATGCAGGATGCGGCCGATGTTGGCCCGCCTCCCCTGCGCCGCCACAGCCGCTTGTTGCCCGGCATAAGCGCCGATGCCAATGATCCATTTGGGCCGCAGAATATCGAACACGGCGCGCAGGTGGGCATCACACGCCCGGGACAGCCGCGCCCTTTCCCCCGCGCTCAATTTGTCGGGCGTCCGATTCCGCCCGCCCGCCTCCAAAAAGGTCAGCGGGCAATAATTGACGACAAAATGGCGCTCGAAGAAATTTTCCGGCGCGCCAAAGCGGTCGGCAAAAAGTTTCCACAACCGTTGCCCGCTGATTTCCGAGCGCGCGCACTGGAATCCCAGGACGGGGCGGCGCGGATGCTCCCGGGCGGGCCGTCCGATGGTGCCGTCAATTTTCATCCAATCCCGCACCGCGCCAATTTCGCCGAACGGCACGCCTGTTTGCGCCATGCCAAACGGCCCCGGATTCATGCCCAGGAAAATGACGTCCTTCGGCGACCCGCCGAAGCGGCGCAGGTAGATTTCATGCGTATTCCAGGCATAGACCAAAGGATTATAAACGTGCGTCACGGGCGGCCTAAAACGCATCTTCTCCACCTCTCCGCACAAACGCCGCGCGGCGTCAATCAAGGGTTTGTTCACGTTTGTTTCGGATGGTTACGGACTTGGAAAAGGCTTTGGCAAGTCCCGAGAAGGAATGAAGAATCTGAATGAAATAAAACCCTCAACCTGCCTTGGCCGAAAACCGATGGCGATTTTACCAACTGCCGAACGCGTCCTGCACGGAGGAGGCGACGTAGGTTTGCATTGTTTTGATGGTCCGCCAATTGACCGAGCCGTCAAACAGCTCCACGTTTCCACCCATTGCGCCGATGCTGGCGCTATTAGTGGCTGTGGCGCTCGAGGGAGAACCCTGGGCCATGGCCGCGCCAGCCCCCGTGTGCGGCGCGATTCTCATGAGCGGGATGGAAGCATTTTGCTCCAAGGTCCAGTAGTTGGCATCCGCCAAAAGCTCATTCGTTGCGGCGGAAGCGCTCAACTTGACAGGCGCGAACGAGTACGGCACATCAGGTTTGGGGGGTACAACATTATCCGCCAAGTAGCTGTAACCGATGATGAAACCGTATTGATCCTGAAAAGGCAGGCCAAGTGACGCACCGCCAAAATCAAGATTGGGACAATAAAAAATGTTGCTGCTGCCGCCGGTATAGGTCTGCACCAGATTCGTGAAGGTCTGGTCGGAAAGGCGGATGGAATGGTATTGATAATCGTTGTCGGCCGCACTGGGTAGGACATCTGAATTATTGGCCGCGTACATGTCGAAAGCCACATACAACTGATGGAGGTTGTTTTTGCAAACTGCGCGGCGCGCCTTCTCTTTGGCGCCAGAAAGTGCGGGAAGAAGCAAGGCAGTCAAAATCAACGTCATGGCAATCACCACCATCAACTCCACCAACGTGAATCCGGTGGAACCAACGGGCTCGTCATTCCTGCGAAGAAAGACTCGCTTCGTGTTCATTCAACTGGCCTATTGAATGTAATGTGCTCCATTTTCCAAACGACCGCAACAAAAATCTTTTAAAAAATCTTGTAGGGAAAATCCCTACAAATACGCCCTAATGCACTGCCACCGCGCGGTAGTATTCCTGATCGCCTCCCACAGGCACACAGATGGTTCGGTTCTCCAGATTGCTGAAATTCGTCCTCAAGGCAGGCCAATTGGAAAGGGTTACATCACTCGAGCCTTGGATGATGTAAGTGACGTTGCTTTGGCCTTCGAGGGTGAAGCGCAGCCCGCCAGGGTCGGCCACAGGATTGGCCAAAGTTGGTGCCAGGAGCGCGTTGTAGGTTTGAACAATCGGCACGGCAACAGTCGTGGCCTGATTAGTTCCAGGCGGTGAATAGACGCGCCAAACTTGTACCGAGTTGTCCAAAGCGTAAAGATTCCCAACTCCGTCCCAAGCCACATCATAGTAACCATCTCCACCCGTTTGATCGAGATCGGTAATAAAATCCCCGTTGGTCGCACGGTAAAGGTAAAGTCCTCCGGTTGTGTCATATTCAAAACCATCGGGGCCTACCGCCGCAACAGCAACATAAGCTGCGGTTGGGTCCACAGCGACGCCGAAAACGTAAAGTAGCTGCGGAAACATCCCATCCGCCCAATTTGCGGTCATTTCCGGCATCCCTTCGTAGGGCGGAAAACTCATAAGGGCGTAAGCAGGATTGTCGGTTGTCAATTGCTGACTGACGTAAATAAAACCGTTGGCGTCTACCGCGAGATCGCTTGGCGACTGTGTCAAAAAATACGAATCCACCGGCACTATTTGCGTGCCCGGATAGTTGGCCGCCGCGACGCCGTTAGTGCCGATTTGCCAGCCATTAATTCCCACCGATCCCGAAAGCTCGGCGTCTGCCATCCAGATTGCCGCATCGATGCCAGAACCGATCACAGTCAGCCCAGTGAAATACACCGAAGGCTGCGGGTAATTGTCTGTCCGGACGACTTGGCGCTGGCTGTTCTCAACGATGATTGGGTCGAACGAAACCACAACCCCTTGATTGGCATAATCGTCCACGTACAGCCGGTTATCGGCTCCAATTGCCATTTTCCAAGGGCTGTCCGCTTGGCCTGCCCAGCCGTAGCCGCCCGTGCTGAACCCCCCTTCATCAGCCGGACTGCCGTCGGCGTTGCACTTGATGATGCCGACTTTGTCACCTGGAGCATCCCCCCCGGTGGCGTAGGAGTTCGCCACATAGACCCGGCCGTAGTACAGACTGTTTGCATTCTGGTTGACGGCAACGCCGGTCGGCAAATTGACATAAAAGTCAGGACCGTCGTCCGTAATGTTGGTCCAAGTGGGATAACCGGCCGACGCGGCGGTGATGCTCACCGTATAGACGCCCTGCGACAAATCCGGCGTATTGGACCAAATCGCGGTGTTGAGTCCCGCAGTTGTTCCCGCCTCTGCATCCGCGGAGGACAGGGTCTGGACCAAATTCGTTCCGCCATAGATCCGCACCCAAACACCCCCTGTGGCCGTATCATTGAGGATGTAACTGACGGTCAGGTTGTCTCCGGGAACAATGACCGCCGCATTTTGCGAGCCATTCAGCTTGATATCCGTCGCATACACATTGGCACGGGCCGTGAGGGTTGACGAGATGAAAGCCAGCGCAAGGGCCAGGATCCCGGCCAGCCAACTGAAGTTTGTCCTGATTCTTAAGAAAAAAGCGCCAAAACCCTCCCCAACATGCGAAAAGGGGTTCCCACCATAGAAACAATCAGTGAGAACACGAACAATCACAACGCACTTGTTCATCGGCTTCCTTTTTGAACGAAATAAGCCTACCACAGAAATCGCGCATTTGACAAGATTTAATTTGTAACAAAATTTGTGACAAAAGCCTGCCCGGACAGTTCCTGGCCAGGATGGTTTGACACCATCGGCCCGCGGATTACTTTCGCCTCATGTGCGCTGCCAAACCTGCCTGCATCCGCCTCCGCGGCGTGCGGCAGAACAACTTGAAAAACTTCGACCTCGATTTGCCTTTGCGCAAGTTGGTGGTCATCGCTGGTTCGAGCGGGTCGGGCAAAAGTTCCCTGGCGTTTGAGACCCTTTTCGCCGAAGGCCAGCGCAGATACATCGAAACGTTCTCTCCCTACGCCCGCCAGTTCCTCGATCGCATGGATAAACCACAAGCGGACAGCATCGAAGGCATCCCTCCCGCCATTGCCATCGAACAGCGCAACACGGTCAAATCCACCCGGTCCACGGTCGGGACGATGACCGAGATCACCGACTACGCCAAACTGTTCTGGCCCCATTTGGCGCAACTCCATTGCCGGCAGTGCGGCAAACCTGTGCAAAAGGATTCCCTGCAAAAAATCTGGCCGGTCATGCGCACTCTGGCACCGGACGGCGAAGCCCTGATCACTTTCGACCTGCCCCTCAGCGCAAAGTTTTCCCTGGATGAATCGCTCGCGCTCATTGCCCGCCAAGGCTATCAGCGCCTGTTCTTCAACGGGGAGGTCATCCCGCTTGAAGAGGCCCCGGCCCGGTTCAAGGATTCCGGCGCGCCGCGCGTCACCGTAGTCCAGGACCGTGTCCGATTGAGCGCGCCAAATCGCGCCCGCTTCGTCGAGGCGTGCGAGCAGGCCTTCCATTTTGGAAAGGGCAAATTGGCTGTTCATCCCCTGCCCCCTGACTCGCGCGCCGCCATGGTGCCTCCCGTCCCTTTTTCCAACCGGCTGCACTGCGCCCGGTGCGATTTGGAATACGCCGCGCCCACGCCGGCATTGTTCAGCTTCAACCATCCCATCGGCGCCTGTCCGGCTTGCCGGGGTTTTGGCCGCGTCATTGCCATTGATTACAACGCCGCGATACCCGACCGTTCCAAATCTCTGGCAGCGGGCGCAGTCAAGCCCTGGCAAACTCCCTCCAACGCCGAGTGCCAGGAAGACCTGCTCAAGTTCGCCCGCCTGCGCAAGGTGCCGGTGGATATCCCCTTCCGGGACTTGCCGCAAAAGTGGCGCGACTGGGTGATCGAGGGCGACCCGGATTACAACAAGGACAAAGCCCACGAATGGCCCAAATCCTGGTACGGCGTAAAGGGTTATTTCCGCTGGTTGGAATCGCGGGCCTACAAAATGCACGTGCGCGTCCTGCTCTCCCGCTACCGCATTTACCGGCAGTGTCCCGATTGTCATGGCGCGCGCTTTGGCCCCGAGACTTTGCTCTACCGCATCAACGACCTGACCCTGGCGGATTTTTATCGGTTGCCGGTCCGCCAGGCCCTGCCGTTTGTTGATTCCCTGATGGCCAGGGGCCCGACATCCAAAACTTCCGATCCTCTGGCGACGGCCCTCGGCGAGGTCCGCTCCCGCCTGGCTTACCTGGACGAAGTGGGACTGAATTATCTGACCCTGGACCGCCTGACCCGTTCCCTGTCCGGCGGCGAAACCAAACGGGTCAACCTCACCGCTTGTCTCGGCTCGCGGCTTGTCAATACTCTGTTTGTGCTGGATGAGCCGAGCGTGGGATTGCACCCGCGCGACACCGCCCGGCTCGTCCGCATTGTCCGGCAATTGCGCGACGCCGGCAACACCGTCGTCGTCGTCGAGCATGAAGCCGGCGTGATGCGCGCCGCGGATCAAATCATCGAGTTGGGACCGGGCCGCGGCGAGTCCGGTGGAGAAGTGGTGTTCCAGGGGACCTGCGCGGAAATCGTGCGCGACGCCAAATCATTGACCGGCGCTTACCTGGCCGGCAGGAAGCGAATTGAAATTCCACATCGCCGTCCCGTTTCCCGCGGGCGCAAGGGGAGGCTGCTGCTGCGCGGCGCGAATTTGCATAACCTGAAGAATCTGGCTGTCGAAATTCCGCTGGCCCGGTTCGTCTGCGTCTCGGGAGTGAGCGGCTCGGGCAAAACCACCTTGCTCCGCGATGTTCTCATGCCCGCGCTCCTGGAGAGATTGGAAAATCCGAATGGCGGCGTCGCTCCGCCGGACTCGGAGCAGGAAAGCGATGAGTCCCTCCCCTCCGAGAGCCATCAACTGGAACTGCGCTTGGAGGGTTGGGAAGCTCTTGGCGGGGCTGTTATTGTGGATCAGTCTCCATTGGGCCGGACACCCCGTTCCAACCCGGCGGTTTACACCGGCGCATTCGACAAAATTCGCGCTTTTTTCGCGGAATCGGATTCCGCTCAACAACTCGGCCTGGATGCAGGCGCCTTCAGTTTCAACTCCGTGCAGGGCCAGTGCGAGCATTGCCACGGCACGGGATTTGAAAAAATCGAAATGCAGTTTTTGAGCGACGTCTTCATTCGCTGCCCGGAGTGCAATGGCCGGCGCTACCGGCCGCACGTCCTCGAAGCGTCAATCCCCCGCCCCGGTGAATCTCCGAAGCCCGCTGCCTGGAACATCGCCGACTTGTTGGACGCCACAGTCGATCAAGTCATCCAATTCCTGGCTGGCTTCCCCAAATCCAATCCAGCGCGGCAGGCGGCCGAAAGTTTGAAACTCTTGCAGGAACTTGGCTTGGGCTACTTGCGGCTCGGCCAGCCGGTCAATACTTTGTCCGGCGGTGAAAGCCAACGCCTCAAACTCGTCAAGCACCTCGCCCAAGCGCCCCAGGCCGCCGTCGCGCCCGGCGATAAGCCGGTCATCTTTTTCTTCGACGAACCGACCACCGGTTTGCATTTCGATGACATCCGCATCCTGCTCAAGGTCTTTCAACGCCTGGTGGATGCGGGTCATTCCGTCCTTGTCATCGAACACAACCTGGACGTCATAAAATCCGCCGACTGGGTGATTGATCTCGGCCCGGAAGCTGGCGATGGCGGGGGAAAAGTCGTGGCCCAAGGCACGCCGGAAACCTTGGCCAAGACCCCTTCGAGCCATACCGGCCGCGCCTTGGCGGCGGACGCGGGGCTTTGAGAATTCCCGATTTGCCCAAATCATGTTTGAACGCAAGCATAACCATCGCTCCGTCAGGTTCCCGCTTTTTTCGGTGGAATAGATTCGCTCACAAAGAAGCGGGCACCTGTCAAACACGGCAGATTGACACATTGGTCCGGAAAATCGGCAACATCGGCTACACGCTTGATAGTTAACAGCTTAAGTGGCAACACAGAGGGCAACAGAATGGCAACATGTTGCTGATACGACTTGTTCAGCTCTCTGACTCATTTCCCTCGCTTGCCTGGAATGGGGAAAGCCCACCCGCAACCTCTATCCCACCGAAAACAGCAAGGAACGTGGGAGTGGCGTTGTTTATTTGGGTGTCGGCGGGTGCCCGGTTTGGCTCGGTTCGCCAAATACGTCTGTCACGCGGCATTTCAGCCGTTTTAGGAGGTATTCCAAGGT
>JBKQUS010000150.1:0-10124 GCA_052325505.1 Limisphaerales bacterium
CGTAGTGCGCCAGGGCGACGCCGTCCTTGGCGCCGGAACCAGCCAGGCCGACAATGTGCTCGGAACCGATGTTCGAGGCGAAAATGGATGCGCCGATGATCCACCAGCTCAAATTGCGCCCGGCCAGAAAATAATCGGTGGCGTTGTCCTTGCCTCTTTTGACGACCCACCACGCCACGCAGAGAAGAATGCCGAAGTAAAGCGCAATGGCCAGCCAGTCAGGAGCTGTGAGTGTCGCGCCGGGTGTCGCCGCGGCCAGAAGGGGTGCAGGAAGGTTCATTTGTTGGGATTGTTGCGGTAAATTAAATTTCAGATCATTATTTTCGAGCGCGGTCGCGGATGTCAATCAATTGCTTCATGATGTCGTAAAGATTTCCGCGCCATGCGCTCGAGCCGAAGGCGTCATGCAATTTGCCGTAAAGCCGGAACAACTGGCGATAGACTTCATGCGCGCCGGTGTTCGGCTGGAAGACGCGCGGCTTGACGGCTGACATGGCTTTGCGGGCCGAGGCGTAATCCGGATGTGCGCCGCCCACCACTGCCCCGGCCATCGCCGCGCCCAACGCGCAGGTTTGCGCCGACCGGGAAATCTTCATCGGCCGTCCGGTCACGTCAGCGTAGATTTGCATGACGAAAGGATTTTTTTCGGCAATGCCGCCGCAATTGATGATCTGGCCGATCTTGACGCCGTATTCTTCAAAGCGGTTGATAATGGCCAGGGCGCCGAAGGCGGTGGCTTCGACCAGGGCGCGGTAAATCTCGGCGGGCGTGGTGTAGAGGGACTGGCCCACGAGCAAACCGGTCAGGCGCTGATCGACGAGCACGGTGCGATTGCCGTTGTTCCAATCCAAGGCGAGCAGGCCGGACTCGCCCGGCTTGAGTTTGGCGGCGGCGGCGGTCAGTTGCTCGTGCGAGCCGGCCTTCGCGCCGCCCGGTTTGATATAATTGACAAACCAGTTGAAAATGTCACCCACCGCCGACTGGCCCGCCTCCAACCCGTAGTAACCGGGCAGGACGCTGCCATCGACAATGCCACACAGGCCGGGAATGTCCGCCAGTTTTTCGTTGTTTGGCGCAATGGCGATATCGCAAGTGCTGGTGCCGATGATTTTGACCAGGGTGCCGGGCGCGATGCCGCAGCCGACGGCCCCCAAGTGGGCGTCGAACGCGCCGACCGCGACGGGAATCCCCGCGGGCAGCCCGGTCTTCCCGGCCCAAGCAGGCGTCAATCGTCCCGCAGCCTGATCAATTGACCGGACATTCTGGCAAAGGCGGGAACGGAGCGCGCCAAGACGCGGGTCGAGATTGCCCAGGAATTCGGCGTCGGGATAACCACCCCAGCTCTGGCTGAACATAGCTTTATGGCCGGCGGCGCAAATGCCCGCGATCCGCTGGGAGGGCGATTGGGTGCCGGTGAGCACGGCAGGAACGAAGTCGGCCAATTCAGTCCAGGAGTGCGCGGTCTCAAAGACGGCGGGGCTGACGCGCAGGCAATGCAAAATTTTGCTGAAGAACCATTCGCTGGAATAAGTGCCGCCGCATTTGGCCAAGTATTGAGGTCGAATTTTCCGGGCCAGCTCGGTGATTTCCGCCGCTTCGGCAATGCCGGTATGGTCTTTCCACAACCACGCCATGGCGTTTGGGTTGGCCGCAAACCGGCGGTCCAACGCCAGCGCCCTGCCCTCCCCGTCGAGCGGCAGAGGCGTGCTGCCCGTGGTGTCCACGCCGAGGCCGACGATTTGATCGGGCTTGAATCCTTTGACGTTCCGCGCCGCGCGCGCCAATGCCTGGCGCAAGGTGATCTCCGCGCCCTTGATGTAATCGGCGGGATGCTGCCGGGCCAGATTGGGGTCGCGCGACAGAATGACCCCGTTGTCGCCATGCGCGTAATTCCAAACGTCGGCGGCCACTTCGCGACCGTCGGCCGTGTCCACGACCAGCGCGCGGACGGAATTGGTGCCGTAATCCAATCCGATGGCGTATTGGCGGCTCATGGTTTAGCAGCCAAACCCGCGGGCAAGGGCATAATAAACCTCGTTGCGGCGCAATTCTTTTCTGAAGTCACGCAGGCGGGTCGTGTCATCAATAATGACCAGTTCGATCCCGGCCATATCGGCAAAGTCCTCCAGCATGGGTGTAGTGACGGCCTGGCTGAAGCCGGTATGATGGGCGCCCCCGGCATAAATCCAGGCGGCGGCGGCGGTGGGCAGATCGGGTTTACATTGCCAGACGGCGCGCGCCACGGGCAATTTCGGCAGCGGTTTGTCCGGCGCGACCACGTCCACTTCATTGACCAGCAGACGGAAACGATTGCCCAAATCGATCATTGAAGCGTTCAAAGCGCGTCCGGGCGCGGTGTCAAAAACCAGGCGCACCGGGTCGGCTTTGCCCCCGATGCCCAGCGGATGAATTTGGAGCGAAGGCCGGCTGCGGGCGATGCTGGGGCAAATCTCCAGCATGTGCGCGCCCAACACTTTCATGGCCTTCGGATCAAGGTGGTAGGTGTAGTCCTCCATGAACGAAGTCCCGCCCTTCAGCCCCGCCGCCATGACCTTCATCGCCCGCACCAGCGCCGCCGTTTTCCAGTCTCCTTCCGCGCCAAAACCGTAGCCCTCCGCCATCAGGCGCTGCACCGCGATGCCGGGCAACTGTTGCAAGCCGTGCAGATCCTCGAACGTATCGGTGAAGCCCTTGAAATCTCCGGCGGCCAGGAACGCGCGCAATCCGACTTCGATGCGAGCCGCTTCCCGCAGGGACTCGCGCGTCGTCTTTGCTTTGATCAATGTGGAAGCCAACGCATAACTCGTCTCATATTCTTTGACCAATCGCGCCACTTCATGTTCCGTGGCCTTGTTGACGGCCTTGACGAGGTCGCCGACTCCGTAACCATTGACCGAGTAGCCGAATTGAATTTGGGCCGCCACCTTGTCCCCCTCGGTCACAGCGACCTCGCGCATATTGTCACCGAAGCGGCAGAATTTGGCGTCCTGCCAGTCGTGCCAGGCCGCGGCCGCCCGCATCCAAACGCCGATTTGCGACTGGACGGCGGCCTCCTGCCAATGGCCCACGACCACCTTCCGGTTCAACCTCATGCGGCTCATGATAAACCCGTGCTCACGATCGCCATGGGCGGACTGGTTCAAGTTCATGAAATCCATGTCGATGGTGGCCCAGGGAATGTCGCGATTGTGCTGGGTGTGGAGATGGAGCAGCGGGCGGCGCAGCAGCTTGAGGCCGTTGATCCACATCTTCGAGGGCGAAAACGTGTGGCACCAGGTGATCAGGCCAATGCAGCGGGGATTCGCGCCGGCTTGCTGGCAGAGAGCCGTCGCCTCGGCGGCGTTTTTGACCACGGGCTTGAAAATCACCTCCGCCGGGATGAACGGCGAGACGTTGAGCGCTGCGGCGATTTGTTGCGCATTGGCAGCCACCTTCCTGAGGGCGTCCGCTCCATACAATTGCTGGCTGCCGGTGACAAACCAGACCTCGAATTGTTTCAAGTTGATCACACCCGCAGAGTGAGTCGAAGCCCTGAACGGGTCAAGCCGATAGAGGCGGATTTTTACTTCTTAAGCACTGAGGAAGCGGAGATCATAGCTGTTCATTGGATGCCAGATTGCGCCGAGCAAGTCGATGGATGCGTTCCTCGACCCCGTCCACGATCCAATCCGGCGTCGATGTCCCAGCGGTGATTCCAACCGTGTCGGCCCCCGCGAACCAGTCTTCGCCCAGTTCAGCGGCGGTCTGGACGTGATGCACTCGCGCGCAATACCGGGAGCAGGTTGCCACCAGTTCGCGCGTGTTGTTGCTCGTCGCGCCGCCAATGACCACAACGACGTCCGACTGCCGGGCCAGTTCAACGGCTGCGGTCTGGCGCTGTTTCGTCGGTTGGCAAACGGTATCGACAAAGTGCGTCTCCGAACGCGGGAAGCGGCGCCGAATCAACTCCACCAACTGGCGCGCCCTGGCGATGGGTTGCGTGGTTTGGGCGGCGATGCCAAAACGGGGGCGCTCGCGCAATTGCGCCACGTCCTCTTCCGTCAGCACAATGTCGAATTCTGCCAAATCCTCGGTCAATCCGCGCACCTCGACATGCCCGCGCCGGCCAATTATGACAGGATGAAATCCCTCGCGCACGAGTTGCTGCACGGCGCGGTGGGCGTGGTGGACGAGCGGACAGGTGGCTTCGAGGACGCGCAAACCGTGATCGCGGGCGCGTTGCAAGGCCTTTTGCGACGCGCCGTGGGCGGTAATCATCACGGCGGAGGTTTTGACTTCCGCAGCCTGGTCTTCAATTCCAATGCCCCGCGCGCGCAATTCGCCGATGACCGATTCGTTGTGGACCAGTTGGCCCAAAATAGTCAGGGGCTGGCGGCTGACTTCGTCAAGGGCCAGGGCGATGGCGTCGCGCACGCCAAAGCACATGCCGAGATGGGAGGCACGAATGATGTTGAGGACGCGTGGCCGGGGCGGACTCTGTTCAATTATACTTTGCATTACAAAGTTAGAGCCGACGGCGGAAAAATTGTTCAATCTTTCCAGAATTATTCGACGTCCCGGGCCTGCCGCACGATTTGCTCCAGCAAATTGATATAATTGGCAAAGGCGCGGCGTCCACCGGGCGTGAGCGAACAAGTGGTCAGGGGGCGTTGCTTGAGGAAGCTCTTGGTCACAGAAACGAAGCCGGCCTCCTGCAGGGTTTTGATGTGCATGCTCAGGTTGCCGTCGGTCATCTTCAACGCTTCGCGCAATTCAGTGAACGACAACTCCGGGGTTGCGGCCAGCAACGACATGATGGGCAGCCGCCCTTTCTCGTGAATGACGCGATCCAACTGGAAAAACGGTTTCGGATTCACGTTGCATTCCCGTCCTTTTCGGTGAAATACAGATAGACGCCATAGGCGAGGTGGGGACCGCCGAACAGTGCGCCCATCGCCCAATTCACGCCGGCGGCGGAAGGTGGCGACCCTAGGCACAGGGCAGCGCCCAGGAGACAGCCGACGCCAATGAATGCCCAGCCAAACAGTTTGAATCCACGCGGCATGAAAAATCCGGCGGCATGGAGAGCACATCCGTAGAGCACCATCCATCCCGGAACCAGAAGCCAGATGGCCAGCGCGCCTCCCGGACCTATGCTTAAAAAAATCAACCCCGCGGCAAATCCGGCGAAAAAAGGCGGAGACACTGCCTGGGCCACGCGACGGGTCGGCGGCGACCAAAATGGTTCGGAGTCCTTGAGAGCCTGACGCCGAATAAACCAGAAGGCCTCAGCCACACAAAGAAAGGCCACCGCCATCCAGAAACCGGCGAAAGCTCCCGCGGTGCGCACCTTCAGCGCCGCAGCCAAAACTCCCGCGACAACTCCCGTCAGCCCAACAGCCCCCATGACGGGCGCCAGGGCGCGGCGGTAAACCGCCCCACGCTCCATTAAAGTGCGTATGACCTGTAAATTCTTGACGGCCCAATCCGTTTCCATGATGATACTTTGTGCAATAAAGTTTAATTTGTCAATGGTTTTTCGGTAATAATCAAATGGCTGGCAATCCCAGGGCGGCGTCACTACATTGAATCAGAACAAGCCACGATGACGATGCGCCGCGAACAGCAGCTTCAACAACGGATTTGATGGGGGACTATGATCAAGAAAATTATCCTGGCCAATTCGTTCATCGCCGCTGCGCTGGCGGCGGCGCTGTTGATTTATCCCTCAGTGCGCGCAGGTTTGAACATTCAAGACGCCGCGCTGAGAGGGCCGGGAATTCCTAAAGTTGACTGGAGGCTGATGCGCCAATTGTCGCCGCGCTATGCCGCATGGGCGCAACAGCGGGTCGCCCTTGGAAAGGCTGCAAGCCTATCGACAAATGACATCTCGGGCACCGAATGGCCGCTTTTCGGGTCCGTCTTTTATCTGTGGGGAATCGAAAATCTGCAAACCGCCTGGGAGGCAGGAGACCGCACCTCTGCCGTGGAACCGAAGGTCTATTGCAAAGACGCAATCATCGCGGCTTCTGAACTTGTGATTGATCCCAAGCATGCGAGTTGGGTCGAACAACATTGGGGGACGAATTATCTGCACCGGGAAAACGTGTTTTATCGAATGCTGGTCATGGCGGCGCTGACCAGCCGCGAAAAACTGCTCCACGATGGCGCTCATCTCGATCTGTTACGCGACCAGGTTGAAACGTTCGCCAAAGAATTGGACGATTCAAAAAGCGGATTGCTCAATGACTATCCCGGCGAATGCTATCCAGCCGATGTTATCGCGGCCCTCGCGTGCATTCGTCGCGCCGACGCTATTCTTGGCACGGATCATTCCCAATTCATCAAGCGGTCGCTGCGGGCGTTCGTTGGACCGAGAAGCACGCGCTTCAAATTGCCGCCTTACATGGCGGAAACCGAGACTGGAGCGCCGATTTCGGAGCCCCGCGGTTGCGCGACTTCCTACTTCTGTATGATGTCACCGGAATTGTGGGCCGGTCCCGCCAAAACATGGTTTCAAACTTACGAGAAATCCTTTTGGCAGCACCGTCTCGGCTTCGCCGGCTTCCGCGAGTTTCCCAAAGACGTTCCAAACACCGATTGGACCATCGACGTGGATGCCGGCCCTGTCGTTGCCGGATTCGGCGTAGCCGCCGACGCCTTTGGGGTTGGCGCGGCCCGCAAAAACGGCCGGTTCGACCTGGCATATCCGTTATCGGCTGAGATGCTGACCACGGTCTGGGAACTACCGAACGGGACGCTGGCCATGCCGCGCATTCTCTCCAACTTAAGCGATGCGCCGATGCTTGGCGAAGCCGCCATTCTTTGGCTGTTGAGCGTCCAACCCGAAAAAGGATTTGCAGTGAGGACTGGTGGCAATATTTCAACATTCGTGTATGTCGTCATCGTCGGGGCGTTGCTGTTCGGAATCTGGCGAATGGTGGCAGCCATCAACGCCTTCAGTGCAGCGCTGCGTGAACCAGAGCCAGCCGTGTCGGCTCCAAGACTTCAGACTTTCATCTGGGTGGGTTTGATTGTCGGGTCCGTTGGCGTGTCATGCTGTGGTCGCCCATTGCCGGGATTCGCCCTCCTCCTCGCCGCCCTGCTCCTTCCAAGGACGAAGAAACGCACGACTGACGACATCATGACCGACCCCGATAAAGGCAGTGCGCAACAGGTTGAGCGCGCGAAGGCGTGAAACCCTCAGCGCGCGACAAACGCAGATGGAAAGCGCTTTTTGTTTTTCCCAAGGCGGCCATAATGGGCGGGGAATGAAACTGCATCGCCTGGCATGGGTGGCGGGGGTGGTCGGTTTGCCGGTCTCGCACTACTGGCTGCTGGCGCAAGCCGAGCCATTTTATTCCTCCATATATTGTTTTCTTTGGTGGTCCTACATTTTTGCGGTGGATTTTGCGGTTTGCCGTCTGCGCGGCCATTCTCTCTTGCGCGATCAACCGCGGGAGTTTTTGTTCCTCGCCGTCTGGTCCGTGCCGGTCTGGCTGGTGTTTGAAATGGCCAATCTGCGCCTGCAGAATTGGTATTATGTGATGTCGCCCTACGGCTTTTCCTGGGCGACGATTTATCTCATTCTTGCCTTCGCCACGGTGCTTCCCGGGATTTTTGAAACGACGTTGTTGGTGCTCGCGCTGGTGGAGCGATGCGTGCCGGGCGGATGCATCCGGGGACGGCCCTTTGCCGTGAGCCGATTGAACATCGGCCTGCAACTGGCGTTGGGAGTGGTGATGCTGGCGCTGCTGCTGGTGTTTCCCAAGAATTGTTTTTGCCTGGTGTGGGGCTTTGCCTATTTTCTGACGGACCCTGTCTGTTACTGGGTTCGGCGAAAGGAAAAGAACCACCAGGGCCGCAGCCTGCTGGGCCAGTTGGTGGCGGGAGACAACACCCGGCTGGTGGCGCTGTTGGTGGCGGGATTCATTTGCGGCGGGCTTTGGGAGGCCTGGAACCTCGGCGCGCGCACGAAGTGGATTTATTCGGTCCCGTTCTTTGACGAGCTGAAATTGGGCGAAATGCCGCTGCTGGGCTTTCTTGGTTTCCCGCCGTTCGCGCTGGAATGTTACACAATGGTGAACTTTCTCAGCCTGTTGCGGGACGGGCGGAATTGGGATTTGAGAGCGCAGGAAAACAGCAGCCGTCGCGGCATGACCTCCTGGGCGGAGGCCACGGGCGCGGTGTTGATGCCGCTGGGGATCCTGTGCGCTTGCGCTGCCATCGTCAGCGGGGGGACTATCGCTTCCTATGCAACGCCGCTGGACTGGTATTTCTCCAGCGAACTCGGGAAACAAGGCGTACAGGCGTTGCAGGAAAGACAAGCGTTGCAAGGGAACCGGTTTTTAAGATTGAAGGAACGGCCGCCAGAAATCGATCCGGCGTTGTTTGCCCGGATGCGGCGCGTCGCGGCCATGGGGGAAGTGAAGGGCATGGGACTTGAGAACGCGCTGGTACTGGAAAAGTTGGGAATCAAGACGGTGGAAGACTTGGCCCGCCAGAATCCGTCAGGACTGGTCCTCCAGCTCAGAGGCGTGAACCAGAACGTGCGGCTGGAGGAGGTCAAGATTTGGATACGCGAAGCGAAGCGGAAGCAAGGTTTGGGCAGGAGCTTTAATTAATGAATACAAAGGATTTTCTCAGGCTGGGGGTGCCGCTGGGCGAGACCACGCGGCGGGCGACGGATTTTGTGGCCAAGTTTGTCCTCGGCGGGAGCGACAAATCGCGGTTGCACGAGGAGGTCGCCGCTGTCGTCGCCAATCCGTCGGCGTTTGCGGGAGACCCGTTGCGCGGGGAGTTTGCTAGGGCGTTGCTCAATTCCCCTCCTCCGCCACGCGGTGAGCCTGTGAAGTATCGGCAGTGGGGCGAAGGGCTGGAACATGACGCGGTGATGCAGATGGAGAAGGCTTGTTTGCTGCCAGTATCCGTCGCGGGAGCCTTAATGCCGGATGCGCACGTGGGCTATGGCCTGCCCATCGGCGGGGTGCTGGCAACGGAGAATGCCGTGATTCCTTATGCCGTCGGCGTGGACATTGCCTGCCGGATGAAAATGACGGTGCTGGATACTCCGTTGCGCGATTTGGAGCAGAGGCAGGACCGCCTGGCCCGCGCCATCGAAGTGGAAACGCGCTTTGGGGTCGGCTCGACGTTCAAGGATCGCCGAGCCCATGATGTGATGGATGCCGATTGGTCGATCAGCCCGGTGGTGAAACGGAACAAGGACCGCGCCTGGTCGCAACTCGGCACCAGCGGGAGCGGAAATCATTTCGTCGATTTCGGCCTGTTCACGGCGCACTCAAAAATCAACGATCTTGAGGCGGGAACGTATGTCGCGCTGCTGTCGCACAGCGGTAGTCGCGGCACGGGCGCGGCGGTTTGCGATTACTACAGCAAAATCGCGTTCGCACAATTTGCGGACTTGCCCAGCGAATTGAAACGGCTGGCGTGGTTGTCGCTCGATTCACAGCCCGGCCAGGAATACTGGAACGCGATGGAATTGATGGGACGATACGCGGCGGCAAACCATGCCTGCATCCACCGGCACATCGCGGAGCACCTCGGCGCGCAGGTGCTGCTCGATTTGGAAAACCACCACAATTTCGCCTGGAAAGAAAAGCACGTCATCGGCGGCGTGGAGCGCGAAGTCATCGTGCATCGCAAAGGCGCCACGCCGGCGGGGGCCGGAGTCCTGGGCATCATTCCCGGCTCCATGGCGTCGCCGGGATTTGTCGTGAGCGGAAGGGGGAATCCCGAATCGCTCAACTCGGCGGCGCACGGCGCCGGCCGCGCCATAAGCCGCAAAGCCGCCAACGAGAAATTCAACTGGAAAGACGTGAATCGTCTTCTCCGCGAACGCGGCGTGACACTCCTCAGCGCCGGCCTGGACGAAGTCCCGATGGCCTACAAAAACATCCGCGAAGTGATGGCCGCGCAAAAGGATTTGGTGACGACGCTCGGCCAGTTCGATCCGAAGCTGGTGAAGATGGCACCCAGCGGCGAACGCCCGGAAGACTGAACTTGAAACTGAAGATGCGCATCATCCCCTATCTGGTTCGTGTCCGTGACGAGTTTGGCATTCCGATGCTTTATGTGACGCACGACCGCTTTGAAACGCTCGCGCTGGCTGATGAGATGGTGGTATT
>JBKQUS010000151.1:0-9838 GCA_052325505.1 Limisphaerales bacterium
TCTTTTCCTGATCGTCAATTCGCAGTCTGAGAGACCAGATGGTGGTTTCGCCGCGCCAACACTGATTGGCGTAACTATAAACGCAATGGCGCATTGCCCGGCCTTCGGCCTGCAGCGCCCGGCTTTCCAGGATTTCCTGGATGCTCCTCTCCGTCGCGTTTCTCCAAAAACCGATAACCCTGAATGCCTGACTTCGCCCAAGAGATGGACCTACCATTCTCCCCCCACGAAAGATCCGAGTGCCACGCGCACGTCAGGCGGAGGATCGACTTAAGGGTCCGCCCCTTCATGGAGAAGTCCGGCCAGGGCGCTGGCCGGCGTCTCATACCCTGCTCGGTCAAAACCTCTTCGCCGCCAAACTTGTTGGCGTAGATGAAATCAATGATTGGGTTCACTTGTTCCAGCGGCGTCACAGGATGAGCCAAAAAGAACCAAAGGACGGTGCGCCAGAACTCAGGATGCTCGATTTTTTGCCCGAGGTGGCCAGCGACAATTTCGCGGGCAAGCGCCTCGCCGCCTCCCAAACCGCGTGTCTCGCCGAAGCGCAAGGCTTGAGCCACGGTGTAATGGTCAGGCGCTTGGCGAACGTAATGCTCCATGTTGCGGGTGAGAACGAGGGGCAGGTCCAAGCTGCGGAAGCTGGCTCCACGTCCGAGGCGAATGAACCAGGACTGCTGGCGAAATCCTTCCGGCCCTGCCGCAAGATCCCAAACTGAGTCCATGAAACCGGGGACCGGGTATCGAATCAACATATGAAAAGCCAGAGACCGAAACGCCTGTCTGAGATTCTCGGTCTCCGGTCGCCACGATTCGCACGGCCGGATCCAATGGCTCTGGCGCGCGGCGAGGTTTTTGAGGCGTTGAATCAGGAAGACCGGCGCAACCCAGCCAGCACTCCCCTTTCCGGGGGTGGGTTTGAGCAATTGGGTGCAGGAGCGCACACAGGCCAGCAGACGCAAGAATGTGGCCCCGCGTTCTTCGCTGTTGCCAAGCTCGTCCAGCGCCGTCTTGATCGCGGCATCTATCCTGACTGCATCGTGTTCTTTCTTTCTTCTGCCAAAACTCTCGTTGTTTGGTTCGTTCGAAAAATTGCAAAGGTTGAGTTTCATCGCGTCCTCCCGCGGCACAATGCCGCCTACATCGGTTCGGGAATGGTGAATCCTCCACGGGCCCGCCTTTCATCACGGACAAATTGCCAGTGACGCGGACATGACCAGGAGCGACCGGATTACGGCTGAAGGCGAAAGCGCCCACGCCACGTTCACGGATAGATCAATCCTGCGCGGAGGTTAATGAAGAGTAAACGGCCCGCTCATAACAGCGGCCGTTCGCGAAGAAACTATGAAAGGCAAAAGCGCATAACCAGGCTCGTTGTATCAGAAGTCCAGAATTTGTCAACCGGACCGTTGGATTGTCCGTGTCTGGCCAACCGCAGCGCCGTTGTCCAGGCTCGCTTTTGCGCCCTCTTTAGGGATACTATGCCATTTGGAATGTCGCACCAACCGGACAACATTTTTGCCGGGACACAGGTGGTGTCGCTGGTCGAAGTCCGCGGGACGAGCAATTCTCTTGTTCATCCGCGCGGCGCGGTGGGTGTCGTCACGCGCACGCCGGCGAGCGTGGAAGAAAAGAGGTTTCTTGTTCGTTTTCCCGATGGTTTCGAAGCGGCGCTGTCCCGTGAGCAATTCGATGTCCTGAAGCATTTCAAAGATCGGTTGCCAGGGGATGGCGCGTCACCAGGCTTCGACTTGGAAGAGTTCATCATCTACCGTTGTGTTGTCGGTTCCCGCGCGTATGGTCTGGACAATGACGAAAGCGACACTGACCGGCGCGGCATTTACCTTGCGCCCGCCGAAATGCAATGGTCGCTCTTCGGGGCGCCGGAACAATTTGAGGACAATGCCACACAGAGCTGCTTCTGGGAATTGCAGAAATTTCTGACGATGGCGCTCAAGGCGAATCCGAACATCCTGGAGTGCCTCTACTCGCCCATGGTCGAAAAGGTCACGCCCCTGGGGGAGGAACTGTTGGCACTGCGCGGGCAATTCTTGTCACAGATGATTTTCCAGACCTTCAACGGTTACGCCATGTCGCAATTCAAGAAGATTGAGCAGGACATCCGAAGTCAAGGTGAAGTGCGTTGGAAACACGCCATGCACCTGTTGCGGTTGCTGCTCACCGGCGCCGTTACGTTGCGCACTGGCAGCGTCCCCGTACGAGTCGAGGCGCACCGCGAAAGATTGCTGTCCGTCAAACGCGGTGAAATGCCGTGGCCTGAAGTGGACGCCTGGCGCAAGGAACTCCACCGCGACTTCGAACGCGCCCTGGCCGAAACCAAACTTCCCGAACGCCCCGACTACGAAGAAGCGAATAGCTTCCTTTTAAGCGCCCGACGTCATGTTGCTCACCGCGATTAGCAAATATGTCAACACGCGTTTATGATTTTTATGGGCAAGATAGGTTGATCGAACCAAGGCCTGAAATTCTGGGCACCACCTTCCGACTAATTGGGGCTCACCTGATGTCGATCACAAGCCCGGGCGTATACGAGGAGAGGCAAATCATTAGCCAGATCTTACATGCGGTCTACGCATTCACCGAAGGGCGACTTTCACGTCTCGTCCGTCGAATTGCGTCTCATGAGACGTTGGAGTGTCTGCTCCATCAATACGATTTGGCGGCGCGAATGTGGCGTGCCACTCCGGATGAGGACCGGGAGAAGGAGTACCATTTTGCCTCACGACGCCGAGCTCTGAAGCACCTATCGGAACAGATTGTGATGCGCTCACCACCCGAGTTTGCTCCGGTTCACGTTCACAATTTAATCCTCGAGATTGAGGAATCGATACTGTGCGCAGAGCTGCTCGTGATGGTCTCCACCATGAGCGATCAGACTCATTTCTTGTTTCCGGGACATACTCGGTTGACGGTGGTCGAAGGTTATGTTCTTCCTTTCCGTTTGGAACTACTTCCTCCATATGAAACCGTCGGAAACGCCTTTGGGGGCCGCATGATAAAAGATCGTCAGTATAGGCCGAAATGCCTTCCTAATCCAACAGCGGACAGAGACAGCGGTTTCCAAAAGTCCGTGTTGGACAAATACTTCGCCCGCGAGTTTGGGTTCACGTATGGCGATTTTTTGAATGTCATCGTCAGGATATTGTCAGATGTCGCGCCAGCTCCAGGAAGTTATCCTATCACATTCTGCCATCGGGATAGATTAGCTCGGGGAATCGCATCGGCTGCGGGCATGCCGTTGGAGATCAGTTCGAGGATAATCAGTGGATTTACGCTCCGTTCTTTGGATATGAAGCAGGAAGGCCGGCAACTTTGGAATACCAAACAAATATTCCGCGCATATCGTCGAGGATTTTTCGAGATGCCACACGCAACAGGTCCACACTTGATATGGTCAAATGAAATGGCTGGTGAGTCATTAAACTGGCTGGTCGAGGGCTTTTCGTTCAGAAAAGCACCGACAGAATGGAATACAACAGCCATCCAAAAGGGTCTGGACGAATTGTCACATGAAGCGAGTTCCTGGTTTGAACAGCAAACTGCCCGGTGTTTGAATGAAATGGGCATAATCGGCTGCCGAAGGAAGAGCCGAATTCAAGGGAACAATTGTATAGTAGAAATTCCTTCTGTTGTTGGAGAAATTGATTTCCTTGGGTCATTTCAGGGGGATGCTTCCCTTCTGATAGTTGAATGCAAGATGGTTGAAAGCAGGATGGAAGCGCGGTTTTGGAAGGAAGACGTTGCCGAGTTCGTAGAGGCCAAAAAATCTTACGTGGAAAAATTCAAGGTCAAGATAAATTGGGTGATTGAAAACAGGCGCAGAATTTGTTCGGCTTTAATAGGCAAAGAGACGCTGCGCGAGTTACGGCCAGTTATGATAACATTATACCCGACTTTCGCGTCCACTAGAATCGATGAATTCCCATGTGTCTCTCTCGCGGAATTTGTCGCGGATTGTGAGGCCGACAGTTCATGGCCTTACCGATGCGGTGTGTTCACGGAGCAATAGGCAATAGTTTGCGCTGGTATTAACTATGGATTCCCGTCTTTTCCGCATCGTCTCGGCGCAGCCGTATCCCCTATTGTTTGCCACCATCAGCGGTGCCCACCTTTACGGGTTTCCGTCTCCGGACTCGGACTATGACTTGCGTGGCGCGCATGTGCTGCCGCTGGAAAAGGTCATCGGCCTGGAAGTTCATCATGAAACGGTGGAGGACTCTCGCGTCATCGAAGGGCTGGAAATGGATATCGTAAGCCATGACGTGCGGAAGTTCTTCGGGCTGCTGCTCAAGAAGAACGGCTACGTGCTGGAACAACTTTACTCCTCGCTCGTCGTCCACACGACGCCGGAGCACGCGGAATTAAAGGCCACCGCGCGCGGCTGCATCACCCGGCATCACTCTCATCATTATTTCGGATTTGCGGAGACGCAGTGGAAACTGTTCTTCAGAGGATCGGCGCGCCGGGCGAAGCCGCTGCTCTACGTCTATCGTGTGATGCTTACTGGCATTCACCTGATGCGGACAGGCGAGGTGGAGGCGAACCTCGTCACCCTGAACCAGGAATTCCGGCTTCCGTACATCGCCGATCTGGTGGCGCAAAAGCTGGCCAGACCGGAAAAGTCCGTCCTCAACGACGCCGACATTGCATTGCACGAATTAGAATACCAGCGCCTGCGCGGCAAATTGCAGGCCGCCCATGACGCCAGCAAGCTGCCGGAGCTTCCAAGCGAAGCAACCCGTGCCGCGCTGAACGATCTGCTCGTCAGAGTGCGATTGCAGTCAGCGGAGAATTCGACCAGGGATACCGCTTCATTCAATCAAATAATCTAGGTCGGAGATTTCATCGTTGCCGCAGAACGTACCAAACTGTTGCATCGGCTTTTGCCAACCCGATCGTGCAGGTGCCATCGTGTGCCGCCAGCCAGGATTCCTTGCCCGCCTGAGGCTGGCCGGCTCCATCGAGCGGAAGCAGCTCCAGGCTCATAGCGTGACGAAGCTGGATTTGCCCTTCGACCGGTTCGATCAGCAGTGGCGGTCCACCCCATTGGTCCGAGATGCTGGTGCGGTCGGCGTTCCATTGCATCCCGGTGTTCGCGCATCGTGCGGCGGCGACCAGCAGAATCTTCTTCGAGACGGACAGGGGTAAGCCATCGAGCGCAGTGAGGCTGACGGCGCAGAATGGCGTCGTGAGATGGAACTCGGCGTCGAGGGTGCGCAGGGTCTGGCCGCCGATCCAACCAAGGGCGGCTTGGGTGCGCGGGGTGTTGATGGTCAGCCGGCCGGCGCCTTTCTCAGCCGCTTCCCAGAGCAACTGGCCGGTGTCGCTGGCGATGCGGCCAGCGGGTTGCTGGAAAGCGGTCTCCGCGGCTTGGGTCGTGTGCGCGGCGTTGAATTGGTCGATTCTGAGGCGATGCACCAGCGGCAACATCGGGGAGAGTTCCCCTTCGGTGAAGAACTGCACGCGGTCCCAGCGTTTTTCCTTGAGGCTGTCGTAAAGGCGGTGTTCGTCAAAGTCCAGCTTGACCAGCTGGCGCGCGGGTTGGACGTCGCCGCGTTGGAACATCAACGAAGCGGTCGGCATCTGCGCCAGTTTGCTGACCTCGTTGCAGAGATCGAAGTAGCCGGTCACGACGTCCCCGCTCAATTCGCGATCCGACCACCTGCTGCCGAAAGTGTAGCCGTACACCGCGTCCCAGTCCTGCAAGCTGGCGTAGGCGGCCAGCAACAGCGGCATCTCGCAGCCGTAATCGCTGGGGAATGGATGATTGTATTCACTGACGACCATCGGTTTGCCGACCACGGCTGAGCGGCTGAGCGCGCTGATGGTGCATTGCGCCGGGGCATCAAGCATGGGCGTGTTTTTGATTTTCCAGTCGGTACTCGACCACGGCTGATGCGGAAATTCGGGATGCTGCCAGTAAGCGTGGCAGTCCATCAAATCGAGTGTCGCCTGCGCCTCAAGGCTGGGCAGGCCGTAGTTTTCGTTGGTCCCTTCGAGAAGCGCGCGCACTTTCAATACGACGCGAAGAAACTGGCGCATCGTCTCGTAGAAGCGGCGTTCCACCTCGAGATAAAACCGGCCTTCGTCGCGGAACCGCTCGTCGGTCGCGCTGCCAAACTCAGCCGGGTCGAGCCGGCGCACTGTGCCGCCTGCCGGGTTCTCATCCTCACGCAGACCGAAAACCGGCGCTTGATGCAAGCTGACATCGGCAATCCAAACCATCCCTGTTGCCTGGCCGAACTGAAAACTAAGCCGCGCATTATCGTCGTCCTCCGGCGCGGTGAAGGTGAACTGGCAATCCTTCCATTGCTCGGTGAGACCCAATTGGGCGGAGCCGTAGCCGCGCCACGGATCGTTGTGGCAGACTTCAGCAGCAATGGGGCGCGAGGACGCTGCGCGCGCGCGAAATGTGACGCGATATTTCATCCCTTTTTGCAACTTCAACTGCCGCTGCGTCAGCATCACATGCCACGGCGTCCCGTCCACGGCGTTGATCGTCACTTTGGTGCTGCCGTTGGTGGTCTCCAGCCGCGCGGGTGATTTTTCCGACGCCCAAAAGTCCCAATTCCTCGCGCCGTCGCGCAACATCTGCGGACCCGCGGCGCGCGCGCCGGCTCGCCACGCGCGTTCCAGGGCCTCGCGCGACGGGTAACGTTTGGCCAGCCACTCGTTGTAAAACTGCGTCAGCTCCTGGCCGTAGAACGGAGGGATGTCGCACCAGTCGGATGCCGGAGGGGTGGTTTGCCGGCCACGCAGGTAACCGGAGGTCCAGGCCAGGAAAAGCGAATCTTCATTGGACAACTCGATGATCACGACCGCTGGATCCTCGGCGTAGGTGCGGCCAGTGCGCGGGTTGCGATGCGTCAGCAGCTGACGTGCGTAATCTTTCTGCAGCTCGATCATGCGCGGGTCGAAGATCACGCAGTACTTGCCGTAGCCGAGCGAATCGGCCTGCGCCACACCGTCAGCCGTGGTGAATTTTCGGCCCACATGGAGATTGAGGTTGATGTAGATGCCGCGTTGCTCCAGCTCGGCGACGAGATTGTCAAATTTCTCGAACTGGCCCGGCTCAAAGTGCAGCGTGTCGGGCGCATGCCAGCGAAAGAAGGTGTTGCCCCAAGGGGCGTCCAATCCGTGCATTCGCACGAGATTAAAGCCGAATTTTGCCAGGCGGTCGGCGACGCGGGGCGCGGCCTCCGACGGCGGAAAGTTGGCTTCGCCGGAGAGGTTCACGCCCCAGAACCGCTGGCGTCCGGAATCCGGAAACCAGAAATGCCCGTCGCGGACTTGGATGAAGCCGTGCTTGCCAGCCGGCGGGTCGAGGAGAAAGCGCGCGTCGGCCAGCGCCCCATCTGGCGCCTCCCAAGGCAGGTGAAACGGGACCCACTGGTCCGCGTTGGCGGCCACGCATGTCAATGCCAGTGCGATGGGCCAAATCTTCATTGCGACAGGCTGGCTGGATCCAGTGCTGCGTGTCGAGGAGATTTGGGTGACGTGCTTGCCTCGAAACACCCCTTTCTGCCGGATCACAATTGGATGACGCCGTTGGTTTAGAACCTTATGGCTGAATGCAATTATGAGCAGCATACATGAATTGTCGGCGGAGCAACTCCGCAGTGCGGCTGTCATCAAAGAGCAAATCGAACGGTTGCAATCTGAACTGGAATCCTTATTGGGTGGAGGAGGCAACGGTGTGCCGTCCCCGTTTTCCGCGGAAAGGCAAAAGCGTCGCCGAATGTGTATTCGTCCCACCGGCCCTTGCGAGTTTCGAACAAATAAACGCGAAATTCGCTATTGTGTTGGAATTGGCAGTTGTGGGATGCGCCTCTGACACAAAAACCGTTGCATAGCTTCAATGCTTGTAGGCCGTGGTAGTCATGCATTTTTAGCATTGCCTTCCCCCAATCAACCGGGCAGATAACGGACATGGCAAAAACAACAAAAGCAGCGAAAAAGACATAGAGAACACCCAACGCGGCCTTCATGAAACCGGTCCAGCCTGATGAAAAGCTGGCCCAAATCGTTGGTGATAAGCCCCTTCCCAGGACCGAATTGACGAAAAAGCTCTGGTCCTACATCCGCAAGAACGGGCTGCAGGACGCCAAAAAGAAGACCCTCATCAATGCCGACGAGGCTTTGAAGGCAGTGTTCAACGGCAAGAAGCAGGTCAGCATGTTCGAGATGACGAAGCTGGTATCCGAGCATTTGAAGAAATAGGGGCTGTGCTGGGGGCCAAGACATGGCGCTGGATTCGTTGCCAGCGCCCGTTGCAGCCTGCTCGGAGGATGACATGAAGAAGACAATCCCAGACGATGTCAAAGAGGACGTTCTGCATACCATCGAACGATTCAACCTGAAAGAATCGACGAAGACTGGCTCCTGCTACATTGCTCGCTTTCAGGGAAAATTCCTTTATTTGGACCGGGATGACTGCGGCAATGTCGGACCTGTTTGTCGGCTGGAATACAATGGAGCCGGGAAGCCTTGGGGCTTCGCCATCTACAAATATAGCGACGACCGTTACGACCCCAACGAAAGTTGGTTTCCCGGTTCTGAACTCGCCGATGGAACAATTGAGGGCGCATTGAAGGCAGGAATGGAAGCTTATGGGTAAAGGAAGGCGCTCGTCACGAATCGCCCGTTTACCCGTTCAACGCCGGGCGGCAGTTTTGAGATGCTGATTTCATGCTGATGGCCATGTTTTGTCCAGGACCTCCTTGACGAATGCCCCGACCTCCGGCTCCTCCGAGGCTCTTGTCCCGGCCACGTTGAGCACGTTGATGCCATGGTCGTCGATGAAACGCCGAAGTGCCATTTCGGGCGACGCCGGACCACCATTGCGAGAAAGATGGAGCACCGGCCTTCCATATCTCCGGGCGAATCCAACGGTCATCTTGGAACCGCCCGTTAAAGTCTCCCCAATGGAGAAAACCACCGTGCCGTCAGAATCCCGGGCATTCCATTCGGTTCGTTGGACGTAGTCGGCATTGGGTGTCTCCTTCAATTCGTAGACGGCATCAATTGGACCATCCTCGGCTAATCTACCTCTTGGACACCAGCCACCATGCGGGATTCCATGCTCGATGGCGAAATCCAGCGCGGCCCTGTCAGCGCCGGTTTGGCCCCCTGAAACGATGTGTAGAACCTGAATCACCGGGGCAATGTTTACACGAAAAGAGGGTGGGCATTGCATTATCAAAATGTTCAGACTCCAATACGTGGCGAAGGAGTGAATCTTGCAGCCTCTGGTTGGCATTTCAATTGGGCCGGCCTAATACCCGCCCGTGACCGTATAACCGGCCCCAGGCTTTTGCGACAGTTTTTTGGATTATCTCGACGCTCCGCAGAGGTGTCGATATAAGGCCATCCGAGCACTTGCCTCAAAGCACCCGCCGCTCCACAATCCCTGCCGGGTCCAAAGATTGATCATGCAGGAATCCGATTACAGTGGCGGTCGTAAAACCTAACCCGCCGGCAGCATAACCGCGCCTTCAGTGAAATTTTTCGATATGCCCATTGCGCTTCGGCGATAAATCCTGCACAACATCGGCCCGTTTTGAATGATGAAAAAAGAGACAAAAAAGTCGAATGAAGCGCAATTGCTGGAGCTGCTCAAGCGAGTCCTCCCCAAGGCAACTGACGATGCGCAATTGGCCGGCAGAATTTATCAGGCAATCGAGGACGAACTTAAAGCCAAGGCCCGCGCCATGGCCTTCGACAAGTTTTGCGGCGGAATCGAATTGCCCAATCTTGAGCAGAAGACCGTGGAAGACGTGAAACTCCAACTGGCTGCCTCCTTCGGCGACGGCGACATCAC
>JBKQUS010000152.1:0-23643 GCA_052325505.1 Limisphaerales bacterium
TTAAGCCGCTGACCTCTGCGAATCAAATATACCACGCTCCGACATTATCTGCATATTCAAATCGGCACTTTCACCCGGTCCCGTTGTCAACCGCCAGGATTGCATCCCGTCCTCGCCGCCGCTCACATGTGATTTCAGTGTATGCTGCGGAGGAGTTGCCAATGGACCTTTATGTTTGGTTTGACGCATGGTTGCCACGCCGGCCCCCCCGCGAAGGCGCCCTCACAGCAATGATCGGAGCCGTCGACCCGCAGGGCCCTCAATCCCTCCATACGCAGGAATATCTGCAAGCCGTGGCGCGCAAGGCCCAATTGGACTTTATCCCGCTCTTCCAAAACCCTCCATAGAGGGAGTTTGAAGAGCGATTTACTCCCACTCTGGACTTAACTCGTTGACTACCAACACTTGTTACCGTGTTACCGATCCAGACCTGTGTGTCGAAAGGCTTGTAATTGACTCGATCGCCTTGACCAAACCATCAATCGTATGCTCTTTCGCTTCCACGTTTGGTTTGAGGCTGAGGGCGGCAATGGCCTTGCTGGTTTCCGGCCCGATGGAGGCCAGCTTGAGTTGCGGATAACGTGCGGCCAGTTGTTTCAGATCGAAACGCGCGTTGAAATGTTCCACCGTCGAACTGCTAGTGAGGGTTATCCAATCCGCGCCGCCTTCCAGCAACCGCGCCGCGGCGCCGTTGCGGTCCTCGGTTTCCGGAACCGTCTTGTAAACGGCCACGTCATCCACAATGGCCCCCATTTCCTCCAGTTGTTTAGGCAGGTCCTTGTTGGCGACTTCCGCCCTCAGCAACAGCATTTTCAGGTTCTCGATGCTCTCGTATTTGGCCAGGGCATCTGCGATTTTGGCAGCCACGTATTCGTCCGGCATCAGATCGACTTTCAGGTGCAGTTCCCGGATTTTGGCGGCCGTTACCGCGCCGACCGCGGCGATGCGCACCCCGCCAATGTCGCGCAGGTCGTCAAAAACCTTGAAGAAAAACTCGAAGAACGCGGCCACGCCGTTCGGACTGGTGAAAATCAGCCAGTCATACGCGTTCAATTCCAGCAAGACATCCGCGATGGATTTTCGGTCGGTCGGTGGCACGGTCCGGATGACTGGAATCTCCAGCACATCCGCGCCGCGTTCCAGCAATTGCCGCGAGAGCTGACTGGCTTGCTCGCGGGTTCTGGTGACCACGATGCGCTGTCCAAACAGCGAACGATTCTCGAACCAATTCAGCTTCTCCCGCAACTTCACGACTTCGCCAATGACAATGATGCCCGGCGGTGTGAAGCGGGCCGATTCGACTGCTTCCGCGATGGTCTTAAGCGTGCCCAAAACCGATTGCTGCCGTCCGGTCGTCGCCCAGCGAATCACCGCCACCGGCGTGCTCGCCGCCATGCCGTTGGCCATGAGCGCATCGGCAATTTTGCCGACTCGCGTCACTCCCATCAGCACGACTTTCGTCCCCGGCGCCGCGGCCACCTGCGCCCAATCTACATCCACATCCTCTTTCGCCGGGTCTTCGTGGCCGGTGATGACGCTGAAGCTCGAACAAAGGTCGCGGTGCGTCAAAGGAATGCCGGCATAATTCGGACCGGCAATGCTGGAGGAGATCCCCGGCACCACTTCAAATGGCATCCCGGCTGCGGCCAGTTCCTCCGCCTCCTCGCCGCCGCGGCCAAACACATAAGGATCACCCCCTTTGAGCCGGACAACGCATTTGCCGGCGCGGGCATTTTCGATGAGCAGCCGGTTCAACTGTTCCTGGGGCATGACGTGCAGGCCGGACCGTTTGCCGGCGAAAATCAACTCCGCGGCGGCCGGCGCCAGCCGCAGCAGATCGCCGTTGACCAGCGCGTCATAAACGACCACGTCGGCCCGTGCCAGCAACTCCGCCCCGCGCATCGTCATCAGGCCCGCGTCGCCAGGCCCTGCGCCCACCAGATAGACCATCCCTTTGCCTTTCATGGAGGGAAGTTTATGCGGGCAGAGCCTCTGCCGCAATTCATTGTGCGCATCAGGCCGGGGCCGGGCCTAGCGCCTTGGCCGAAAATACGGGGCGTTGGTCGAAACGATGATTCCCACAGGCGCGGAAACGGCCTGGGTGCCGTTGTTGTCCGTCGCAACCGCTGTCAACACATTGCTTCCAGCGGGGGCATTGGTCCAACGAAAGAAATATGGCAGCCATTGCGTCCTCAAATGAAACTGACTGGAAGGTTCCGCCGCCAGGTAATTTGTCGCCGTGCCCAAACTGCTGCCGTTGGCCTGAAATTCCACCGTTTTGACCACGCCCCCAACCTCGGTCGCAGCCGCGTAAATATTGATGGTGGTCATCTCTGGAAATTCCGCCCCGGGCGCCGGACTGACAATGCGCACCATCGGCTCGGGCAGGTTCGTGCTGACAGCGATATTTATGACCGCGGAGGTCATTTGCAGCCCGGCGTTGTCGGTCGCGACCGCCGTCAGGGCATAATTGCCGGGCGGCACATTGGTCCAGACAAACTGGTATCGGTTCACATGGCTCCCCAGCAAAACCGGCAGGATCGAACCATGCGATTCCCGCATGATCAGCGGCTCCGCTCTCCGGCTTTCGAACGAATTATTGCTCACAACCCCCAAACTGTCGCCATTAGCCAGGAACTCCACCGCCGTCACCCAGCCGTTCGAATCAAACGCATGGGCCGCAATTTCGATGTTGGGCTTGGAAAGGAAGGAACTGCCATTGGTCGGAGTGACAATACTGACCGTTGGAGGAACATTGGTATAATTGTACGCGATATACGCCACCGCCCTGTTGAGCGATCCAACACCAAAAGCCGCGATGCCAAAATGTTCCTCGCCAAGGCGCTGCGGCAGGGTCAGCACCACTGTTTTATACCCGGTGGCCGACGGCTCGGTAATCGGCGTGATGACAACATTGGTCGAAGTCTCTCCCGCCTCCAGGCTGACGGAATTCGATATGGCGGCGTAATCGACGCCATTGCTGGCGGTGCCGCCAATTCCGAAGGAAACCGTCAGCGCGGAATTGGTACTGCCGGCGCGGGAAAAGGTAAAAACGGCGGGATTATTGCCCGGCTCCGACGCCAAAGGCATGGTCGCTTGAATCGTGACGATTGACAAGTTGGTGGGAAACCCGTGGGCTGCGACGGCCTGCAACGCTGAACCGGCCAAAAGCATCATTAGACACCTCCACAGCCTCGCTAAATTACATCTCATGACTAAAGAACCATATCATCATTCGAGCTCAAAGTCACCAACAAACGCGAGAGAAATGGCTTCCAACCCACGATTTTCCCGAGCTCTTGGTGCTGGCGCACGGCGTCCGGAACCACTATGATTGCGGCATGGCTGAGAATGGCGCACCAGTTGCTCCGCCCGAGACGGAGAAGAAAGAGAAAACCGATCCGAAGGAACTGCGCGATCGGGGCTATCTGGTCATTTGCTGGAATGATCCGGTGAACCTGATGGATTACGTCACGCATGTGTTTCAATCGGTGTTTGGCTGGCCCAAGGCCAAGGCGCGCCGCCACATGCTGCAGGTCCACGAGAACGGCAAAAGTCTGCTGGTGCGGGAAACCTTTGAGAAGGCCGAGCATTATGTCCATCAACTGCAAGGTTACGGCCTGAATGCCACCCTGGAGCGCGACGAATGAGGCTGATCCGTTCACAAAAGCCGGACAGCGCTGGCCGCCCCTTTGTCTTTCGCCTCAGCCAACGGGAGAAGGTCGTGTTGCTGGCCACGCTGAAGCTGTATCCGCAGCTCGACCTCAGTTATCATCAATTGAGCCGGGACCCCAAATCCGGCAAGCAGTCTGAACAGGAATGGCTGGAGGAAGCCATGGAACAGCAGCAGCAGGAGCATAGAAAAAGGCTCGCCCAGTTCTTCAGCAATGACCGGCGCTTTTTCAAGGAGGGCGGAGAGGATCTTCTCCTGACCCTGACCGGCGAGCAGATGGAATGGTTGTTGCGAGTCTTGAACGAGATTCGCGTGGGCAGTTGGGTGCGGCTGGGGAGTCCCGAATTGGAGACGGCGCGCAAACTCAAACCGACCGTCGCGCAGGCCCGGCTTCTCACCGCCATGGAGTTGAGCGGTTATTTTGAGTCGGCGCTGCTGGAGGCGTTTTCTTGAAAAATCTGAAAAATCGCGAAATTATTCCCGGTTCTTTGTGTCAACTATAATTGTGACCGGGCCGTCGTTGGTCAGGGTCACTTGCATGTCGGCGCCGAATTCGCCCGTTTGGACCGGCCGGCCCAAATCTTCCGTGAGTCTGGCGATCAGACGTTCATAGAGCGGGATGGCGATTTCGGGACGGGCCGAGCGCGAGTAGGAGGGGGGGTTGCCTTTTTTCGTGCTGGCAAAGAGCATATTAGTAATCGGTGTCAAATAAAGTCGCAATGTATTGCCCATAAGCAACTTATCACTATTTTGGGTTCGCGGCTTGCCCCGGCACTTCCGTCGGGTTCATCGCCGCCACCAGCATGGATTGCGACACTAGTGGCATAGTGCCAGAACTACTTGATAATCTGCACCTTATAATGTGGAGACGCGGTAAGACTCAATTGCCTAATCTGAAAAACCCGCTTTGGCCCCTCATTCGCCCGAAAGATTCTTCCCATGACTTCGGTTGCATCATTCGGAGACGCATTCTTTTTTCCCCATGTCATTCCTGCGGTCGTTTTTACCTGTTCAAATCCCTGCTTCTCTAGCAATGAAACCAGCCGATTCCGAAACGTCGAGTTGGGGTCATCTGAGAAACTGGCTTTGAATGTTAAATCCCACGCCGCATCATGTTTTATTATCATGGCCCATATCATCATCCGATAGCTTTATCAAGTCAACTAGTTTTAATCAATACCTTTTGGCAAATGCAACCATTCTTTAACATTATGGAAGGGATTTAATTGCGCGTTCTAACATAAAACCAAATGCGTGACCGGTTACACACCTTAACTTAACCCATGACCCGTCATTCAAAATGGACATTTCATAAACCGATACTAAAAGCTTTCTTTCAACTCTTTTTAATGTCCAATAATCCCCGTATGTTCCAATGAATGAAGTCCCGCGTGGCGGATTAGCGTTATGAAGTTCAATCTTGAGAGTTCCTAAGCGTAAGCCATTTTCCTTAACTAGGGCATAAAGACTCTCTTTTCCATGGTGCGGGTCTTCGATGTAAATTTCTCCGCAAAATGTCTGCATGACAAAAACGCTAATCGGTTTGCTTCCCACTTGCAAGTCCTGGCCGGATAACCGTTGCTCGCCAAATCATTCCCGGTTCTTTGTGTCAATTATAATTGTAACCGGGCCGTCGTTCAGCAGGGACACTTTCATGTCCGCGCCGAATTCGCCCGTTTGAATAGGCTTCCCCATATCTGCGGTCAGTTTGCCAATGAGCTGCTCGTAAATCGGAACGGCAATTTCCGGGCGCGCGGATTTTGAGTAGGACGGTCTATTGCCTTTTTTCGTGCTGGCGAACAAGGTGAACTGGCTGACCAGCAAAACATCGCCAGCAATCTCCTGCACGGAGCGGTTCATCACGCCGTTTTCGTCGTTGAAAATGCGGAGGCGCGCGATTTTTCCACTGAGCCATTCGACATCTTCCGGCGTATCGGAATCCTCGACCGCGACGAGGACGAGAAGCCCGCGTTGGATAGCCGCCTTGGTGGTTGCGGAGATGACGACGCTGGCTTGAGTGACACGCTGGATGACGGCGCGCATTGGGTGGATCCTTTAGAAGGCGGACAGCCATTTCCAGACGCGGAGAGCTTCCAAAACGCTCCAGGCCTGGGCGTCGCATCCGCGCGCCGTATGGGGCGCGTCGCCATCCAAGATTTCCGGCAACTGGCCCAGGCAATTGGTCAAAAGCAATTTGTCCATGCTCCCCAAATAGGCCTTGGCCGCGGCCACCGCGGAAGGGGATTTGTCCCACGCTTTGGCCAGCGCCTCGCACGCCGTTGGCAGAATCCAGGGCCAGGCGGTGCCGTTATGATAAGCCGGCTTGCGCGAGGTGTCCTCGTCTCCCTCGTAACGGCCCCAATATGGTTCCTGCGGATTGTTCAGCAGACGACCGTCGCCGCTGTAAATCGGCAGTGGCGGCTGGACGGGCAGGGGAGCGAGTGTCCGCACCGCCCCGGGGACGAGCAAGTACCGCAACGCCGCGTCCACTCCCCGCCGCGCCTGTGTGCCGGTGAACAGGCCGAAGGCAATGGCGAAAAGATAATTGTTGCGCAATGCCTGGTCCACCACGGCATCTTTGGCGGCCTGGCCGGGGTTGGCGATGAGCAAATCGGCGATATAGCCCTTGTCTTCGAGCCAGAAAGATTTTCGGAGCGATTCCTCCGCGCGATTCGCCAGAGCGTCCCACGATTCGCCAGCGGGTTTCAGCCCAAGCTTGTGGACTTGCCGCAAAAGTTGGATCCACAACACCTGGATTTCCACCGGGTAACCCTGGCGCGGCGTGCAGGCCGGATAATTTGTATCCATCCACGTGAAATGCGGCGGACTCCAGATTAAACCCGAAGCCGCATCCATGCGAATGCCATTGGGGGTGCCTCGCGCGTAGCCCAAAGCGATTTCGCGCAAAACATCAGAGATGTTGCGCCCGGACTGGTCCACTGGTGTTTCGTAGATTGTTCCACCCATGTGTTCCGCGGTTTCCTGGCAAACGATCCCATACCAGAGCGGCGCGTCCGAAGTATCGCGATTGGACGCATTGTCACCGTGTATGGTATTGGGCATGGTGCCGTTTTCGACGAACCGCCCAAAAGTAACCAGCCCGCCGGCAACGTCCGAGACCATGCCCGCTGCCAATAGTCCGCGCGCGGTGATGAGCGTATCCCGTCCCCAATCCAGAAACCATGGATAGCCGGCGATGACCGTCCGGCCTGTGCCGCGCCGTGCGACATAAGCCCGCGCTGCGATGGCCAGACGCCGCCCAAAAGCATCCTTTTCGGGCAGCTTCGTCTCTTCGAACGCCGTCTGTTCATCCAACTTGCGATGGGCAAAATCCTGTTCGATTTGCGGCAAAGCCGGGGCCGGTTCTTCCGACGAAATCACAAGCGTGACCGTTTGCTGCCTGGCCAACGGCAGTTCGAACCAACCCGGGCTGAAGGTGTCGCCACTGGCCACTTGTCCACGGCTTTGTTCGACTGGGTGGGGAACGTTTTCGCACCATTCCGGTTGGGGATGATAGACGCCAATGTTGCTGAGGACGCGCAATTGCCGGTCCGGCGCGGGCGTGAACGCAAACCCAATCTGGTCGGTGAACGGATGGCAATTCCCGTTGAAATGGAAATCGGCTCCCCCGTTGCGATGGGTTTCGGTGTGGAAATTGCGGTCCTCGATATCGACGCGCACCGTAAGATGGACATGGAATTGCGGGGGCAAATCGGCTGGCCGGGTGCCTGGAAGCCGGGCGAATGTGAAGACAACGGTGTTGGAGCCTTCCAGCATGTCGGCCATCAACTGCGCTTCCACCGTCCTGCCGTCGCCGGCTTCGGCCAGGAAAGCCCAAACGGCAGGCGGCCCGATCTTCAGTGAAACCAAATTCTGCAAATCCAGCGGCGTGGTAAATCCGTCCGCCGTGATCCAGACGCGGATGCGTTTGGCAAAAATGTGGCGGTCCACGGGAAATTCCGGGTGCAAATTCGCCCCCAACGCGCAGTCGTATTTGGAATTCACGCGGCCCAAATCCGCGCACAAGCGCGCCATGCCGCCGCGGCCGTTGGTCAGCAAAACCAGGGAATCCGCCGGCGGCTTGGCCAGCGTCTCGGCCACGACGGGGCCTGCGGCGAGGAATCGAACGGCGGCCTTGACCTTCTCGTTGGCCAGGGCATATCGCTCGATTTCCAATTCTGCGTCAACTGCCTTCTCCAAGCTCTTGGGGGCAAAGCAGGCGACGTAACCACCCTGGACTTCGATGGCCCCTCCGTGTTCACGCAATTCACTGTCCTGGCGGGTCAGGCAGACTCGAAACGGCCGGTCATCTTGCAGCATGAGCCAATGACCCGGTGGGATGGGGGTGATGCGGCGCCGATCCAGCAGCGTCCACGTCACAACTTGCGGATAACCTCTCTTGGCGGCATCGAGCGCCCCCAACAAATCAATCCGCGATCGCGTGCGGTCCAAGCCGGACAAGGAGCCGAGAAATTCGCGTGCATCCGAATGAATTCGCTCGGCCAGTTCTCTCCACGAACAAGGCCCGATTTCCTCGGGCAGCAGCACCTTGCTCAAGGCGCTGATGGCCCAGGAGGATTGGGCGCGGGCCTGGCGGTATTGGTCGCCGGCCAGCCCGCAGGGTTTTACCGTGGTTGCCAAACAATAGACCGCGCCTGGCGACAATTTGAAAACGATCTGTTCCCGGCTCGATTGCGCCGCCGGAGGTTTTTGGGCGAGCAAATCAATTTGCGGGCGTCCCAATCGTTCATACTCATCCGCCTTGAGGGGGAAATCATGGGCGGCAAGCGCGTCGGTATTGACGAGGACCAGGATGGCGTCCAAACCTTCCGCCGACACGCGGCGCAACGCGCAAACGTCCGATGCCTCCGGGCTGAGCCGCTCCAGTTTGGCTCCGTCAAAGAAGCACGGATGATCGGCCAACAAACGATTCAGTCCGGCCAACTCAGCCAGCAAATTGTCCTTGCTGCCCCACGACAGACCGCCACAGGAATGGACCTCGATTTTCTCCCGGGCCAGCCATTCGACGCCGCAGGTGAAGCCGTATCCGCCCGCCACGCTGGCCAGCGCCGAGAGCTGGTTGCGCATGAGCGCCCAAGTCCGGCCTTTTTTGGCCAGGCGATCATTGTCGTGTGTTTCGCTGTAATGAACGTAAACGCCGACGCGCTCGCTTTGGAGAGTGCTGTAGTCCAGATAGCGCGCCACGTCCGGTCCGCTGTAGTTCTGGAACAGTTCCGAATAAGCCCACTGCATGCCGCCATCCGTCAGCAAGGAATTCGTGGCTTCCAGCGGCCCGCCCAGGCCCTCCAACAGGAACAGCGCCTCGGGAAACTCCTGCCTCACGCGCGCTTCAATGTATTGCCAGACCTGAAGCGGCACTTTGTAGCCCGCGTCACAACGAAAGCCATCCACTCCCCGCCGGCACCAGGTCAAAAACGCCCGGGCAAGCTGTTCCCATAACTCAAGGTTGACGGGATTCAATTCCACCAAGTCCTCCCACGTCACTCCCCATGCTCCCGGACTGGCGAATGCGCCATCGGACTTGCGCAGGAACCACTCCGGGTGATTCTCGAAAAGGGTCGAACCCCAGCCAGTGTGATTGATGACCATGTCCAGCAGCAGGCGTCCGCCGCGCCGATGCACCGCGCAAGCCAGTTCACAAAACTGTTCGACACCGTTGGTGCGTCGATCGAACTCGACCAGCGCCGGATCGATTGCCGTCAAATCGAGGCAGGCATAAGGACTGCCGAATCGCCCAAAGCGCGCCACGGTCGCGGGGGTTGGACCGATGGGCAGCAATTGAAGAATGCTGCATCCGAGCGTGTCCATGATATGCGGCAACTGCCGTGCCAGATCGCGCAGCGTGCCTGAGGGCGGGATGATCACGTAGCCACGATCGTCCAACTTCGTAAGTTCCAGCTCCGCCTTGGCGTCGTGGGTCGCACCTGCCGTTCTCGTTGCTCCGAACAGCCGCGGGAAAGCGCAGTAAATGGTGTTGGCCGTGCGATAGACGCTGGGATGGACGGAAACACCCGCGTCGGGTCCTTCCGGCCAGTATTGCCGTCCTTGCGGATCCAGGACGTAAGGTTTGGCCGTGTAGAATCCGACATCCGTCAACGGCAACTCGATGGCCCATTCGCCGGAAGGCTGTTCTTGCAACGGAACGTCGCGCCAGAAGGCGATGGACAGCGGATTTTTTCCGGCATGCGTTGCGATGGTTTCCTGGCGCAGGCGGTCCGCCTTGCCCAAGTTGGTGCGGAGGAGCGCGCGCCAGCCCCGGGCAAAACCCTTGGGCGTGCGAAGACTGAAGCGAATACGATCCCCAACAAAGCGTAACAAACGTTCGCCGGGCGCAGGAGTCATGATCAATTTATCCATGCAAATTCGGCGTGCGTTTTATCCATTAACGCGTCCTGATTCAATGATATACGTTGCTTGAGCGGACTTCCGTCACTGTTGCAGCAGGAGGAAGGAGCCGGATTGGTCGGCGTCGAGGAACCAGCCGGCGGCGTTGGTGGGCGAATCGTCTTGCAGGATCACGCCTTTGGCCACGGTGTTGCCATGGGAGTCGGTCGGGCGAAATGTTACGGTGAAGATGCCGGTGGCGGGGGTAATGGCCCCTTCCAGCAGGTTGGGAGGATTGCCTGTGGCGGTCTGATTGTCTAGTTTATTATTGACAATTGAAAGGTTGCTGTAAGTCAACACTTCCCCTGACCCGCCATTGCTGATGATGAGGGTGCCGTTGGTCAAATTTAAGCCGCTCGAACCTGCCTTCGGCGGATTGTAGAGCGAGCCAGACACGGAGATGTTGTTGTTGGTGAAACCGCCGGCGTGCTTTGTGCCGGGTTTGATCCAAGCCAGGTTGGCGCCGACGATGGTCTGTGCCAGGTGATTGGTAAAGTTGGTGAGGGTCAGCCAGCCTTGGAAGGACCCCGCCTTGGAGTAAAGCGAGGCGTAGAGAGGCACGGTTCCATTGGTAGCAACAGGGACGGATTGGCTGAAGGCGGTGTTGTCGGCCAGGGAGCCGCTGAGGGTAACAACCCCGCCCGGCGTGTTGGCCAGCGTGGCGTAGCCGTAGCCAACCGGTTGGTTGGTCTGTACGGCGCCTCCGGGGGGAATCACGAGGGTGTATTTGCCGGTGTAGTCGGTCGCCGGGTCTGATTTGGCGTTGAACAGGGCGCGATCGGCCTGGAGTTCGGAGAACCAGGCATTGGTCGCGTTGTCGCTGAGTCTGCCGAAAATTTGATTGTTGTCCAATTGCAACACAACAGTGAGGGAGGGCTTGCCGGTGCGCGTCACAATTGCCGCCGCTTGCAGGGAGAGGTCAAACGTGCCGCTAAATGGATAAGAACCGCCATCCAGCAGCAACTTGGCGCTGTAGGCACCGTGGCTGGAGGACGGAATCGTGGCGGTGAAGAAGCCGGAACTAGCCTCGGTCACGCCGGTGAGCGGGGAGAACAACCCGTTGTAAGTGCCGGCCCAGGCGGTGAAGGGATTGGTGACAAAGTTGGCCTGCAAGATCAAGTTGGTGGACATGAGGAACGCAAGGGTGGGCTGGGCGCCCAGGCTGTTGGTATTGGTTTCGCTGATCATGGTCCAATTGGTGAAGACCCAGTTGCCGACAGGGGCGGCCTTCACGGTATAGACCTTGTTGATTTCCAGGTCGGCGTTATCGGCCTGGCCGGTGATCTTGCCTGCGCCATGCGGATAGGTCAGCAGGGTCAACTGCGACTTGTCTTTCGACGATGGCGGGTTCGTGACATAAAAGACCGTGCAGGTTGCGGGGAGGGTGGCGAATGCCGTGTTGGTGTTTGGCGCATAAATGCTTTGGGCGGTGATCAAGTTGGCTCCGGGAACCAGCGTCACGTTGGTGAACCAGTTCACGGTTTTCTGCGCCAGTTGCCAGGGGGCTTGCACGACAGCGTTGGTGTTGACGGCAAGTTGCACGACTGAAACCTCCGGCGCCTGGCCGCCGCTGCCTTTGACCGTGCCCCGGACATTGATGGTGGAGTTGGTTGTCAAGTAATTATTAGCCGGGGAGGTGATGGCCACAACGGGGGTGGTGTTGGTCATGACGTTGGTGGAGATAATCACGTTGGTCGGCGGATTGACGACAATGTTCAGGAAAGCGGAGCCGCTGGCGCCGAGGTAGCCGTCGATGGAGATATAGTATTTGGTGCCGGACACCGCATTGGAAATCACCACGGAGGGCTGGCCCTGCTGAAGATAGTTGGTGGTATAGGCGGCGCCCACGTTGGTCAGAGTGCTGAAGCTGGTGCCGGGCCCTATATAGACGGCGAGCATGGTGTTAAAGGTGCTGCCCGCAGTGCCGAACTCGAGTGTGCCGTTGATCGGCGCGGTGTAGGTGTACCAGTAGGAAGCCCCGCCCGGCTGGCCGGCAGTGCTGGGTTCCCCCTCTTCCTTCGTCGCCCCCACCGTGCTGAAGGATTGCGAGAGAGTATATCCGCCGGTCTCACCGCCCCCATCTTGCGGGCGGTAGTGCTGCGGCGTGGCGACGCCCGTCAGGTCCACTGCGTCGCCAAACTTGTCCACCAGCAGGTTGGTCGGAGTGCCCGTCGTTAGCGCCAGGTTTTGAAGCTCGACGGTCGCGATTTCGCTTTGCACAACGCCGACGGCATTGGACACCTGTACGAAGTAGTTGCCCACCGCGTTCAGAGGCAAATCATTTATGACCAAAGTGCTGGAGGTGCCGCCCGCCACGGGGACATTGGCAAAATACCATTGAAAACCGGTGGCGTTGGCGGCCCCCACGGTTAGGGTGACGGTATGGCCCACGTAGGCGAGTTGGTTGGCCGGTTGTTGCGTAATCACAGGCTCCGCGGGGCCGATAATGTAGCCGTTGGCGGGACCGGGCAAACCGGCATTTGTGCCGGGCGACAGCTCCAATACCACATTGCCAGTGGCGCCTTGATAGCCCGCAACCACAATCTGGTAAGTGACGTTGCTCTGGAAGTTGAACGAAACCAGGCTCGTGAAGTATCCGCCCGAGTCGTCATCCTCGGCGACCGACGGCTCGACGCCATTATTGGTATAAACGCCCAGCAGGGTGTCGAAAGTGCTGCCGCGCGTGGTCAGGAAGATGACGCCGTTGTTGGTGGGTGTCCAATTGTACCATAGGAATCCGCCAGCCGGTTTACCCGCGATGAACGATGGTCCGGAACTGGAACTGTTGTTAATGCCCGCCACCGGAAACGCCGGCGGCCCGCCCAGAGGATCAATGGTCAGACTGCTGGCGAAGCTGTTATTCGTCGTGACGATATTGGTGGGGCCTAAATTCACCGGGATGGGCGTACTGTTCGTGGAGGCTGCGACGTTGGCCACCACCACCTCGTAGTTCCCGGAATTGAATGCGGCGGCGGTGTTGGTATAGAAGTTGGTCACCGTCCCGGCTGGGTAACTGCTCAGCGTCCCTGCGATGCCGTTGCCGTTGAGCAGCCATTTGGTATAGAAATTCGTTGCCACATCGCTGACGATGACACTCAAGACGAAGTTGCCGTTGGTGAGCACCTCTGAAATCGGGCTGACTGCCGGCGGACCCAACACAGTGAGCACCGCCGGCGCGCTCGTGATCGGCTCGCCCATGTTGTTGACGGCCACCACAGTGTAGTTTCCCGCCGCACCGAGAGCAGCGTTGCTGACGGCGTAGGACGAATTGGTCGCCCCGCGAATAATGGAGCCATTGAACAGCCATTGGTAGGTTACCCCGGTTCCGGTGGTCGTGATACTGAAGACGGCGGTTCCACCCAGCGGGATCGTCTGGCTCATGGGCGGCGTCACGATGGCGAAGCCGGTGGCGAGCGTGAACGTCACGGGCGCGGAGGTGCTGATCAGGCCCGAGCTGTTGGCAGCGACCGCAGTCAGGACATGGGCACCGTTGGGCACGTTCTGCCACTCTACGGTTAACTGGCTGACGGAATTGGTCAGGAAGCTGCCGCCATCGTGGAAAAGTACGGTCGTTGCCGTCCCCGTTCCTGGCGATGTCTCGACAGTGATGGGGACATCCGCGGACGCCGAAATGATCTGGCCGTTGGTCGGACTGGTGATGCGGACTGACGGCGGCAAATCGCTGGAGTTGCCCGCGGTTAAAACAAAATCGTCAAGCAACATGGCGTTGAAGGTGGTCAGGCCATTTCCCTCCGAACTGAATTCAGCGCTGGCAATGCTGCCGCCATTAAGGGTGTATGTCTGCGCCGGCACATTGGTGGTGCTGAAGATCAGCGGTTCCTGCGCCGAATCCAGTGCGTCGCCGAAGGGATCAAAAACGGTCACCTGCCAGGCTGGATGTGAAACCGACGGATTGGCCAGCAACTCCGGCCTGGTAAAACTGAATTGCGAGAGCAAAGTCCCAAAGCCCACCGTGAAACTGACCGGACCGCCGGAACCGGCTTGCGTCAGCACATTTGGCTGCGAGGAGGCAAGCACAAAACCCCCACCAGCTACGTCGGACTGATTTTCCGCGACCAGAGTCGCTCCTGAACTGTTGTTCGTTACGGTGACGCCGTATTGAAACAGGTATTCGGAGAGGGCAGAGCCGCCGACCTCCGGCCCGATGTCAGCCAGCGGGTCAAAGTCAATCAAGGTTGTGCCTGGATTATTGACCGTAACATACGACACTGCGGAAGAGCTGGAGAAACCGTTGGTATTGGTAGCCACGGCGGAGAAAGCATAATCTCCTTCGCCAAGGCCGGTGAGTGGGATGCCGTAAGGGGGCGCTGGTGATGTCCCGAGCCAATTGGTTCCATTGTAGAAGTTGACCACCGTGTTGGTTGGGGCGGAGAAAACGGTTGCGCTCAAGGAGAAGGAGGCCGGGGCTGTAAACGGCTGGCCATTGGTTGGCGTGGTCAGTGTGATCAGGCTAAAGGGTCCGCTCAGGACCAGTTTGTAAACGGTTCCGCTGCCATTGGTGCCGTCGTCGGTGGTGGTGCCATATAAATTGCCATCGAGGCCGTAGGTCAGGAAGGAAGGGGCAGGGGCAGGAAAACCGTGCATGGCATAGAAGTTGTTGACGGCGTTATGAACGTTGCCGCCGTAGCTCCCGGACGTCCCGGTCAACCAGACAAAGTTGGTCGCGATGCCGTTTACCGCATTGAAGACAAAGACAGCGCCCCGGTCATTGGCTCCACCAGACAAAGCAACCCCATAGAAAGCGCCATTCGGTCCGGGGAGCAGCGAGCCAACGGGTTCATAGCCATCCGAAAAGTTTTCATCGAATGAGAGCAGAGAAGAAAAGGCATTGCCGTTGCCGGGCGAAATGCTGAATAGAGTGCCGTCGCCATTCCCATAACCGGGATTAAGACCGCCGTAGAGGCCGATGTAATCATCATTGGCGCCGCCGTAAACGGTGGTGCCGTAGAGGTTGCCGTCGGCACCCTGGACCAAGCCGTTGGGCATGGCGCCATCCAACGGGTCGCCAAACTGGTCCTGCTGTGTGCCAAAGGTGTAAAGGACCTCGATCTGCCCCGGCTGCGACGGATTGATTTCATAGATCGTGCCATAGCCAGTAGTATCGCCAACCACCCCTCCAGAGGAAGTTGTGCCATACAAATTGCCATCACTGCCTTGCATCAATGGCGAGGTGGGATGACTGCCATCGCTGTCGCCGTTGAACGAATAAAGATTCGTCAGATTGCCATTGGTGGAGATGGCAAAAATCGTACCCGCGTCACTTTCGCCACCCTGCGCGGTTACGCCATAGAAAACTCCATTGGCGCCCTCCACCAGTGCGGCGGAAGGAAGGGAGGCAGATGCGTCAGCCTCCGTGCCAAAGTTGTATAAGACGGTCAGTTGGCCGGTGGTGGTTATCATGAAGACGGTCCCATTGCGGTAATAGCCGGCAGACGCGGCGGTCCCGTAAAGATTTCCGTCGCTCCCAAGGATCAAGGCATTGGGGTAGGCACCATCCAAAGGATTGCCGGTTTCGTCATGGTTTGTGCCAAAATTGTAGATGGTGGTGAATTGGCCATCCTGCGTCACTTGGAAGACCGAGCCGTAACCAAGGCCGTTTGGATCCACATCCATGTAAGGCCCGCCAGTCGCCATCGTGCCATATAAATTGCCGTCGGGGCCTTGCACCACGCCAGTTTGACTGGAATAATTGGTAAAATTGTAGAGCACGGAGAGCGTAGTGCCCGTGAGATCCAGGACGCCCTCAGAGTGAAAGGGACGTTTAAGGAAGCCCTTGTCAAGCTGGGCTTCGGTCAGCCCGCTGACAAGGCCGCCGAAAGTCGTGTCCGGGAAGCTGTCCCAGACGAAGTCATTGCCTTGAAATTCAGGCAAATAAGAGCGGGGATCGAAAGAGCCGCTGAAAAACGCCTGCATCGAAACGAGGGTATTAGGGCTGTTCGCGGAGATAACCACCGGACCATTGAGCGAGGCAAGCAGATTGCTCAGCACCTGGCGAAAATGTAGTTCCTTGGTCAGATCGTCGGAGTGGAGGTTGAACAGGCGCACTTCACCCTCAGGACGGCTGCGAATAAACTGCGAGGCGGAAAAATATTCGTTGATGGCGCTGGTGAAGGCCCCCTTGGCCGCTGGCAGATCAGCCGTCGAGGCGGTGGTCAGAACGCTCGGATAATTGGTCAGAAACGCCTCGAAATCGCCGTCGGGGCCAAAGAAGTTCGTGGCGGTGTTTAACTGGACGTTAAGATTCCACGAGTAGGTGGTGTAAATGAACAGTTCAGCAACATCGCACATCGCCCGCAGCATCTGGACGTCGCCCCAGTCCACGGTGACCGCGCCCGCGTGCGTTTCATTGGTCGTTAAATCAACCGTAAAACCGGAGTCGGTGATCTGGGCCAGATTGTTCTGGGCGGTGATGATGGCGGGCAGAACATTGGTGCGGAGTTGGGCGCCGAATTCATCGGCGTTGAGCGGCGGCGTTGTTGCCGGAACCTCCAAGTGGCCGTTCGCGTTGGTCGGCTCCGTGGCCTGCCAGTTGAAAATATCGCGCCCGGCGCTGCCGATGCCGATGCGACTGAGGAAATTGCTCCCCGCCGGCTGTTCCGGCAGGCTCAACAACCCGCTCGCCGCCAGGAAGAAAATATCGGCGGCATTGTTTGGCGAAAGGCTCAGCGCGTTGGCAAAGCTGAGGTTGGCCAGGGCAAAATCGCCCTCGGCCACGTAATTGGTGCCAGCCCCAAAATACTGCGTCTCGGTGGTGTCGGGAACAACGGACAAGACCACGTTGGAACTGTTGGTGGAGCCGTAGAAATTGGAAACCACGACTGAATAAGTGCCGGCGTCGGCCAAAGACACCGGATCCACCGTCAAGGTGGGGGAGGTCACGCCGGAATAATCGCCTCCATTGGAAAGAGGAACGTTGTTCTGCTGCCACTGAAAGCTCAATAGCGGGCTGTTGGAAACAACGACAGCAAAGGTGGCGACAAGGCCCACCTGTGTCGGCGGCGGGCTGGCCGGTTGGGTGATGATGACCGGCCCGGCACCGCCGACAGTTGCAGTCGGACGATTGTCATAAGAGGATCCAAAGCCAGTGTTGCCAGGCAAATAATAGACGGTCGTGCTGTTGTCATTTACGAAAACAGTTGTATCAGGGCTGGGGGCGTTGCCTTGGAAATAAACGCTGAACAGGTTGGAGCACTCATAGAACGCATATTCCTGAATGCTCGTGACACTGGCGGGAATTATGATGCTGGTCAGGTTGGTGCAGTCATAGAACGAATCCGGTCCGATGGTGGTGACGCCGTTTGCGATTACGACGTTGGCCAGGTTCGGGCACGCCCCGAAGGCGAACTCCCCCATGAGGGTGACGCTATCGCCGATCGTAACGCTGGTCAGACTTGTGCAGTCATAGAACGCATCATTTCCAATGGTGGTGACGCCGTTGCCGATTATGACGAGGCTCATGCTGACTCTTTCAAGCGCATAATTTGCGATGGTCGTGACGCTGTCAGGAATTCTGACGACGCTCACCGGGACGGCCCCGATGACGATATCCACACCGTCGCCAATGCCGGTGACGGTCAGGCCATTGATGTTCGTCGGAAAGTTCACAATGCCTCCCAAACCGGTGTAATTGGTTATGGTGATGGTGACGCCGTCAGGATTCAGCATGTAACCGAACTGGGATTGCGCTTCCTCCACGGCCGGGAAATTGGCAAAGGTGTTGCTCCATCCGGTCGTGTTAGTCAAGTAGTAGGAAGTCACACCGCTGTCACCACTAAATATGGTGTTGTCGGCGGAGGGGGCGTTGCCCTCGAAATACAGGCTGGTCAGACTGGTGCAGCCTTCGAACGCATTATCCCCGATGCTGGTGACGCTGGCGGGAATTGTGATGTTGGCCAGGCTGGAGCAGTAATAAAACTCATCTGCTGCGATGTTGGTGACGCCATTGGCAATCGTGGCGCTGGTCAGCCTTGGACATTGATCGAACACACCCTCTTGGAAGGAGGTCACGCTGCTTGGAACCGTGACGTTGGTCAGGCCGCAGAAGGCAAACGCAAATATTCCGAGGTTGGTGACGCCATTGCCGAGCGAAAGGCTGGTCAGGTTGGTGCACTCATCGAACGCATCGTTCCCGACGCTGGCGACGCTGCCCGGGATGGTGACGCTGGTCAGGCGGTAGCAATCAGAGAACGCATATTGTTGGATGGTGGTGAGGTTTGTGCCGGTTGTGCCGAATACGAGGTTTGTCAGCACCCAGCAGTTTTCAAATGCATCGCTTTCGATGTTGGTGACGCTGCCCGGAATCGTGACGCTGGTCAGGTTGCTGTTGTACAACAAAGCCCCCCCTCCGATATCATTGACCGTCAGGCCGTTGATGTTGGTTGGAATCGTCACAATGCCGCCCGGACCGGTGTAATTGGTTATGGTGGCGGTGACGCCGTCGGCATTCGTCATGTAACCGAATTGGGATTGGCCGCTTGCCGGGGCAGCTAAGAGGAGCAAAAGACAGGCGCTGGCGGCCAAGGTTGCGCTAATGTGAAGGGATAAGAATCGTATTGTTTTCATTTGGTGAGAGGTGGTCGGGAAGCATCATTGAAAGTCAAGGCGGACGCAAAAAAGATGTTGGTCGTTCGCGGCGTGGTTTCGAAGATCACCTGGCCGGCTCGCGGCCCGGCCATCTCGAGGGTGGCCCGCGACGCCTGGACTTCGCCGTCGCCGGAGACGAAACGGACGCCGTTGAGCAAATCCCAGCGGTCGCCAGCTCCGCAGCGCGCCAGGCCGGCTTCCAAGCTTTTGGTGGGCGAGATCAGGAATTTGACCCGGCGCATTTCAACCCGCTGGCCGGCCTTGCTTCCCAGCCAGCGCCGCAGGCAGGCCAGGCTGGCGAACGGGTCGGCTGTGTCCCGCGTTTCAATGGTTACGCCGTCCAGAACGCCGATGGGAAGGAACCCAATGCGGAAGAATCCTTTGTGCTGGTAGTCCATGAACGCCCGGTCCACGCGCACGACAGCGGAGAGTTTGAAGGAGCCGGTGGGGTAAAGAGGAACCACGGCATGTTGCACCGACATGCCTTGTTGCAGGAGATCGGAAAGGTTTTGCGCGCCCGCTTTCGTCAGAAGAAAACAGAGAAAACACGCAAATATTTTGGCAAGTGTATTCGTCATTTTACGCCGGCACCCACGTCAATCTGGTTAATTCACCGAAGAACCCGCATAAAGAGAATTAATTAATAGGTGAATCAGGACAGGTTTGTCGCGATTTGTCAATGCAATCCCGGTAGTTTTTGGGAAGGTTCATTAGAAACTTTGCACTTTCCTCTTTAAACCGTAATCTTCAGACTTGTTCGGTTGAACTTGGAATCCAAGACATTGACGATTGCCGGGAGGACTTTTCCATCGCGGCTTCTGGTTGGGACCGGGAAGTTTGCCTCGCCCGAATTGATGCGCGACGCGTTGGCGGCCAGCGGCGCGTCCATCGTCACCGTGGCGCTGCGCCGGGCGGACTTGACCGGGAAGGCGGATCCTTTCGCCAATATCTTGGAATTCATCGATCCGAAAAAGTATCTGTTGCTGCCCAATACCAGCGGGGCCATGAACGCCGCCGAAGCCGTCCGCCTGGCCCGGTTGGCGGTGGCGGCGGGGTTGCCGAATTGGGTCAAATTGGAGATTCATCCCGACCCTCGTTATCTGCTGCCGGACCCGGTGGAAACCCTGGCCGCCACCGAAATGCTGGTCAAGGAGGGCTTCACAGTGCTGCCCTACATCAATGCCGACCCGGTGCTGGCCAAGCGTTTGCAGGACGCCGGCGCCGCCACGGTCATGCCGCTCGGTTCGCCCATCGGCTCCAATCGCGGCTTGGAAACGCGCGGACAGATACGGATCATTATCGAGCAAGCCACCGTGCCCGTGGTTGTCGATGCCGGCATCGGCGCGCCCAGCCACGCGGCGGAAGCGATGGAAATGGGGGCGGACGCGGTGCTGGTGAATACCGCGATTGCGGTGGCCAATGATCCCTGTCGGATGGCGCGCGCTTTTCAGGCCGCCGTGCAGGCTGGACGCGATGCTTTTGAAGTCGGGTTGGGCGCTGCGCAGACCGAGGCGGACGCGACGAGTCCATTGACGGCATTTTTGAGTTAGTCTAACAAATCCATTCCATTGAAACACAAACTACAAACTTCGAACCCGCCCGCGGCGCGCAGGCTGTCCAGCGCGCGCATCGGCCAATTACTGAAAGCGGCCGGCCGCGCACGCATTTTGGTCCTGGGCGATGTGATGCTGGATCATTTTCTTTGGGGAACGGTGCGGCGCATCTCGCCGGAAGCCCCCGTGCCGGTGATCGATTTTGACCGCGAGAGCTACGTTCCGGGCGGCGCAGGCAATGTCGCGCACAATCTGGCTGATTTGCAGGTCGATACTGAACTGCTGGGCGCGATCGGGCACGATGAGTCTGCGGTGCGATTGAAAGCAGTCCTCAAGCATGATCGCATCGGCTGCAACGGGCTTCTCAAGTGCAAGAATCGAACGACCAGCATCAAGACGCGCATCATTGCCCATCGCCAGCAAGTGGTGCGGGTCGATCGTGAGAGCCGTTCGAATATTGACGAGGCCACCACGTGCCGCCTGCTGGCTGAGTTGGAACGCGGCCTTAAAACGGCGGATGCGGTGATCTTGTGCGATTACGCCAAGGGCGTCATCACCCAGCGGGTGCTCGACGAGGCAAAGGCGCTTTGCCGGCGGCGCGGCGTCTGGCTTAGCGTGGATCCCAAGCCTTCGCATCTTCTCGATCTTGCGGGCGTCTCTCTGCTCACGCCCAATCGCAAGGAGGCTTTTGAACTGGCCGGTGTGCTGGACGATGCCCGGGCGGGAGTGCCTGAGCAGGACGCGGCGCTGCTGCGAGTGGCGGATAAATTGCTGGCTGACCATCAGCCGGCGCTGCTGCTTGTCACCCTGGGAGACCAAGGCATGCTTTTGTGTCAGCGCGGTCAAGAGCCGTTCCACATCCCGACCATGGCCCGCGAGGTGTTTGATGTGTCCGGCGCGGGAGACACGGTCATCGCCTCCTTCACGCTGGCGATTGTGGCGGGGGCGTCGCCCCTCGAGGCGGCGATTTTCTCCAATTACGCCGCAGGCATTGTCGTGGGCAAACTCGGCACGGCCACCGTGACGCCGGAGGAATTGCTGCAAAGTGTGCGCCGGGAAGAATTGCTTCGATGAACGCGCGGAAGATCACGGCCGATACCCTTCGCGCCATGAAAGGACGCGAACGCATCGCGGCGCTGACCGCCTATGATTTTGCCATGACCCAATGGCTGGATGCGGCGGGCGTTCCGCTGCTGCTGGTGGGGGATTCGCTGGGCATGGTTGTCCTGGGCTATCCGGACACAACGCATGTCACGATGGAGGACATGGAACACCACGTCCGGTCCGCCGCCCGCGCCAAGCCCGGAGCCTTGCTGGCCGCCGACCTGCCGTACAATAGTTGCCTCACCGTGGCGGCGGCTCTGGAAAACAGCCGCCGCTTGCTGGCCGCGGGAGCCGAAGCCATTAAGGCCGAAGGCGGCCGCAACATCCTCCCTCAAGTGCGGGCCATCATCGCGGCCGACATCCCTTTTCTCGGCCACTTGGGGATGCTCCCGCAAAATGTAGTGGTGGAAGGCGGTTACCGCATCAAAGGCAAAACCCCGCAGGAACGCTCCGACTTGATCGCGGACGCCGCGGCGCTGGCGGAAGCGGGCGCCTTCGCCATCGTGCTCGAGTTGGTTACGCCGCCAGTGGCCCGTGAAATCACCGCAAAAATCCCCATCCCCACCATCGGCATCGGTTCCGGCCCGGATTGCGACGGCGAAATCCTGGTCACAACCGATTTGCTGGGAACATCGCCCGGCAGCGTGCCCCGCCATGTCAAGAAACACTGGCATTTCGCCGAACAAATGAGCGCAGCGGTGACTCAATGGAAAGAAGGCGTTATCCGCCCGGGCCGGCAAGAATGATAGATAGATAGGCCATTGACGGGTTGACATGGGTAACATAAATGATACTCTATGAATGGCTCATTTGAAATTCGGGAATACGTCGAAAACGGACGCTCACCATACGCGGAGTGGTTCGAGGGCTTGGACAACGTCACTGCGGATCGCGTTGACAAATATATTCGGCGGTTGGAACAAGGCAATTTCGGGGCGGCCAAAGCATTGCAAGAGGGCGTGTTCGAATTGCGAATGGATTTTGGGCCGGGCTATCGGGTTTATTACGGGCGGGAAGGGCGCACCATCCTCATTCTGCTTGGCGGCGGCAGCAAGCGGCGTCAGGAGGCCGACATAGCTGCCGCTGTGGAGCGATGGAAGCGGTACAAACAGACGAGGAAATAAGATGATTACAACACGAGACTACAGAGAGACAGTTATGGCACGGATAAAGCGCGACCGTGAATTTGCGCGGCTATTCTACGCGGGCGCGGTTGAAATGCTTTTGGAAGGGGACACAGCGGGGGCGCTTTCCAGACTGCGCGACCTCGTCAACGCCGACATCAGTTTTAAAGAACTTGCTCGGCAAACCGGCTTGGGCGAAAAATCCCTTCATCGTATGCTCAACCGCAACGGAAACCCCACCGCGCGGAACCTGGGCGTTATCATCAAGAGCATCGCCGAAGACCTGGGCATCAAACCCCGCGTTAAATTCGCCTGAGGAGCCGCCGTCGAGTCTGAAGCCTCCATTGTCTCGTATCAGCCTTCGGGGCGAAGCCGGATTTGTTGGTGGACAGAGCGAGCGGGGCGATCTAAAAATGAAGTGGCGCGGGCGGGCCGGTTGCGGCAAGAAATGACCATGAACTTGCGCTCAATTGCCAAACGATTAAACATGGATGCGGCGATTTTCTTGGCGAACCTGCTGCGCACAGCGTGAAGAAAACGAGAATAAGCGATTGTGCGGGACTGAGCCGTTTAAGCCGTCTTTCACCCTTTCATTTCGGCCATCTTGCTGTCCCGCTTCCAGTCGTCGAGGCAATAATACTTGCTTTCGAGGAATCTCTCAGTTTGGGATGGACGACCGGGGTAATTCGGTTGGAATCTCTTCTGCGGAGGCGGCCTGTGGTTGCGTCTGACTTGGTATCGCTGAAACGTGCGCTTCGGGCTGCCCAGTTTACCATGCCGTAAAGGCGTCCGCGCATGTCAACATTCTGCTGCCTCGGCCTCATGAAAACCTGTGGCTGTCCGATTGTCCGATTCCCGGCGGCCACCACGCTTCATCAGATGGCTTTTGCGCCAGGCCCCGCCACCGCCCGCTCTGTCCCCGAAATAAAATGCCCTTGGTAGCGACGCTCCAGCGGAGCCATCTTCGTTCGCTGTATTCCGCGTGGTTCGTGGTGGAAAATCCCCCCCCAGTCTTTCCTCATTAGACCATGCCTTGCACCCCGTCGCCCCAGTGCCCGCCCGATTACAAAATTAGTTTAAAATAATTGTTGTTTCAAACAATATCTATGATATTGTCGTATCCTGAGTATTGCCTAAATATGGCCATGATGAAAAACTGAAACCCTGAACCAAACCCAAA
>JBKQUS010000153.1:0-41624 GCA_052325505.1 Limisphaerales bacterium
TGAATACCGAGGGGAGTTCGCTGAGCTTGCAAAGACTTTCATCATTCCCGAAAATCGTCGATTTTATCAATGTTTACGGGCCCCAAATGGCACTTTTTGTGTTGAGAACTTAACAAAGTAATACTAGAATCCTCATGATCGTCGTGGGGGGGAACTGGGCCGGAGAATCAAATTATTTTGAGCAGCCATATGACGCAGGTTCATGAACCTGACGGCGCATCGCTCATTCCAACGGTGGTGCATGCATTTTCGCTGCCGCTTCGCTTTCCTGGAATGCGCTATCGCAAATAGGGCCCACATTTAGAATTGAAATCCCATGATAAACAGCGCACTCCTTCATCCCTCCGCGAATCATTCCCCTCGTGTTACCGGCTAAGTCCTTGACCATCAACATTTGTAACCGTGTGACGGCTCCAGACCCCTGGACGCCTCGACCCCACATCAGAATCGCCCTGCCAGACCCGCTGGCGCTTCGCAGATTTCTCGGTTTTATCGAGAATTTCTCGGGGGGTATACACCGGGGGGGTATCCATCGCCGGAAGTTCATCATTCCGGCTAATTTCGGGTGATTCGGGGCAATTCGCGCTAAAAAAAATCAGTATTATCCCAGCCAAGCAACTAGCTCTCGTAAGGACGCAATCTCGCGGGTAAGCCCACAAACAGCAGGACGGGGTTTGTGGCCGGGATTATACCAACAGGCATCGATGCCATACTCGATTGCTCCTACAATATCAGAGGCCCACCCATCGCCAATCATGAGCAATTCCCGTCGGGATGGATGTCCCAATCGTGCCAACGCGGCATCGAAAAACTCCTTGGCCGGTTTGGCAAAACCGATTTCCTCCGAAATAATGATCTCAGCAATCTGTTGGCGAATGACAGAACCGGCGAGCCTTCCGCGCTGGACCACTTGCAAGCCGTTGGTAAGAATGGCCATGCGGTAATTCCCCTGCAACGCCTGCAAAACCTCGGCGGCGCCCTCCACCAACTCCGAGCATTCAGCCAGACACTCAAGATAGCGGGCGCTGAACATGGAGGGTGGATACGCAACCCCGATGCTTTCAAGCAGTAGTTCAAAACGGCGCACTTTGACAAAGCCCGGTGTGACCTCACCCTTTTCCACCGCCTGCCACAACGCCGAGTTAATCTGCCGGTAGGCAACCAGATGGCTGGGGTCGAATGCCACCCCGATCAACTGAAAAACCTGGTTGAGCGCGGCGTTTTCCGCCCTGTCATAGTCAAAAAGTGTTCCGTCCGCATCGAACAGGAGCCACTTGTAATGCTGCATCGATCATTGATAAGAATCCCGCTCAGCCGTGTAAAGCCGAATTGGCATCGTTGGCGCATCCCGCCTGCTCTGCTGGTTTGCATTTCCTCAACTGCTGGATTTAGGATCAAACCCATGACAATGCACGATTTACCCGCCGTCAACGGCGCGCTCAATGGGTTGAGCGCCGTCTTCCTGTCGGCCGGCTTCTTTTTTATCAGGAGAAAAAACATCCGCGCCCATCGCAATTGCATGATCAGCGCCTTCGCCACCTCGGTCATTTTCCTGATTTGCTATCTGACCTACCACATCTTCGTGCATCATGTGACGCGTTTCCAAAACCCGGCCTGGTTCCGCCCCATTTATCTGGCCATCCTGCTGACCCACACCGTGCTGGCCGTGGTCATAGTGCCGCTGGTGTTGGTGACATTGAATCGCGCCTTCAAGCAACGCTTCGACCTGCACAAGAAAATTGCCCGTTGGACCTGGCCGCTCTGGATGTACGTATCCATCACCGGCGTCGTGGTCTATCTGATCCTCTACCAAATTTTCCCCCAGCCGCAATGAAACATCCGATAAACTGGCTGACAGTGGGTTCCAATCAAAATATGGCAAAAATCGATTCTTCACATTTTTCGAGATGGCCAAAATCTGTTCCGGGTCTGAATTGCACGGATTTTGCCAATCGTAGGATAATCCTTGTAACAGCACTTGCCGGGCATTTATAGGAGCGGGTAAAATTGTGCCAATTATGAACGAACTGCATCCGCTTACGCAGGCCATCATCGCCGGACGAAGCAAGGAGGTCGCCGGGCTCATCAATCAATGCCTCGCCGCCGGGGAGAAGCCGGGTGACATCGTGGAAAACCGGCTGGTGCCGGGGATGATGACGGTGGGGGAGAAGTTCAAGAGGAACGAAATCTTCGTCCCGGACATGCTGATTGCCGGGCGCGCAATGAAAGAGGCGTTGAAGGTTTTGGAGCCGCTGTTGACCGATGCCCATGTGAAGCCGGAACACAGTGCGGTCATCGGGACGGTGGAAGGCGACTTGCACGACATCGGCAAGAACCTCGTGGCCATGATGTGGAGGGGGGCCAATATCGAAGTCCTTGATCTGGGGGTAAACGTGCGTCCGGCCAAGTTTGTTGAGGCCGTGCAAAAGCACCAACCAGAGTTGCTGGGGTTATCCGCGCTGCTGACCACGACGATGCCCGCGATGCGCGACACGGTGAAGGCCGTCCGCGACGCCGGGTTGACGGTCAAAGTGGTGATCGGCGGCGCGCCCATCACGGAGGAGTTTGCCCGCGACATCGGCGCGGACGGGTATTCCGCCGACGCAGGCAGCGCGGTGGACACGGCGAAGGCGCTGTTGAATGGCAAGGCCTGATCGGCCAGGCAGGACAAACAGTTTCATGCACTACACATCCCTGTCCATTTCTGATCCGGCTGAACTGACTTTCGGCCTTGCGCCGAAACCGGTGACCACGCGCAGCGGCATGGTCATCGGCGGCGGCACGGTTTATCCGGAACTGAACTTTACGCTGCCGCCGATCGCCATTGACGCCGGCGCCATGCCGGAAGTGCGGCGCAACTATGAACAGATCATCGAGGGGGCGCTGCGCCGCGCAGCGGAACTGGAAGCGCCCGGCGTCGTCATCGAGTTCGAGACGCTGCCGCCGATGACCGAGCATCCGGCCTGGGGATTGGAGATTGTGAATATCCTGCTGGAAGGCTTGCAGCGCGAGAAGGACCGTAGCGGATTGAAGAGCGTGCTGCGCATGACGCCCAACGACAACCGCGAGTTCGAACGCCCGCCGTTGATGCGCCATGGCCGTTACTGGGACGCGATGCTGGAGTTGTTCGAAGGTTCGGCGGCGGCCGGGGCGGAGTTGCTGAGCATCGAGTCCGTCGGGGGCAAGGAATTGCACGACGATGCACTGGTCAACGGCGATCTGGCGGAGAGCCTTTTCTCCCTTTGCATCCTTGGCGAGCGCGACATGCGTTTCCTCTGGGCACACCTGCGGAAGATCGCCGACAAGCATGGCGTGAAGTGCGCGGGAGACACCGCCTGCGGTTTCGGCAACACCGCGATGGTTCTTGCGGAGCAGAAGATGATTCCGCGGGTGTTCTCCGCGGTGGTGCGCGCGGTGAGCGCGGTCCGGTCGCTGGTCGCTTACGAGTGCGGCGCAGTTGGTCCCGGCAAGGATTGCGGTTACGAAAACCCCATTCTCAAGGCCGTAACCGGTTGTCCGATGGCCATGGAAGGCAAGACTTCCGCCTGCGCACACTTGAGTCCCATGGGCAACCTCGCGGCTGCCTGCTGCGACACCTGGTCCAACGAGTCGGTGCAGAACATCAAGCTGCTCGGCGGCATGGCGCCGACCTGTTACATGGAACAACTGATCTACGATTGCCGGTTAATGAACGCCGCGCGCGCCCACGGCAGGGAATCCGCCCGGCAGCTCCAGAGCTGGCTGGTGGAGTCCGATGTGGCGACTGATCCGCAGGCGTTCATCATATCCCCTGAATCCGCCGTGGAACTGGCCCGGGTCATCGTGGGCAGCGACTCGCACTATCACGCCGGCGCGGCCGTGGCGCGCAAGGCGGTGGAGTTGCTGCGCGGCGCGCACGCCAAGGGCAGGTTGCGGATCGCGTCCAACGAGCTGGCTTGGTTCGACACCATGCAAGCCACGCTGGACGAACTGCCGGAGTGCGAATCCGAATTCATCGCCCGGCAACTGGCGCTGGCCGACCGATCTCGCTTCCTGCCGGATGAATATGGTTTGGAAGCTTGACCGCTGATTTTGGCTTGCGGCAAGCCGTGTTTGTGGCCAAGTTTAAATTGTAACCACCAGTTTTTCCAAAACGTCTGGTCATTTGAAATATGAATGCGAAATCAAAACTGATCAGGATTCCTTTAGGCTTGCTTGTGCTGGCCCTCAGCGCATTTGCCGGGATGGCTGCCGATAAGACGACCCCATCTGTTCCGGTCGCTCCACAGAAAGCGAAAACAGGGGTAATATATTACAATGGAGGCGCTTCCATTGCGACCTTCGCGCTGGCAGGCAATGCAAAGATCATCCTTGGCGCCAATAAGAATGCCAGCCTGAATGACCTGGCAGTCGGGGAAGTTGCTCACATTTCATATACGATCGATAACCAGGTTTGGCTGGCGCATAAAGTCGTCGTTAATCCGGTTCATCATAACAACCCATCGACAAACCAGACCAACACAGTGCCAACCCACCCCCACGCTGCCAAGTCGAACGAACTTCATGCCCACGGAAAGATAACGGCTTATGACGCTTCCGCCGGCACAATTTCGATCAGATTCCATCGTTGAGGCGGAACAGGAAATGAGCCTGGCGCAGGCGGGACACCCGCGCTGCCCGGGAAATCTTCATGACCACCCAGGGACGAATGGGACTCATGGGGGGATGGGAAGCTTCCCGACTTGCTTTCCCTCACCCCGACCTTCTCGCTACGGCGGGAGAGGGAGCGAATGGAGGCTGGACAAAGAAAGGCTGAAGGCTGAGGGCTGAAGGTGGATGAAAGTAATGCTGGCGTTGGGGCGGTGGTTGCGGCAAGAAATGGATATGACGCTCAGAACATCGTTTCTCAGACAATTTGCCGCGGCAGCCGTTATGGCTGCTCTCGCCGCCGCTCCCGTTGGACCAGCCGCGCGCGCGGCGGAACAGGCTGGTGCATCCTCCCAGCGTGAACGGTTGTTGATGGATTTGGGATGGCATTTTACGCTCGGCAACGCCACCGATCCGGCAAAGGATTTCGATCCTTCACCCGCCACGAACACTTTTTCCTATTTTGCCAAAGCAGGCTACGCCCAGGGCGCCGCGGCCAGGGATTTTGACGATCATGCCTGGCGCGTAGTGGACCTGCCACACGATTGGGCGGTGGAATTGCCGTTCGACGGGCGGGGAAGCGGGAGCCACGGCTACAAAGCGCTTGGCCGGAATTTCCCGGAAAACAGCGTCGGCTGGTACCGCAAATCCTTCACGATACCCAAATCGGATCTGGGACGAAAAATCAGCATTGAATTCGACGGGGTCTTCCGGGATTCGATCGTGTGGGTCAATGGCTTTTATCTGGGCCGGGAATCCAGCGGTTATACGAGTTTCAATTATGATTTGACGGATTATTTGAATTACGGGGGCGACAATGTCATTGCCGTGCGGGTGGACGCGTCGCTGGAGGAGGGATGGTTTTATGAAGGAGCGGGGATTTACCGGCATGTCTGGCTGGTCAAGACCGCGCCGCTGCACGTGGCGCACTGGGGCACATTCGTGACGACCAAGGTGGACAACAATGCCGCCGCCGTGACCGCCCGCGCCATCATCGCCAACGACGCCATGAACAAGGCTGTCTTTGTCATCGGGCAAACGATAGTTGACGCCGGGGGCAGAGTGGTCGCCCGTTCGAAAAGCAAAAAACATACGCTCAAACCCGGCACGCAGCACGAGTTCACCAACATGCTCAGCGTGTCCAGTCCAAACCTTTGGTCGCCCGAAACACCTTACCTTTACAAATTGATCACCACCGTGACCAGCGGCGGCGCGGAAGCGGACCACTATGAGACGCCGTTTGGCATCCGCACCATTCGTTTTGACGCTGACCGGGGGTTTTTCCTCAACGGCAAGCGTGTGGAACTGAAGGGGACTTGCAACCACCAGGACCACGCCGGTGTGGGCGTGGCGGTGCCGGATGAACTCAACGCGTGGCGGGTGGGCCAGCTTAAGAAAATGGGTTCCAACGCCATCCGCACCAGCCACAACCCGCCCACGCCCGAGTTGCTGGACGCATGCGACCGCCTCGGCATGATGGTGATGGATGAAAACCGCAGCGAGGGCATCAATGCGGAACAGTTGGGACAACTGGAGAGCATGATGCGGCGGGACCGCAACCATCCCTGCGTGGTGATCTGGTCGCTCGGCAACGAGGAATGGGACCTGGAAAGCCATCCCCAGGGCACGCGCGTCACGCAGACCGTGCAGACTTTCGCGCAGACGCTGGACCCGAGCCGGCGTTTCACCGTGGCCATCAGCGGCGGCTGGGGCTGGGGCAGTTCCATCAGCATTGACGTGATGGGATTCAATTACTACACGCACGGCGAGAAGCGGGAGACCGGAAACGAGCTTTATCACGCCAAGTTCCCGCAGAAGCCATGTGTCGCCAGCGAGGATGGGAGCACATTTTCCACGCGCGGCATTTATGTTAAGGACGAGGCCCATCAGCACCTGACAGCCTACGACGAGAACAAACCCTCCTGGGGTGGCCTGGCGGAGGAATCCTGGTCGCATTACGCCGTGCGCCCGTATGTGGCCGGCTTGTTTACCTGGACGGGATTTGATTATCGAGGCGAAGAGACGCCGTTCTGGTGGCCGGCGATCAGTTCGCAATTTGGTATTCTTGACACATGCGGTTTTCCCAAGGACAATTTCTACTACTACCAAGCCTGGTATGTGGACCGGCCGGTGCTGCATCTGTTGCCGCATTGGAACTGGCCGGGGCGGGAAGGCCAGGCGATCGACGTCTGGTGCCACAGTAATTGCGAGGAAGTGGAATTGTTCCTCAACGGCCGGAGCCTGGGCCGAAAAACCATGAAAGCGAATTCGCACCTGGCGTGGTCTGTCAACTACGCCCCCGGCACTTTGCTGGCGCGCGGTTACAAAGGCGGGAAGGAGGTCATCACCGACCAGGTGGAGACCACCGGCGAACCGGCGTCGGTCCAGCTCAGCCCGCATAAATCCACGATCAAGGCGGACGGTGAAGACGTGTGCATCATCACCGTGCAGGCGAGCGACGCGCAGGGGCGGTTTGTGCCCACCGCCTCGAACGAGATTGCCTTTCAAGTTGCCGGGCCGGGCAGGATCATCGGCGTTGGCAACGGCGACCCCTCCTCGCATGAGCCGGACCAATTCATGGCCGGCGGCTGGAAACGAAGCCTCTTCAGCGGCCTGGCACAAGTCATTGTCCGGTCCACCGGGCAACCAGGCGAAATCATATTGACAGCGACTTCACCAAACCTTTCCCCGGCGACATGGAAGCTTTCCGCCGCTCCGTGAGTCATGCGCGTCCTGATTGTCGGTTGCGGATATGTCGGGCTGCCCCTGGGGGCTGAGTTGGCGCGGCTGGGTCACGAAGTGTGCGGCGTCACGCGCTCGGAGCGGAACCATCCCGCCCTGAAAGCCCGCTCCATCCAGCCGCTCCTGGCCGATGTTGCCCGGCGGGCGGATCTGGACAAACTGCCGCTGCCTTTCGATTGGGTGGTCAACACGGTATCCTCCAGCCGGGGCGGGATCGAGGAATACAAACAAGTCTATTGGGAGGGAACGCGCCATCTGATCGACTGGCTGACGGCCGCGCCGCCCAAAAAATTCGTTTACACGAGCAGCACCAGCGTCTATGGCCAAACCGACGGCTCGCAAGTCAAGGAAAGCAGCCCGGCTGAACCGGCCAGCGAAACGGGCCGGGTGCTCGTCGCCGCCGAGAAATTGCTGCTCGACGCCGCGCGCGAGAGGGAATTCCCCGCCATCATCCTGCGCGTGGCGGGGATCTATGGGCCGGAACGTGGACACCTGTTCCTGCAATACTTAAAGGACGAGGCGCGCCTGGCGGGGCGGGGCGAGGGATTGCTCAACATGATCCATCGCGACGACGTGGTGCAGTGCATCATCGCCGCGCTCAAGAACGGCCGGGCGGGGGAGGTTTATAACGCGGTGGATGACGAGCCGGTGCCACAGATCCATTTTTTCCGCTGGCTCTCCGAGACCCTGGGCAAAAACATGCCGCCCTTTGGCGACGAGCCGGCCCCGGCCGGGCGCAAGCGCGCTGTCACGCATAAAAAAGTCCTGAACCGCAAGCTCAAGGCGGAGCTGGGCCATCAATTCAAATACCCCACTTTTCGCCAGGGATACAGCGCCGAAATCCGGCGCCTGCAGGACGCCGGTCTGCTGTAAAGGACTATTGGTCTTCGATGGGCGGAATGGTGCTGATGGGGATGGTGTTGGTGCTGGGGTCAGGCGCGCCGGATTTGTGCTTCTTGGCCGCCTTCTGCTCGGCTTCAGCCTCTTTGGCGGCGTCCCTGGCCAGATCCTGCTCGATCTTCAAATTGCGCCGGGCTTCGTCCCTGCGAATCTCCAATTCGGCCTGTTTGACGCCGGAAAGCTTGTTGCGCTCCTCGGTGGCGACGATGGCGGCGACTTCCGGCGTGGGCAGGACGGTGGGCCGCATGAGCATGATCAATTCGGTGCGCTGATTATTGATGGACGTGCTTTTGAACAAATTGCCCAACCACGGAATGTCTTTGAGATAGGGGACGCCGGAATCCGAGGTGCTGCGGCTGTCGCTGATGAAGCCGCCCAGGACGATGGTTTCGCCGCTGCGCACGGCGACCTTGGCGCCGGCCCGGCGCTCGGTCGTGGTGGGCACGCCGCCCACGCCTTCGATCTGCACCGACGGCCCGAGTTGCTCCACGTCCGCCTTGATGTCCATGACCACAAGTCCGTCGGGATTGATGAGAGGCGTGACTTGGAGAGTGATGCCGACCTCCAACTGGGTGTATTGCGAGCTTGGGCCGGAACCATAGCCGTAGTTATACGTGCCGGTCACGTAAGGGACGGTGTTGCCGATGAACAAATCGGCTTCGACGGCGTGGGAAGTTTGAATGCGCGGACGGGAAAGAACATTGATCCGGCTGTTGCCCGCGACCGCTTCCAGAACCAGGTTGATGTCCTGGCCGTATTTGCCGAAAAAGCTCAACTCGCCGCTGCCGGGCAAATTGGCCAGGGTCGAATTGATGCCGGTTACGCTGCTGGAGGCATTGGTTGAGGTGCCGCCCAGGAAACCCGAGGCGGCGGAACTGAGATTATTCAGTCCGCCTGCGCCGCTGTACTCGCTCGATCCACCGGCTTGGGAGCCGTAGCTGACACCCAGGGTGCTGTTTTCCGTCAAGTTAATCTCCATGACAATGGCATCGATCAGGACCTGGGCCAGCACGACGTCCAATTTGGCGATAATGATTTTAATCATCTTCATGTCCTCGTCGTTGGCGAACACGAGCAGGGAATTGGTGCGCTCGTCGGCGATGATTTTGGTCATGCCGAACAACTGGAATTGGCCGGCGCCGCCGGCGGCGTTTTTAACAATGGATGACAAATTCTGTTGGAAACTGCTGCGCCCGCTGGTGGCGGAGGAACCCATGGCGCTGGACGTCCCCGATTGGCCGGGGAAACCGCCAGTGCCGCTCGTACCGCCGAATCCACCCGTGCCGCCCGTGCCCCCAAAGCCGCCCCCCCCAACTCCGGTGCCACTGCTCTTGAAGTTGGCGCCCGAGGTGCTTTTGCCAACGGCTGTGCCGCCACTGGCTCCCAAAGCGCTCAGGGCCGATGCGATGTCGCTGGCCAGGGCGTACTTGATGGGGATCACTTCCGGCTTGATGCTGTTGGGCGTCAGGACGTCAATCTTTTCCACCATCTCCATCATGCGGGCGACGTTCTCCGCATAATCGCGCAGGATGAGAGTCTGGGTGCTGGGGATGACAATGATGCTGCCTTTGGTCTTGCTGAAGGGATCCAGAGCCTTCACCAAATCCGTGGGATCGGTGTATTTGACCTGGACGATCTGCGTGACAAATTTGCCGGCCTCGGGAATGGTCTTGCTGTTGGTGGAGATCATGCCGCCGGACTGGGGGGCCACCGCTTCGGTGACGACTTTGGCAAATTTGTCGCCGATTGGAACGATGGTGACGCCGTTCATGCCCAGGATGGTTTCCAGGGCCACGATGGCCTCGGAACGCGTCAGCTTGCTTTGGGTGTTGAGTACAATCGTAGTGCTGTCGGGCACGGCTTCGGGACCCGAAGTGGCGCGCAAGAGGGTGCGCCCGACCAAATCCGCGTAGATGTCCAGCAATTGTTTAATGGGAATGCCGGGGAAATTGTAGGTGATGTCAGCCACTTCCCCGTTCTCCCGCACAGCGCCCGGCTTCTGACCGCCGGCTGAGGAGGCAGAACCGGGCGAGGGAGGCGCGGCGGCCATAGGGACGGTCGGCATGGCAGGCATGGCACGCGCGGCGGCGGCTTTGGCCGCGACAGGCCCGTTGGTCGGCGAAGGGAGGTTGGAGCGCGGGGTAATGCGGCGTGCCGGCACGGGCACGGGCAACGCCTGGGCAAATTGCCAACGGGCGGCGTCGGAATCTGTTTGGGCCATCAGCACCGGCGCCAGGACCAGCGCCATGCACATGGAAAGGAAACATTTAAGGTTCATAAATTCTTGCCGGTGGTTTGCGCGGCGGGCGCGGGGCGCGGGTGGACATTGGGTTTGGGAACGGGAGCTGACTTGGGGCCGGGAGCCGGCTTGGCTGCGGCTGGCGGCGGATTCTGAGACGGGGCCGCCGCCTTTGGTGCAGGGCGGGCGGTTGGCCTGGCGTAATTGGCCGTCAGAATGGCGTCGCCCTTAAGCCGGTAGCGGTTGGCATCGGCCGTTTTGAGGGTCAGTTCATGGACACGGATCATGGCTGGATCATTGCCGATGTTGAAAAGAAAATTGACCAACTGGGTTTCCTGGGTTTCGAAACTGATTTTGACCGACTGTTCCTCGTAGAATTCGTTGGTATTCTGACGGGTGGAGACGGCGGGCTTGATCTCGTTGACGGATACGCCGGTTTTGATGGCCTGGTCAGAGACGGTCCTTTGCAATTGGACTTGTTGATTGACAATGCCTCCGCCCTGCTGGCGCTCCAGTTTCTTCAATGTCACCCGGTAGCCATTGGCGGGGTCCATGTCCTTGACAATTTCCTTATTCCATGCTTGTATCTGGGTACGGGTGGCGTCCAGTTGCTGCCGAACACGCCCCAAATCCTTGAAATGCGGCCAGACCAGCAGCAGGTTCAACACGACAAACACCACCACGGCGATCACCACCACAATGCGCCGTTCTTGCGGTGTCAAATTCAACTGGTCCAGGAAGCCGTTCATTGGTCTTCGCCCCCTTTGAGCGTGCAGTTGAAACGCCAGTCGCCTTTGTCGTTGTGCAGTTGGATGGTCGGCGGAGAGACGTCGGCGAAAAGAGGTTCGTGACGGTTGGGATCGGTAGCGGTGCGCAACGCCTCGTTGAAGTTTCCCACGTCCTCCTGATTCTCGGCCACAACGGTGCCGGCCAGTTCTAGTTTGCCGTGCTGGAAATAGAGGGTGTCTACCGTCATGCTGTCGGGCAGGTTCTCGGCCACGGACTTCCAACAGTCCAGGGCGGCGAACTTCAACAGCTCGCGCTCTTTGAGTATCCCGATCTGATTAATGTCCCGCTGGGAATTGGTATAGCTGGGGCCCATGTTCGTTAGGTCCTTCTTGACCGCGTCATTCTTCAATTCAAAGACATAGAGCATCCCGAAATAAAAGAGCACGCCCATGATGTAAAGCGTGACAACGGTGACCAGGCTGCGCATCCACAGACGGTCCACGAATTGTTGATGGTAACGGGCGGAAAAATCCGGCGGCAGCAGGCTGGTGCTGGGCGCGTCGCTGCCGCAACGCGCGGCGCTCAGTACGGCCAGTTCTTTGGGGGCCAACAGCGGCACAATTACGATTTGTTCGCCCCACTCCTTGAAAACAGACTCCCAGAAACCGGTTTCCGAAGCAGCGGCCGACAAATGAACTTTCGGCGGGCTGGTCAGCCAGCCTTCCAGTTCTCCGGCCCACGCAATCTGCTCAAGTTGCGTCCTCAATTGCGGCCCGCGTTCCGGCCCGGCGGACAGGGCCACCAGCGTCAAATTCTGTATCGTCCCTCCATACCACCACACCACCAGGGCCGGTTCACCGGGTGCGCCTGCGAAAAGCCAGACTCCCTCTTCGTTGATTTTTGTGACCAGCAACTGGTCCAGCCCGGGCGCTTCCAGGCGGTCCGGCAGAAAACCTTCGCCTTCCAACTGGCCCAGGAATTCCTCCACCGCGTTCCGCGCCGCGATGATGACAATCACCACTTGCAGCGCGTCGGGCTTGTCGCCTGAACGCGGCAGCAAATAAAAGCTCCAGACGATGTGCGTGACCGGCAGCGGGGAAAGCTTTTCCAACTGCAGTTCGACCATGGGCGCGACTTCGGCGGGGTCGCTGCTGGGCAATTGCACGGCGCGAAAGAAGACCTTGTCGGGCGGCAGCCAGGCGATGTTGAGTTTTCGGCGAAAAAGAGTCTGCCAATCCTTGCCCACCACCGCTTGAGGGCATGGCTCGTTTAACAGGAGGGTGGTTTCCTGCTGAACAGCAAAGTGACCGCCATTGGCGGACAATTGCCAGAGACGCCTGCCGCCGGCATTGGTTTGCAAAACGTTGGCTGAGTACCAGCGCGCCATCAAGGGCCTTTCCCCCAACCGGGCGGCTTGGTGTCCTCGATCAGGTTGAGATGTTCTTCGGTTTGCGTGACGCGCAGGACTTCCTCGATGGTCGTTTGGGTGGCCCTGACTTTGATCCAGCCGTCGGCCCGCAACGTGCGCATGCCGTTCTGCATGGCCTTTTGCGCAATGGTGGAGGAGGCGGCGCGGCCCAGGATGAGCGAACGGATATCCTCATCCATGAAGAGCAGTTCGTAAATGCCCATGCGCCCTTGGTAGCCCAGTTGGCGGCACTCCTCGCAACCGGCCCCTTTGCAGAAGCGCGTTGAGTCGATTTGATCCTCGGGAAAGCCGATTCGCCGCAAATAATCCCGCCCGACCTTTTGTTCGGTCTTGCACTTGGAGCAGATGGTGCGGACGAGGCGCTGGGCCAAAACCGCTTCGACCGAGGAGGCGACCAGAAACGGCTCGATGCCCATGTCGATCAACCGCGTGAAAGCGCTGGGCGCGTCGTTGGTGTGCAGGGTGCTGAAGACCAGGTGGCCGGTCAGGGCGGCGCGAATGGCGATTTCCGCCGTCTCCAGGTCGCGGATTTCCCCCACCATGATGACGTTGGGGTCCTGCCGCAAGATATGGCGCAGCCCCATGGCGAAGGTCAGCCCGATGTCGCCCCGCACCGCGATCTGGTTGATGCCTTTGAGTTCGTATTCGACCGGTTCCTCGATGGTGATGATGCGTTTGGTGACGGAGTTGATCGTGGCCAGAAAGGCGTAAAGGGAAGTTGATTTGCCTGAACCGGTCGGGCCGGTCACCAGGAAAATGCCGTGCGGCTTGACGATGATTTCGCGGATGCGGGACTCCTCCGCCGGCGCGAAACCCAATTTCTCCAGGCCCAGGAATATCTTGCCGCGCGTCAGCAGCCGCAACGACACGCTTTCGCCATAGACCGTCGGCACCGTGGAAACGCGGATGTCGATTTCCTCGCCCTTGATGCGGACATTGATGCGACCGTCCTGCGGCAGGCGCTTCTCGGCAATATTCATGCCCGACATCACCTTGACGCGGGAAATGAGCGCGGCCTGGAAACGCTTCAACTGCGGCGGCATCGGGGTCTGATGCAAGATGCCGTCAATGCGGTAGCGGATGCGCAACTCGTCCTCGCACGGTTCAAAATGAATGTCCGTCGCCCGGTCCTTGAACGCTTCCCAAATGATCTGGTTGACGAATTTGATGACACTGGCCTCCTGGTCGCTCTCCGTGATTTCCTTGTCCTCCACCAGCAAATCCAGCGGCTCGTCCTCCTTGGCCATTTCGTCCAGCGTTTCCGCGCCGACGCCGTAGAATTTCTTCAGCGATTTGTCGATCTCAGTATGCGTGGCCAGGCCGTATTGCACGGGCACGCGCGCGTCGAACTGCACCGCCCCCAGCATGGCGGCGTCGAATGGATTACTCACCGCCACCGTTAGGCGGCCCTCCTCGAATTTGACCGGCAGCACGGCGTATTGAAATGCCACCTTGGTGGAGATTTTCTTGCGCGCCTCGACCGAGACCTCCGTTTTGGCCAGATCGATAAAAGGCCAGTCCAGTGCCTTGGCCAGGTCCTGGAGAAAAGCCTCCTCGGAACTGCCCCGTTCGCGGGCCATGAACAGCATCAAGCTGTCGGTTGAGCCGGCCTCCTGCGCGACGCGCCAGCCTTTTTGCCACTCATCAAACTGCTGCGGCGTGGCCAGATTGTGCCGGGCCAGTAAGCCTTTGATTGAAACGATAGCCATCAGTCTTTCACGATTGAAACAGCACAGGATAGGAAAAGTTGCGCCAAGGTCAAAGGATAAACGGCTCAGCCGAACAGGTCCATCTGCGGCGGCGGGCCGAGCTTCTGCAGCTTCTCCAACTCAGGACGGCGGGTGTGCTGGCGCACTTTGCCTTCCGGCGTCAGTTCTGACTCTTCCAGGTTGGACAATATCTCCCGGGCGCGGCTGACCACCCCGCGCGGCACCCCGGCCAGGCGTGCGACCTGAATGCCGTAGCTTTTGTCCGTGGCTCCTTCTACAATCTTGCGCAGGAAAACAATCTGCTCGTTCCATTCCCGCACCGCCACGTTGAAATTTTTGACGCGCGGCAAACGCCCGGCCAGCTCGGTCAGCTCATGATAATGGGTGGCAAAGAGGGTCTTGGCCCCGACGGCGTTGTGCAAATGTTCCACGATCGACCAGGCCAGGCTCAGGCCGTCAAAGGTGCTGGTGCCGCGGCCGATTTCGTCAAGTATAATCAGGCTGCGCGGCGTGGCGTTGTTCAGGATGTTGGCCGTTTCGCTCATCTCCACCATGAAGGTCGATTGCCCCCGCGCCAGGTCGTCGCTCGCGCCGATGCGCGTGAAAATCCGGTCCACTAGGTCAATTCGCGCCGCCGCCGCCGGCACAAACGAGCCGGTGTGGGCCAGCAGGGTGATGAGCGCCACCTGCCGGATGAAGGTGCTCTTGCCCGCCATGTTCGGGCCGGTGATGAGCAGCAATTGCTGCCCGGCGTGGTCGAGCCGCGCATCGTTGGGCACGAACCGTTCTTCGCTCAGGATCTGCTCCAAAACCGGATGACGCCCCTCCCGAATTTCCAACACCCCTTCCTGGCCGATTTCCGGCCGGCAATAATTATAGAGCCGGGCCGTTTCGGCGAAGGCCGCCAGCACGTCCAGGTCCGCCAGCGCCGCCGCCGTCTGTTGCAAGCGCGGCAATTGCCCCAGCACCTCTTCCCGCACCCGCTGGAACAATTCGTATTCCAATTTCCCGCTCCTCTCCTCTGCCCCGAGGATTTTGCCCTCCATCTCCTTCAATTCGGGCGTGATGAACCGTTCGCCGCCGGCGATGGTTTGTTTGCGGACATAATGCGCCGGGACCTTGTCCAAGTTCGCCTTGGTCACCTCGATGTAATAGCCGAAAACGGAGTTGAACCGCACTTTGAGCGAGGTGATTCCGGTGCGGCTGATTTCGTCCTGCTGCAGTTTTGCGATCCAATCCTTGCCGTCGCGCATCGCCCCGCGCAATTCATCCAGATGCGGATCGAAGCCTTCGCGGATCAGCCCGCCCTCTTTCAGCGCCAGGGGCGGTTCATCCACGATGGCGCGTCCGATCAACTCCACCACGTCCGGCGCTTCCGACAATTGTGCGGCCAATTGCTCCAGCAAGCCCGGCCCGGGCGAGCCGGCTGACGCGCCTGTCTCCTGCAATATGGGCCAATCCTGCAAACGCTCCGCTGCCCCCTGCGGTGCCGCGGCCCGGGCCAGGACGTCCTTCAGCCCCGGAATTCTCTCAAGCGCCACGCGCAACGACAACAAGTCCCGGGCATTGCCGGAACCGCTGCTCAATCGTCCGATGGTCCGTTCCAAATCGCGCACCTCGGCCAATTCGCGGCGGAAATCGTCCAGCAAACCGCCCTTCTCCATCCAGAGTTGCACCGCGTCCCGCCGCCGGAGAATCGGGGCCGCCGCTGCCAGGGGCTGGCTCAGCCAATCGCGCAACCGCCGCGCGCCCATCGGCGTGACGGTGCGGTTCAGCGCGCCGTAGAGCGAGGCCTGGCGCGGCGCGCCCTCATGCAGCGGCTCCAGGATTTCCAGGTGGCGCAACGACACCGCGTCCAGCGCCATAAACTCGGAGCATTGATAAAACGACAGGCGCGTCAGCGCGGAAACATCGCGCCGCAAATGCTGGCTGAGGTAATGCAGCGCCGCCCCCGCCGCGCCGACGGCCTCCCCGGCGTCCTTCAACCCAAACCCATCCAGCGTGGCGACTTTAAAATGTTCCCGCACCGTAAAGGCGGCTGTTTCCGGCGCAAAAACCCAATCCTCGTAAGGATTCAAAATGCACGAAGCAAGCCCCGCCCCTTTGGCCACGGATTCCGCCGCCGCTGGAAAAATGATTTCCGCCGGCCGCAACCGTTCCAACTCCGCGCGCAACGCCGCTTCGCCCGTTACCTGTGTTGTTTTGAAATCGCCCGTGGTCAGGTCCACCAGGGCCAGGCCGAAAATCTTGCCGTGCGGACAGAGCGCCGCCAGGAAATTGTTCCGATCCGGCGCCAGCAATCGTTCGTCGAAATGAGTGCCGGGGCTGAGAATCTGGGTCACCTCGCGTTTGACCAGCTTGCCGGGGCGGGCTTCCTCCAATTGATCGCAAATGGCCACCTTGCGGCCCGCCTTCAGCAACCGGGCGATGTAACCATTGGCGGCGTGAAAAGGAATGCCGCACATCGGGATGTCGCCGCGTTTGGTCAGCGCCACATTGAGCAACTGCGCCCCGACGTTGGCGTCCTCAAAAAACATCTCGTAAAAATCGCCCAGGCGGAAAAAGAGCAGGGCATCCCGGGGCAGTTCGCCTTTGATTCGGCGGTACTGCGCCAGCATCGGCGTCAAATGAGTGTCTTGGCTCAAGAAGTGGAAGTGTAATTATTTAACGGCCAAAAGCGAACATTTCTCCGCGAATGCGCCGCTTTTCCTAATCATAATCTTAATCCTCCCGCCCTGCATCTAACCTGTGCCCACCAACGATAGAAGGCGGTGGCCTTCAAAACCCTTGAAAATCAAGGGGGTTTGATTAGCATTCTCTCCCGCCGAGGGGTGGCACTGTTAACTTTTTATGTGGATTGTCCGACTGGCCCTGAACCGGCCTTATACGTTTGTGGTTGTCGCGCTGATGATTTTGCTGGTCAGCCCGTTGGTCATTTTGCGCACCCCAACGGACATCTTTCCCGATATCAGCATCCCCGTGGTGAGCGTGGTCTGGGGTTATACCGGCATGTCGGCGCAGGAGATGGCCTCGCGCATCGTGACGGTCAGCGAGCGCGGCATGACCACCACCGTCAACGACATCGATCACATCGAGTCCCAGTCGCTCAACGGCGTGGGGGTGATCAAGGTGTTTTTCCATCCCAACGTCAAAATCGACATGGCCATCGCGCAAATCACCGCCATTTGCCAGGCGGCCCTGCGCAGTCTGCCGCCCGGGATCACCCCGCCGCTCATCATCAGCTACAACGCCTCCAGCGTCCCCATTTTGCAATTGAGCTTGAGCAGCAAGACGCTCTCGGAATCGCAGGTCAACGATCTCGGAATGAATTTCCTTCGCATCGGCCTGGCCACGGTGCAAGGGGCCGCCGTGCCCTATCCCTATGGCGGCAAAACCCGCCAAATCATGGTCGATATCGATAATTCGGCCTTGAACGGAACGGGCCTCTCCCCCAGCGACGTGGTAAACGCCATTGGCGCGGAAAACCTCATTCTCCCGGCCGGGACGGAGAAGATCGGCAGCGCCGAGTATGCGGTTGAGTTAAACGGCAGCCCTCTCTCCGTGGAGGAATTGAACGGTCTGCCGCTCCGACAAATCAACGGCCACATGATTTACATCCGGGACGTGGCCCACGTGCGCGACGGATTCGCGGTCCAGCAAAACATCGTGCGCAGCGACGGCATCCGCGCCTCGTTGTTGACGATCATCAAATCCGGCGCCGCCTCGACGCTGGATATTGTGGCGCGCATCAAGAAAGCCGTGCCGCAGGTGGCCAAGACCCTGCCGTCCGCGTTGGAAATCCGCACCCTGTTGGATCAATCGCTGTTCGTGCGGGCCGCCGTCCAGTCGGTCATCAAAGAAGCGGTCATCGCCGCCTGCCTGACGGCCATCATGATCCTGGTTTTCCTGGGCAATTGGCGGACAACCTTTGTCATCGTCATCTCGATTCCTCTGTCCATCCTCTGTTCCATCATCACTCTCAGCGCATTGGGGGAGACGATGAACATTATGACCCTGGGCGGCTTGGCGTTGGCGGTCGGCATTCTGGTGGATGATGCCACGGTGGCGATCGAAAATATCGAACGGAATCTACGGCAGGGAAAGGAGTTGCGCACCGCGATCCTGGATGGTTCCGCGCAAATCGCCGTGCCGGCCTTCGTCTCGACGCTGTGCATTTGCATTGTGTTCGTTCCCATGTTCTTTCTGACCGGCACCGCGCGCTACCTGTTTGTGCCGCTGGCCGAGGCGGTGGTTTTTGCCATGCTGGCTTCTTATTTCCTCTCGCGCACTTTGGTGCCGACGCTGGTCATGTTTTTTCTCCGCCGTCATGTGCATGAGACCGGCACGGAAGCCAAAGGCTGGTTTGGCCGGTTCCACGCCAGGTTTGAGGCAGGATTTGAACGGCTGCGCGGCGCCTACCGCAATTGGCTCAACGCCTGTCTGCATCACCGGCGGCCTTTTGCCCTTTGCTTTCTCGCTTTCTGCGCGGCGTCGTGCCTTTTGACACCGTTTCTCGGCCAGGATTTTTTCCCCAAAGTGGACGCCGGCCAGATGCGGCTCCATGTCCGGGCCAAAACGGGCACCCGCGTGGAGGAGACGGCTGCTTTGTGCGATCATGTTGAGAACGTGATCCGGCGGACCATCCCGCCGAAGGAGTTGGAAAGCATCGTGGATAATATCGGTCTGCCCGTCAGCGGCATCAACATTTCCTACAACAACGGCGGGACCATCGGGCCTTTCGACGCTGATATTCTGATTTCGCTCAATCGGGAAAATCACCATCCCACCGCAGGCTACATTCGCAAACTGCGCCATGATCTGAATACGGATTTCCCGGGGGTGTCGTTCTTTTTCCAACCGGCCGACATCGTCAGCCAGGTCTTGAATTTCGGGCTGCCCTCGCCGATTGACATCCAGATCGTCGGGCGCGAACAGGAAAAGAATTACGCGGTCGCACGGGACATCGCGGATCAGCTTCGCCGCGTTCCCGGCGCGGTGGACGTGCATGTGCAGCAGATGTTCGATCTGCCGAGCTTGCAAGTGAAGACCGACCGCACCAAAGTGGAGGAGGTGGGGTTCACTCAGCGGGACGTGGCGAACAGCCTGCTGGTCGCCCTCAGCGGCAGTTTTCAGACTGCGCCTTCGTTTTTTCTGAACCCAAAAAACGGCGTCAGCTATCAAGTCGCGGCGCAAACACCCCAATACCGCCTCGACACCTTGCAGGCGCTGGCCGGAATCCCGGTGACGGGGCCGAGCGGGGCCACTCCACAGTTGCTGGGGAACCTGGCCACGTTTTCGCGCGGCGCCGAGCAAGGCGTGGTCAGCCATTACGATATCCAGCCCGTGATTGACGTTTTTGCCGATGTCCAGGGCCGCGATTTGGGCAGCGTGGCAAAAAGCTTTCAAGGGATTGTGGCCAGGGCCGAAAAGCAACTCCCCCGCGGCAGTTCGATCATTGTGCGGGGGCAGGTGGAGACGATGCGGTCCTCCTTCCTCGGCCTCGGGTTGGGCTTGCTCTTTGCCATCGCGCTGGTTTATCTGCTGATCGTGATGAACTTCCAGTCCTGGAGCGATCCGTTCATTATTATCACCGCCTTGCCGGGCGCGTTGTGCGGGATCGTCTGGATCCTCTTCTTGACGCGCACCACGCTCAACGTCCCTTCGCTCATGGGCGCCGTCATGAGCATCGGCGTGGCCACCGCCAACAGCATCCTGGTGGTCACGTTCGCAAAGGAAAGGCTGGCTGAGACCCGCAATGCCCTCACCGCCGCATTGGACGCCGGTTACATCCGGTTGCGCCCGGTGCTGATGACGGCCCTGGCGATGATCATCGGCATGGTCCCGATGGCGATTGGCCTGGGCGAAGGCGGCGAGCAGAATGCGCCCTTGGGCCGGGCCGTTATTGGCGGTCTGCTCTTCGCCACGGTCGCGACCCTCTTTTTCGTTCCGGTTGTGTTCTGCATGATTCGAAGTCGGAGCGACGACCGCGGCGCAGCCCCGGCAACGGTGCGGACGACTTAGAACCTATGAAACAAATCGAAACAAAACCCGGGGTTTCTTCCCCACCTCCCGCAGCTCCGCACGAACAGGAGGCGGGAGGCGTCGGCGCGCCCTCCGCTCCTCCAGGGCCTGCGGGGCGGACGCCGTGGTTCGTGCTGGCGGTGTTTGGCGTGCTGTTGATTGTCGGGGCCGCGATCACCGCTTGGTCCCGTGCGCGGGATCGCGCGCAACTGGAGAACGAGACCCTGGCGAACACGGTCTCCACGGTGAACATCATCCATCCCAAGCGCACTGAGGCCCAAATCCAGCTTGAATTGCCGGGCAACATCACCGCCTTTGAGGAGGCCCCCATTTATGCGCGCGTCAGCGGCTATCTCAAGCATTGGCTGACGGACATCGGCACGCGCGTCCAGGCGGGGCAGCCCCTGGCGGAGATTGAAACCCCTGAACTGGACGAGGAACTCAATCAGGCCAACGCCGCGCTGGCCCAGGCCAAGGCCAACCTGGAAATCGCCCGCATTTCCTCCGAGCGCTGGCTAAAGTTGCGCCAGAGCGATTCGGTTTCGCAGCAGGACACCGACGTGCGGGTGGCCACCTGGCACGCGCAGCAGGCGAACGTGACCGCAGCCGAGGCCAACGTCAACCGCCTCAAGGAGATGAGCAAGTTCAAGATGTTGACCGCCCCCTTTGCCGGCATCATCACCGCCCGCACCATGGACGCGGGCACTCTTATCACCGCCGGTTCGTCCCGCGAAATTTTCCGGCTGGCCCGGATCGATCCGTTGCGCGTCTATGTCAGTTTGCCGCAAGCTTACAGCCAGATGGTCAAGTCGAATGATACGGCGACGTTGACCTTTTCCGAACTGCCCGGCCAGACCTTCACCGGCATCGTGGACCGCACCGCCGGCGCGATTGATCCCGTCTCCCGCACGCTCCTGACGGAAATACTGGTGTCCAACCACGACGGCATATTGTTTCCGGGCGCGCACACCATGGCGCGCATCAACCTCGCCACCGGCGTCAACCCCGTCGTCGTGCCCGTCAATACGCTGCTGTTCCGCAACGACCAGGGAATGCAGGCCGGCGTGGTGGATTCCAACGGCATCGTCCATCTGGCCAGCCTCACGGTGGGCCGCGATTACGGCACAACGGTGGAAATCGTCCACGGCCTTTCCGAAACGGACAATGTCATCATCAACCCGTCCGATTCCCTCGAATCCGGCAGCAAGGTCCGGGTGGCGAAAGCCGCGACTGACGACGCCAAACCCGCCCATGAATAAATTTCGTCCCAGCCGACCAGGCCGGCGCGCTGGCATTGCCTTGCTGTGTCTGCTGGTTTTCGGCGGTTGCGCGGTGGGGCCTGATTACAAGGGGCCTCCTCCCACCCCGGCGCCCCCCGCGTGGAAGGCTGCGTCCCCCTGGAAAGAGGGCCAGCCCCGGGATGCCGAGATCAAACAAAGTTTTTGGGAGGTTTTTGATGACCCCGTCCTGACCGCGCTGGAACTGGAAGCCACGACCAACAGCCCGAACCTGCGCGCCGCATTCGAACGCGTGGAGGAATCCCGCGCCACTGCTCGCATCAGCCGGGCTGACCTTTCCCCCATTCTGACCTCGGGTCCTTATGGAAACCGCACGCGCTATTCGCCGGGCCGCCCTTTGCCGCCGGGCAGCGCCCTTACCGGCTATTCCGCCAACGATTTCGTCCTTCCCCTCGATCTCAGCTACGAAGTCGATCTGTGGGGGCGCGTCCGGCGCTCGTTCCGGGCCGCGCGCGAACAGGCCCAGGCCAGCGCCGCCGCTTATCAGAACGTTATGCTTTCCCTCCAAGCCGACGTGGCGCAGACCTATTTCATGATTCGATCCATCGACCTAGACCGCCACGTCGTGGCCGAGACGATTGAGTTGCGCAAAAAAAATCTCACCCTGGTCGATTCCCTGCATGCCGGCGGCGCTTACAGCGCGGTGGACGTTGCGGAGGCCGAAACCGAATTGGCCTCGGCCCAAGCCGACTACGTGGGGCTTGATTTGAACCGCGCCCAACTGGAGAATGCCCTCGCTACGCTTTGCGGCCGGCCCCCGGCCAATTTCTCCGTCGCGGAAACCGTCCGCCTCTACCGGCCTCCGGCCATTCCAGTTGCCCTGCCGGCCGATCTCCTGGAAAGGCGGCCCGACGTGGCGGAGGCGGAACGCGCCATGGCGGCAGCCAGCGAGGGAATTGGCGTAGCCAGGGCGGCTTACTTCCCGGCCATTCAATTGACAGGCTATGCCGGCACGGAAAGCGCGGCGCTCAAGGACGTTTTCAATTGGGAAAACCGCATCTGGAGCTATGGCCCCAACATCACCATCCCTGTTTTTGAAGGCGGTCGCGTCCGCGCCGGCGTGCAACAGGCCAGGGCGGCGTACGAAGAGGCCGTGGCGCAATATCGCGCGCAAGTGCTGGTCGCGTTCCACGAGGTGGAAGACAGCCTGGCCGGGTTGCGCCTGCTCACCGAACAATACGAGGCGCAAATGCGCGCGGTCGCAGGGGCCAGAAAAGGCTCCGAACTTTCCCGGGAGCGCTACAAGGAAGGCCTGGCCAGCTACCTTGAAGTGGTTGTGGCGGACAGGACCATGCTGGAAAATGAAATAACGGCCTACCAATTGAACGGCGAGCGCATGGTGACGTCCGTCCTGTTGATCAAAGCCTTGGGCGGCGGCTGGCGGGCGGACAACCCCATCATGACCAACGGCATCGCGCCTCTCCAAAAAATGAAATAATAATCCGGGAAACGAAACCAATTTCAAAGAGATCAATGGTCGTCCGCAAGACGGCTCTCTCCGGCTACGCGCCTTTTCTCGGTGTGGTAAAGAATCGCATCCGCACCGCGCAGGTCAAAGCCACGCTCTCGGCCAATGCAGAACTCATTCACCTCTACTGGGACATTGGCCGGGCCATTGCCGCCATGCAGGAAAAGGAAGGCTGGGGGGCGGGCGTCATTCCTCGGCTCGCACGGGACATCGCGAACGACATGCCGGAAGTGAAAGGATTTTCGGAACGGAACATCAAGCGCATGGTGCAGTTCGCCGGTGAGTATCCGCGGCTGCGTGCAATTGGGCCAACGCCATTGGCCCAATTGCCGGCTGGAACAGTCGAAAGAGTAATTAGGCCAACGGCGTTGGCCCAATTGGAAGCTCCAGAGATTTTGTCGCAAGTTGCGGCAAAACTGCCGTGGGCGCACAACGTCCTCCTCATCCAGAAGGTCAAAGACCTGTCCGCCAGGCTCTGGTATATGCGGCAGACCATCGAGCACGGTTGGTCTCACGGCATCCTCGCCCTGCAGATTGACGGCCTGGCCTACGAGCGGCGCGGGAAGGCCGTCCACAACTTCCACGCCACGCTCCCGCCGCCGCAGTCCGACCTTGCCGCGCAGGTGTTGAAGGACCCCTACATCTTCGACTTCCTCACGCTGGCAGAGCCGTTCCGCGAACGGGAATTGGAAATCGCCCTGCTCGATCAGGTGCAGAAGTTCCTGCTCGAACTGGGCCAGGGCTTCGCATTCGTCGGACGCCAGTACCATTTCGACGTTGGCGCGGAAGACTTTTATGTTGACCTTTTGTTCTACCATCTGCGCCTGCGTTGCTTTGTGGTGGTGGATTTGAAACGCGGACCTTTCAAGGCCGAATACGCCGGCAAAATGAACTTTTACTGCAACGTGGTGGATGAGCGCCTGCGCCACACGGATGACCAGCCCACCATCGGCCTCATCCTCTGTCAGGACAAGAACCGCATCATTGCCGAATACGCGCTCAAGGGCGTGAATAAGGCCATCGGCGTGTCCGCCTACCAGCTCACTCGTGCGCTGCCGAAAAAATTTGAGTGCAGCCTGCCCACGGTCGAGCAGATGGAAATCGAGTTCGCCCGCCTCGCCGCCCCCAAGCCGTCGGCAAAACGGCGAAAAATTGAGTGCGCCTCCGCACAGATGGGCTAAATTCAAAACAGGAGATTGATATGGAATATGTAAGACTTGGAAACACGGGACTGCAAGTATCGCGCCTTTGCCTGGGCTGCATGAGCTACGGCCAGCCCAAAACACCGGGCATGATCACCTGGCCCTGGACCTTGAGCGAGCAGGACAGCCGCCCTTTCATCCAGCGCGCCCTCGAACTGGGCGTGAACTTCCTCGACACCGCCAACGTCTATTCAAACGGCGAGAGCGAGGCGGTGCTGGGACGCGTCATCCGCGATTTCGCCATCCGCGACGATTTGGTCATCGCCACCAAGGTCAATTCCCCCATGCGCCCCGGCCCCAACGGCCGCGGCCTTTCCCGCAAAGCCATCCTCTTCGAAGTCAATCAGAGCCTGAAGCGCCTCGGCACCGACTACATCGACCTCTACATCATCCACCGCTTCGATTACGACACCCCGCTGGAGGAAACCCTCGAAGCGCTCAACGACGTTGTGCGGGCCGGCAAAGTCCGCTACTTGGGCGCATCCTCCATGCATGCCTGGCAGATGATGAAGGCGCTCGGCATCCAACGCGCGAACGGCTGGGCGAAGTTCGTCTCCATGCAGAACTACTACAACCTCCTCTATCGCGAAGAAGAGCGTGAAATGCTTCCCCTCTGCCAGTCCGAGGGCGTGGCAGTGACCCCGTGGTCGCCGCTGGCCCGTGGCAGACTGGCCCGCCCTTGGTCGGCAGAAGCCCCAACCGAGCGCGCCCGAACCGATGCCTTCGCCAAAAAACTCTTCACCAAAACCGCCGACATCGACAAACCCGTCATCGACCGCGTAAACGAGATCGCAAAAGAGCGAAAGCTCCCGCCCTCGCAAATCGCGCTTGCCTGGCTGCTCCACAAGCCGGTCGTCACATCGCCAATAGTCGGCGCCACCAAGCCCCATCACCTCGAAGACGCCGTCGCCGCGCTCTCAGTCAAACTAACCCCCGAAGAAATCGCCCGTCTCGAAGCCCCATACCGGCCCCACTCCCCCACCGAAGCGTTCGCATAAACCGCTTGACGGCGCTTGTCCAATACTTGGGCCGTGAAAGGTCAAACCCGGAATTCGGAATTACAATTGCGAGATTCAGTTTTCCAGGTTTGATCCATTCAAAAATATGATTGTGAGGACCCGTTTAAGTTCAATGGTGACCCATTGACGGTGAAGGAGGAATGAACAAAACTACAGGACCCTTGCCAAGAAGTGATTGTCGTCAAACTTACCGCTAAAATGTTCGCGCAAAACTTTGTCTATTTCCCCTAAGCATTTCTGCCTGCATTCTTGAAGCTTGCTTTCAGTCAAGAACGCTGCTTCAAGAGCTCGGCATGACGCTTCAGCTCCTCCAAGTTGGCCGGGATGTTCAAAACCGTGAACGCCATCATAAATAATTGCTTCGCGAAAAACTCGCCTCTCTTCCAGTAACGTCGCAAGATCAATTGCATCATCAATGTCTGCCTGTCGTGATTTATAGGTCGCATTGTCTATTTGAGGTAAGGCGCGAACCCATCTTATAAAGGCATCATCCCCATGAGGAGCAAGGGAATCTCCCGAAGCCCTGCCCATTAGCGGGTGAAGGTCTTCAATCGACAAAAGCATTTTCGAATTGTCGGCCTTAGGAATATTTCCAAGGATGGATATGATTCTGTGAATCATGCTCCGTGAAGCTTCAACTACGCGATGATTATAAACGCGTTCACAAAGAAGATAGCGAGCCTGGAGATAAGCTAGGATTTCCGTGAGCACTGATTGACGGATAAAGCCCCTCTTGTGATCAAAGACGTCGAAGACAACGTGCTCACATGATATCGGAATCTCTTTGTATTTTAAATGGTTTGAAGGAAGTCTTACCGATTTTTGACCGCCATCGCCCATACGCGGAAGGATAGCTCGCGAGAGTATCATGCGGTCCAGAAATTTCAGGTCAATTGTTGAAACGATGCCTGTATGATATCCATCTCGATTTACGTAATCAATTAGATCTGCGCATATTGTGTTTCCGATTATATCCTTTCGATACGCACGGAACCAACCAGGCAGCGGTTGCCATTGTATCTTTATGGCATCTGCCGTCCAACCTGTTCGAACCTGAGAACCCCATTTGTCCTCGTCGACTTTTTGGCCGAACACACTTAGTAACTCCTTTGGGGAGAGCCAATCCTTCTGCTTTTCAAAAAGAAGAATCTCAAAAATGGCAACGCCGAGAAAGGGTAGCGTCATGAACTTCGCTTGTGGTTGCATATGCCTACCAGCTTCTGCAATCTGCAGGGGGCTATTTGCGACGCCAATCTTGATCAACCCAGTATCTGTAAGCACTCCTGAATCACGAAGCCACCTAATTGAGCGCCGCCAATCAGCTTCTTGCCTTATTGTGTCGATATCAACGCCTGAAGTGTCCTCCGTTTCGGATGCCCGAAATAGAGCATCAATGAAAGCTCGGTTGAAGTGGTTTATCAGTACCGCGATATCGCTTACGTCCTTATCGAACAGGTAAAGAAACAATGCAGGGTTTGATTCGGGGTTGTCATGATCTGGGATCACGTTTTTACCATTTTCACCAGGGACGCCTTCGATTTCATGCGAGAATGGGCCATGAGACAAATCATGTAACAATCCCGCAGCTGCAATTATGACCCTTTCAAATCTTGTAATAAAAACCTCATTCTTGTCAGTTCTGTCGTCCGTTTCATATCCATAGACCCTTAATGCCGGATAAGATATTGAGTTTCAACGAACTATGTAAGGAGTTTCCGAAGAGTTCTGGCGTTGCCATCTGGAGCCTCGTTTTCCCAAACCCGGCAAGTCCTGTCCCCCCGAAGAGCTCATCTTTTTCGCAACTCAAGTCAGGATTTTGATGAATCTAGGGCGACATGATGCTGAGATTGGACTTCCCCGAAGGCTTCCGGGGTTCCCGTATTCTGCGGTTGACGCCGTTTTCCCCGATCGGCTGGGGATCCTCCGCGCACGTTGGGTCTGGCCCTTTGGCCGCCGGTTTCAACTTTCGCCAGTCCGACATAGCCCCGAAGGGCCTTGAGGCGACTGCGGATCAGCCTTTGCTTCCATCAGTTTTTCGTGGTCTTCGTGCTCTCAGTGGTGACGCCTTCCCCCAGAAAAGGGTAACATGTTACTGGTCTGTAACCTCTCGTGTTACCGGCTAAGTCCTTGACCATCAACGTTTGTAACCGTGTTTCCCCTTTTCCGGACCTATCTATCAATCCGGCGTCGGATACTCAAATCTGGGTCCATCTGCGTTCATCTGTGGCCAAAACCGTCCCGGCTGCACCTGTGGGTCCAAGGCGTTAATCCTGTCCAATTCAGAGGGCAGTTTGTGACGGCTCCGTGCCGGGTTGTGTCGGCATTTGTGACGGGTCACCCCATGCGTAAGTCCTTGACTGACAACAAATGTTACGGTGTGACGGCTCCAGACCCCTGGACGCCTCGACCCGGGCGCTGGTATGGGGGGGTGTCATAATCGTAATCTTAATCCTAATCAGCGCCGCCCCGTCAGGATCGCCGGAGCTTCGCAGATTTCTCGGATTTCTCGATAATTTCTCGGGGGGTGGTATAGGGGGGATGTCACCTTGGAATCTTAATCGTAATCCTAATCTTAATCCCATCCCCGCATTTAAGTGCCCAAAAAATCGCACTAAATCGCACCTGCTCGCGCTTAATCCGGTTTAATCGCACCATCCTTGAGGCATTTTTTATCTGGGGGCTTCCGGACCTATCATTCATTTCTTGTGATTTTGGAGCTTGTGCGGCAGAGACACAAATCCCGCATTGCCCTTCCGCCCGCCTTCCCCCAACATCCGCCCATGCTGGCCCGTGTTTCGAAATGGATGAAAAAAGCATTCGTTCTGGTGGCTGCTTTAGTTCTCCTCACCGCCCCTGCCATGGGCGATGACGCCCACGATCATTTCGTCTGCGGCCAGATGGCGTGGACTCTTGGCTTTTCGGATGAGGCGATCACCGAATTCACCAAGGCGCTTGAAATTAATCCCAAATATGCCGAAGCCTGCCTTTATCGCGGCATTGCCAGGGCGGCCAAAGGTGAATTGAATGACGCGCTGGCCGACTTTGACAAAGCCATCGAGATTCAGCCGGATTTGCCTCAAGCCTACAGCGGTCGCGCGTATGCCAGGCAAACCAAGGGCGACCTGGAGGGCGCGCTGGCCGACTACACCAAAACCATTGAACTCAAACCAGATTGGGCTGAAGCCCACGGAGGCCGCGGCAGCATCAAGCAGGCTATGGGCGACCTGGATGGGGCGCTGGCGGACTTCGATAAAGCCATTGCGCTCAAGGCGGATTTGGCTGAAGCCCGCATCGGTCGCGGCGGCGTCAAGCGGGCCAAAGGCGATCTGGATGGCGCATTGGCCGACTACACCAAAGCCATTGAACTGAATCCAAAATATGCAGGGGCATACCAGAGCCGGGGCTTTCTGTATTACGACTTGCGCGCGTTTACCAATGCCTTGGCTGATTTTCACAAGGCTTGTGAATTGGACCCGGAGAACCAGTCCAGTTCCCATCTGGGCGTCTGGCTGGTTCGCGCGCGCCTGGGTGAGCAGAAAGCCGCAAGCGAAGAATTACAAGCCTACCTGGCAAATCGCAAGACAGGCACGCCGGATGATTGGCCGTCAAAAGTCGCCTGCTTCCTCGCCGGCCGATTGAGCGAACTCGATTTTTTAAAAGCCGCCGGCGATATCGGCGAAAAAGAGAATGCCGGGCATTATTGCGCGGCGCTTTTTTATGCCGGCTCAAAACGGCTCCTCGCAGGGGACATTGCCACTGCAAGGGATTACTTCGAGAAGTGCCTCGGGACGCAGGCGAAAACTTATTTTGAATACGATGGTGCAGCCGCGGAGTTGAAGTTTCTGCAAGCTGCAAAATAACCCGGACGGTAAGTGATGCCTTTGACGTTGATCTGGCCGGAGGGACAAACGGGACCTTGTTACTTCCATCCGGATCATTTCAGAGTAATACGTGGAAATTGGCGTTTACTCATTTCGTCCTTCTCAACTTCGTGACAAAGCGCGCCATGCGGTCGCAGGCGGTTTCGATTTTGTCCATGGCGGTGGCGAAGCAGCAGCGCACGTAGCCTTCGCCGCCCGGGCCAAACGCGCTCCCCGGCACACAGGCGACTTTTTCGCTCTGCAGCAGCCGCAGGGCAAATTCCTTTGAAGTCAGGCCGGCGGAGCGGATGCAGGGAAAGGCGTAGAAGGAACCGCGCGGCAAATGGCAGGGCAGCCCCATTTGATTGAAAGCGCTCACAATAAAATTGCGGCGCAGCCGGTATTGCTCCCGCATTTCCACCGTGTCCGCCTCGCCGTGCTGGATGGCTTCCAGGGCGGCTTCCTGGCTGATGCTGCTGGCGCACAGCATCGAATACTGATGAATCCGCATCATGGCGTCGATGATCTCCGGCGGCCCGCAGGCGTAGCCGATGCGGAAGCCGGTCATGGCGTAGGCCTTGGAAAAACCATGCAGGAAAATCGTCCGCTCCTTCATCCCCGGCAGCGCGGCAAAGCTGGCGTGCTTCCCTTCAAAGGTCAGCTCGGCGTAAATCTCGTCCGTCATGACAAGAAGATTATGGCGGCGCGCCACCGAGGCGATTTTTTCCAGGGCCGCGCGGTCCATCGTGCCGCCGGTGGGATTGGTCGGAAAATTCAGGACCAGGATTTTGCTGCGGGGCGTGATGGCTTTTTCAATCGCTTCCGCCGTGACGGAGAAGCCGTCCTCCGCCCGGCACGAAACCGCCACCGGCGCGCCGTGGGCCAGGGAGATGCCCGGGCAATAGCTCACGTAGCACGGCTCATGATAGATCACTTCGTCGCCCGGATTGATGACCGCGCGGAAGGCGATGTCCATGGCTTCGCTCACGCCGACAGCGATGAGGATTTCGGTCTTCGGGTCGTAACGGACCTGGAAATGTTTGGCGAGGCTGGCGGCAATGGCCTCGCGCAACTTGAGCAATCCCAGGTTTGACGTGTAAGTGGTTTTGCCCCGTTCCAGCGCGTAGATGGCCGCCTCGCGGATGTGCCAGGGCGTGACAAAATCCGGCTCGCCCACGCCCAGCGAGATCACGTCCTTGGTGTTCTGGACGATGTCAAAAAAATCCCGGATGCCCGAGCGCGGAATCGCGCGGACATTACTGGCAATGAATTGGTTCGGGTCAAAATCCACAAAAAGCTCCCGCCTCCTGGCCGACTTTCGCGCGCCGCCGGCTCAAGCCGCGGCCTGGTCGCTCTTGCGCCGCAGAAGCGGCTTGGCGTCGCCGAGCACGGCCGGCCGGTTCACCGTCACGCTGACAATATCTTCGTCAGTCGGAATATCATACATGACGTCCAGCATCAACTTCTCCAACAAGCTGCGCAGGGCGCGTGCGCCCGTGCCCTTCTGCATCGCCTGGGCGGCCAGCTCGCGCAAGGCGTCTTTCGTAAACTCCAGTTCGACGCCTTCCATGGCCAGGAGCTTGCTGTATTGCTTGGTCAAGGCGTTCCGGGTGTCGCACAAAATTGAAACCAACTGGTCTTCCGTCAATTCCTCCAACACCGTCGTCATCGGCAGCCGCCCGGCAAATTCCGGGATGAAACCGAAACCAATCAAATCCTCCGGCTCGACGAACCGCAACACCTTGTCGCGATCCGCGGTGCTGATCTGGTGGCCCTTTTCGATGGTGCCGAAGCCCATGACACGGTGGCCCAGGCGGCGCTGAATGATCTTTTCCAGGCCGACAAACGCGCCGCCGCAGATGAACAGAATGCCGCTCGTGTCCACGCGGATGTATTCCTGCTGCGGATGTTTGCGCCCGCCCTGGGGCGGCACATTGCAAACGGTCCCTTCCAGTATCTTGAGCAGCGCCTGCTGCACTCCCTCGCCCGACACGTCCCGCGTGATTGAAACGTTCTCCGTCTTGCGCGCGATCTTGTCGATCTCATCAATATAAACAATGCCCATCTGCGCCCGTTTCACGTCATAATCCGCGTTTTGCAGCAGGCGCAGGATGATATTCTCCACGTCTTCACCCACGTAGCCCGCTTCGGTCAGCGTTGTCGCGTCGGCGATGGCGAAGGGAACATCGAGAATTTTGGCCAGGGTGCGGGCCAGGAGCGTCTTGCCGGAACCGGTCGGACCAATGAGCAAAATGTTGCTTTTCTCGATTTCGACCTCGGCATGGCGGGCCGTGTCCAGTTCGTCCGAGGCCCCACGGGAAGCCGCGGGGGGAGGGTCTTGCGACAGCCGCCGGAAATGATTGTGGACCGCAACGGCCAAAGTCTTCTTGGCATGATCCTGCCCGACGCAATGCCGGTCCAGGTGCCGCTTGATCTCGGCGGGCTTGGGCACGCCAAACTTGGGAGTGGTCCGTTTGTTCTCGGCCGAAAGCTCCTTGTCCAGCACGCTCTTGCAAAGCGTGATGCAATTGTCGCAGATGTAAACGCCCGGGCCGGCGATGAGCTTTTTGACTTCTGCGTGCGACTTTCCGCAAAAGCTGCAAAGAGTGATGTTGTTGGGGCGTGCCATGGCGTTGCTCAGAGAAGTTTGTCAGCCGGCTTGGCGTCCGTCAGACCGGGAATTTCCTTGCGCGATTTGACCACCTCGTCCACCAAACCGTAATCCTTGGCCTCCTCGGCGGTCATGAAATGGTCCCGGTCACAATCCTTCTCCACCTGCTCGATGGGCCGGCCGGTATGTTTGGCGATGATGGAGTTGAGCCGTATCTTCTGGCGCAACATGTAGCGGACGCGGATCTCGACGTCGCTGGCCTGGCCTTCGGCCCCGCCGAGGACCTGATGGATCATGACATCAGCGTTGGGCAGCGCGAAACGTTTGCCCTTGGTGCCGCCGCACAGCAGCACCGCCCCCATGCTGGCCGCCAGGCCGATGCAATACGTGTTCACGTCGCAAGTCAGGAACTGCATCGTGTCATAAACCGCCAGTCCCGACGTTACGCTGCCGCCCGGCGAATTGATGTAAAGATGAATGTCCTTCTTCGGATCGGTCATTTGCAGGAACAGGAGCTGGGCGATGATGACGTTGGCCACCATGTCGTCCACCGGCGTTCCGAGGAAAACGATGCGATCCACCAACAGGCGCGAGTAAATGTCGTAGCCGCGCTCGCCGCGGCCCGTTTGCTCGACCACCATTGGCACCAGAAAATTGTTCATTGGAGTGCTCACAGAAATCTCAGGATGCAACCTACCGGAAACGCGGCGGCGCGTCAAGTAACCGCTGGGCTGCCTGCCTTCGGGCGGAGTATTCGGCAGTTTGTCCGGCGCTTCGTTGCCTGGTTTGCGTGCGGTTGAAAAATGGCCGTTGAGATTTTGTGATCTGTCATCAATCCAGTATCGGTATGAACGCCCGGAGTCTTAAGCCGCAACCATGCCAGAGAACCCCGCCGGTTTCGGTTCCGTCTTATTGCCTCGAGACCGCCGTTGCGGGCAGGGGAGAGGCCTGGATGTAGCGGCCCACCCACTGGAAGAACGACGGCCAGTTGGGCGTGACGTCGTGCCCGCCTTCGTGCTGGCGCCAGGCCAGTTCGCCGCCAATCAATTGCTTCACCGGCGGCATCGGGTCTGTCAAGTAATTACCCGCTGTCCCGAAGTCCCGTTTGCCAAGCAGCCGGTAAACCGGCCCGGCCAGCACGCCGGCCATGAAGCTGCCGTGGGCATCGACCCATTTGGCGTCACCATGCTCCACCATGCCGTAGCTGATGAAGCAGGGACGTGGGGCGCAGAGGGCGATCAATTCATGCGAATCCACCGGCAAGTCAGCCGCCGTCTTCAATGGATCGGAAGCGCCATATTTGATGAAATTCCCGGCCATCCAATAATACTCGCCCCCGGCCAGGTTTTCGACGGCCTCGCCATAAACGTGCCGGTGCAGTTTGACGCCGCCTTCGCCGGAAGAACCAATCAGGCCCACGGCAATCCGCGGCTCAAAGGCTTCGGTGACAATGGCGGCTTTGCCGTAGCGGGAAAGGCCTTCGATGCCCACCTTCTTTGCATCCACCATCGAGTCCGGGTTGGCTTCGAAATAGTCGATCAATCGGCTGACGCCCCATTGCCAGGCGCGCAATGCCCCCCAATCATCCGGTTTCCGGGGCCGGCCCTTGTTCACCAAACCAATGATACCCTTGGTCAGATGATTGTTGTCGCTTTGAATGCTGCCGGGGTTGATGCTGCCGTAGCCCCAGCCTTTGGCAATGGCCTGATCGCGCCAGGAAAGCCCGCCAAGCCTTCCGCGTCCGCCTCCAAACCCAAAACCGCCGCCAAATTCGATCATCACCGGGACCAGGCGCGTGGCGCGGGCCGGGACGGTGAAACTGGCCTGGATGTTCACCGTGATATTGGGGTCCCCGCTGTTGTCAACATGACCGGACAATGTCTTGGTGATCGTTGCGATCCCGCCGTTCGTGCCCGGAGTGGTGGCGGTCACTTCCCAGCTTACGCGCGGAACATTGTGCGGGATGCGTCCGTACACTTCGCGCTCGAAGTCTTCCACAATCTCCGCCCGTCGAGCGGGCCATTGGTCCGGGCGCGTCACTTTCGTCCCGTCTTTCATGGTGAGAACATCGGGCATGCTCTCCTTGAAAGGATTGGCGATGGCTTCGTCGAAAGTCGCTTGGTTCTTCGGGTCAGGACCGGGGCGCAGCTTTTTAACGCCAAGCTGATCCATCATGTTCTGGTGGTCATCGAATGTTCCTTGCGCCGGCTGGCCCGATGCCGCGCCGCAAGCCAGCGCCAGCGCCAGCGCCAGCGCAGCCGTTGACAGTGGAATTCTCTTCATGGGTCACACTTTAGCGGGCCTGACCAACGCTGTAAACCGTGATGTTATGGCAAGGGTTATCTAATCCGGGACATCAAAGTTAACATGGGTCGTCAGGCAATGGACAATCCACCTTTATGCCCCTGTTTTGTGACAAAACGGGCTTGACTTTTCAGCAAAAACTTGCAAAACTTGCCAAGTCAATGAGCCAGAGGAGCGATAGTCACAGCCTAAAAAAGCCTTCCGCCTTGTTGTTGCCTCAACTGTCCGAGCACAGCAAATGAATTGTGGCAAACCGTTTTTAATCTGATAAACCCATGAAAAAATCTCTAATGCAATCTGTTCGAGGCCTTGTGTCGCTCGTTCTGCCGGCCATATGTGCTGTTTCAGTCCAGGCCCAATCGTTCATAATCACGAATTATACATTTGATACGCGCGCTTCCGCCAGTCCTCCGGCTTGGGGAGTGTGGCCTAATGGGGTTGGAAATTATGTCACAAATGGGTGGAGTTCCAGCGATGTGAGCAACAATCCAAGTTCGGGATCCTTGCTGATTACCAGCACTTTCACCGGAGCAAACCAGCAAAGCGTGGTCTGGAGCGGCCAGGCCGGCGATTACAATCCGCCGTTGAATGGCGCACTCATAACCAATTTTTCCTGCTTCATACGTTTCGACCCAAGCTCACCGACAAATGCCACCACCAGCTCGTATGGTTCCATCGCGTTCTATTTGAACACGATACCCGACGGAGCTTATCCGCCCACCCAGATTGGCACATACTATTATGTGCCGGCTGGCGACACGAACTGGGTGTTTTTTTCGGTCCCCGTCAGCACGGCTGACAGCGTTTACGGGATAACCATTCAATTGGAAACGTACGGCAACGCACTCAATGGAACTTCAAAAATGTACGTGGATGATATAGAGCTTGCCGGTGGCACCAATTCACCCATCAATGGCTTGTCCGCCGTGAATTGGAACAGCGTGCATCAACGGATTGACGGTTTTGGCGCCTCGTCTGCTTGGGATGGCAGTTGGACGACAGCCGAAGCCGACCTGCTCTTTTCCACTAACAATAATGTCGTTTACAAGTCCGCGACGTATAACGGCGTTGGTCTTTCCCTGCTGCGCAACCATATCACCTTTGCCAGCACGACTTCCGCGACCGCCATCCCCGGCACAGCAGAGACGTCGATTATGCAACTGGCTCAGGCCCGTGGTGCAAGAGTTTGGAGCACACCCTGGACGCCGGCGGCAGGGTTTAAAAGCATTGATGACATATATGATACCAACCAGGCCACAGACGGTGGAATAGACGGCGGCAGTTATCTCGGCAGCGGAAACAACATCACCAATCTGAACTATGCCAGCCAGCTTGCCAATTACGTCGCAAGCATGCAGACTAATTACAGTGTCAATCTGTATGCCATCTCCGTGCAAAACGAACCGGACGCGGAAGTGACCGCTTATGAAGCCTGCCAGTGGACAGGAGCCCAGATTCATGATTTTGTCACCAACCTTTACAACGCGCTGGCTGCCCGAGGTTTGGGTTCCACAAAAATTATTGTTCCGGAGAGCCAGGATTGGTCAGGGGATACCGCGCTTTATACTCCAACCTTGAACGACCCGGGTGCGGCGGCCGATGTGAGCATCATCGCCAACCACGATTACGTTGAAGACAATTCAGCCGGAGATCAAACAACCCCGGCGGCTCTGTCCACTTCCGGCAAAGCCTTATGGGAAACGGAAGTCGCACTTCTTTCCGGCAGCGACAGCAGCATCGCGAATGGCGTATACTACGCGCAGCGGATTTATCTCTTTATGACCCAGGCCCAGGCCAATGCCTATCATTATTGGTGGCTCGTGGCCGACGGCTCCGATAACGAAGGGTTGTTGGACACCAGCTCCAACCCCACCAAACGCTTGTTCACTTTTGGCCAATACAGCCGCTTTGTGCGTCCCAATTTTTACCGCATGGATGCCACCTCATCCCAATCGTCAGCCTTGATCAGCGCTTACAAGGATTCGGCATCGACCGCCTTTGCAATTGTAGTGGTCAATACCAATACGGCAACCGACGTGATACAAACCTTCAACCTGGCCAATTTCACCGCGGCTTCCGTGACGCCATGGATTACTTCGGCCACACTTTCACTGGCCCAGCAATCGCCGGTAGGTGTCACCAATTCCTCGTTCACCTACGACGTGCCCGCCATGAGCGTTGTGACGTTTGTTGGACAAGGCAACACACCGCCGGCCATCGGGGCGGTGCCCAATCAAACGGTCAACGCGGGTGTGACATTGTTGGTGACCAATACAGCCAGTGATTCCGATTTGCCGCCGCAGACGTTGACGTTTAGTCCGGCAAATGTATTTCCCGCCAACGCAATGGTGAATTCCTCCAACGGGATTTTCAGTTGGCGGCCCCTCGTGACCCAGGCTAATACGACCAATTTGATTAAAGTTCAGGTTACTGATAATGGCTCGCCGAATTTAAGCGCAACCAACAGCTTCGATGTGGTCGTCAACCCGGTTACGAATCCCGTGCTAAGTTCAATAAGTCTTTCCCAGGGACAAGTCAGCATGACCGCCAGCGGACCCGAAGGCCCTGATTACACTTTGTGGACTTCGACCAATTTGATTAACTGGCAGACATTATTCACGACGTACTCTCCCGTGACGCCGTTCACATTGGTTGACACGAATTCCACCAGCGCAGCCAGATTTTATCGGATCCAAATAGGACCGTAAAGTTTGCCATTGGCACTCCTTTGCCTTGATGCAATTGTAGCGTCGAGCCTGCGGCTCGAAATCGGCGCGTAGCGCCGACAAGCATCCAAGAACAAATTGATTTTGTTTTTTAGCAAAAATCACCCTGAATTAGCCGGAATGTTCAGGGTTGAGCTTCCGCACGCCGGCCTCCGGCGCGTCCGGCCCACGAACTATCCTGTGTTGTCCCCCTCTTGCCGGAGAAGCAACAACTGGAGCCTCTGCGGGGCAAGCTATTTCCAATGGCAAATCCAACCGCGCGCGGCGATGTTCAGGCTCTGCCCATTCAAAACGACAGTGACCGGCTCGGTGTTGAAATTCTCCACCACCCACCCTTCGTAAGTGAATGAATTCAGCGCCGCCCGGTTTGGGGCTGGAACTGCCCGGCGATCCGTCGAGAATAAATACAGCGCAACCCGGTTCGGGGCTTGAAAGGTCGTCTGGAGCGCGCTGAGCAACGGTGCGCGAAGCTCATCCAGCCGCGCTTGCGACAGCTCGAGCAGGGAATCAGGATGCGCCTTCACGTTCAGCACATAAACGTTGGTCGCCGTGAGGTTGACCTGGTTCCCAATCCTTCGGGCCAAACCGTCTGTCACTAATACCGGCTTTCCCGTCTGGATGAACTGGCCGAGTTCCGACGGCAGCTTGCGATCAGTCAAGGCATGAACGGAAAGGAACACGGCCTGGGAATTCGTTGGAAATTGGTGACAAGGCGCCAAAGGCAGACCGATCATCCCGGCATAATCGAAGACGCGCGGTTCATCCTCGGGACTGCTGTTGGGCGGTTTGTAGGCGGCAATTCCCACCGGCTCACGGCCTTGGACTTCGCGGGCGACAGCGAGCAATTCAGGAATGTTGTTTCGCAACGCTTCGATGTCAGCCGGCCCCGTGTCATGATGAAGCCCTCCGAAAGCGAACAGCATGGATTCGCGCGCGCCGGCCAGCACTGTCTGCCGGGCCTGTTCCACGTAAGTGTGCTCCGTTGTGCCAAGCCAGTCATACCAGCCGCCGCCGCACTTTTCGCCGCCGATTCCGCCCAGCCACCGCATCAAAAAATAGCCCTCGTACTGCGGGGTGTGGCCCCACTGGGCGTTGGTATAGTCGCGTGTTTCGGTGCCGACCCAAATGCGATCGAATACGGCGGTTTCCCGTGTCACGTCGTAGCCTCGCTCCTGGAACCTGTCGTACCATTGGGGATATTTGATAATCAGACGCACTTTTGGATTGACGTTTTTGGCGGCGGCAAGCAAGCGGTCCTCAGACAGGCGAAGCATCAGCTCGCCGCGATAATCGGACCAGGTATCACCACTGACAGGATAGGTGCGCGAGCCAATGGTAACGACCTGGCTCCGCCGCGCCGCGTCGCAAATGGAACAAGTGCAATCGGTGAACCAGAAGTCGTCGATCATAATCTCATCGAACAGGCCGGCGGCGTATTCGAAGATCGACTGGAGATGATCCTGGGTCGCGGGGTCTGTGTAACAGCAGATCTCGCTGGACCAATGATCCGAGGGCTTTCCGACCTGGGTGGTCGTCACGCAACCGGAAACGAGGAAACCCTGCGCCAGGAAATGATCCCGCGCCCGCACCAGCGTCGCACGGTCCGCCTGGTAGCCATTGCGGAATTCCTCCAAATAGACCTTCGTCACGCCAGCAGCCTTGCACCATCGGATGGCTTCGTCGCTCGCGGCGTCCGACGACAAAGAATCACGGACATCCTGCGCGGTGAAGAGCGTCGAGATGCGGTGGACCGACGCGGAATCTTTGGCTAATTGCCACAGGTTGGTTTGAGCGTGGGTTGGAGCAGCCAGAAATCCAGCCAGCAATGCCAGGATAAAGCCTTTGCGCATAAGGCGGTCTCCCACTGTTGCCACACCCAAGATAAATGATCGCCTGTTCATCGTTCGAGTCAGGCGAAACTACAGCAGCCCGTAAACCGGTCAAGCCCGCATAACAGCATAATTCTGGTCAAAGCGCGGCCCTTTCCGAAAATGTTTCGGGGTTCGCTGCGGGCTGGCCAAAATGGGCCATCCACATGGTGTAATAAACCGCGCTGGCGTATTCGAGGCGAAGGGGACGAGTCATGAATCAGCTCAAGCCTGACAGGCTTGAGGACCACAAACAATACGGTCAATTCGTCACCTGTATGTTCGTCGCCTGTATGACTGAGGGCGGCAGTATCGGCACCAGCGGAAACGGAATCGGCGACAGCCTGATCGGCAGACGGTTGGTTAACTGTGATATCATTACCGGCAGCAGCTGCGTGGGTAGCGCAACAGCGCCTGTTGGAGTCACAGGGCCTTGGCCACTGCCCGAAATTGTTCCTGAGAATACCGCTGTGTCTGTATTTCCCTCAGTGTCAACGAGCGTTCCATATCCAACCACGTCCCCTGAAAATGAGCCGGTTTCGGTTTGATCGCCGTCTGCATTCTCAGCGGCCAGGATAATTGTTTCCTTGGTGAGACCGTAAAGAATGAAGGCGTTTCCATTTCCATCAGCAAATCTGACAATCGTGAAAACCTCGCCAGAGCCGTTTTGCGTGTCTGTGGCTGAGTTAGTGGCGCCCCAAACGACGGCAGCGCCGGAGGGATTATCGATGGTGATATAGGCAGAGAGGTTTGTGCGATAGCCCGTCCTGTTCAGCGCCTCCACGCTGCCGCCGACCCGGGCCAAATGGACGCCACTTGGGAAAGGCGAGCCAAGACTGGTTGCGAGCAGCTTTAAAATGTCTTTGGAGGTGAAACTTACCTCCTTGGTGGCGCTCGTCGTGATATTGGTGTCGCCCCTCTTCGTCTTATCCGGCAGTTGAATGGTCGCTGTCAGCGCGATGCTCAATGTTGTTGCCGTGTGCAACAACCCAATGTGTGGAATGGCAACGTAGACGCCAGTCGCCGTGGCCGTTGAATTGGTGCTGACAGAGACAGCCTGGCTGGCGGGGGTGGTCCATCCGCTGATTGTTGTAAAGCTGACGATGTGGTAGCCGACTGACAGCCCGGAAACCGTCGCTCCGCTGTTTTGCGATGTTCCACCATCCACCTGCCACTTCGCCCCGTTGGTGATTGCTTCGTCCGGGCTGATCGTCACTTCCAACGATCCGGTTGGCGCAATGGCGACATAGACGCCGGTCGCCGTGGCCACTGAATTGCTGCTGACAGAAACAGTCTGGTTGGCGGGGGTTATCCATCCGTTGATGGTGCTAAAGCTGACCGTATGGTAGCCGACTGACAGCCTGGAAACGGTCGCTCCGCTATCCTGCAACGCTCCACCATCCACCTGCCACTTCGCCCCGTTGGTGATTGCTCCGTCCGGAGCGATGGCCACTTGCAACCAACCGGGGACCCACAGCACGACCGGAATACCAGCAAGAGTGTTAGTCCACCCGCTGGCGCCGGCTAAATAATATGCGGTCGCATTAGCGTCGGATTCGAAGGCATTGCCGGAAGCAGTGGGGGCATCGCCACTGAAATAAATGCCGATCAGGCTGGTGCATTGAGCAAACGCACTATCCCCGATGCTGGTCACGCTGCTGCCGATGGTGACGCTGGTCAGGCTGGTGCATTGAGCGAACACACTATTCCCGATGTTGACGAGGTTGTTGCCGATGGTGGCGCTGGCCAGAATCGTGCAGCCAGAAAACGCATAATCTCCAATGTTGGTGACGCTGTTGGGAATGGTGACACTGGTCAGGCTGGTGCAATTTTCGAAGGCGGCATATCCGATGCTGGTGACGTTGGTGGGTATCGTAATGCCAGTCAGGCTGGCGCAGTTTCCGAACGCATTATCCCCGATGTTGGTGATACTGTTGCCGAGGGTGGCGTTGGTCAGGTTGTAACAGTAATTGAACGCACTCTCTCCGATGTTGCCGACGCTGTTGGGAATGGTGACGCAGGCCAGACTGACGCAATCTTCGAAGGCAGCATCACCGATGCTGGTGACGTTGGTGGGTATCGTAACGCTGCCCAAGCCGGTGCCCGCGAACGCGTTTTCCTCGATGTTGGTGACGCTGTTGCCGAGGGTGGCGTTGGTCAGGTCGTAGCAGTAATAGAACGCACTGTCCCCAATTTCTCTGACGCTGCCGGGGATCGTGACGTTGCTCAGGCTGGTGCATTCAAAAAACGCGCCATCCCCAATGGCGATGACCGTCAGGCCATTGATGTTGGTTGGAATGGCCACAGTCCCGCCCGCCCCGGTGTAGCCGGTGATGGAGCAAGTGCCGTCGCCATTGTTGGTGTAAGCGAATTGGGCTTGAACCTGTGCCGACAGAGCCAGTGTGAGGGTGAAGACTCCGAATAATGCGTTTGTCGTTTTCATATCAATATGCCCCATTTTTCCTGGCGCATCGATGAACCAAAGAGCAAAAAGGCGCGGACTTTACACGCCCTCGCGGGAAGCATCGCGAAGCGTCATGGAAACTCTTTCATGTCTGCGCGCCAAGTTCTCCGGTGATCCTGAATCCAAACTGCTTTTCGGTCAACCGTCTTCTTCCAAAGTCCGCTGGCGCTTGCACTCTGGTAAATTGTGAATTGTGCCGTTTTCATGGTTAAGGGCGTGGTAGGGCGACACTCCGTGGAGCCGTGACTCCTTTTGCCTTGATGCTTGTCGGTCAAGGATCTCAGCCGTAACAATTCAGTTGGAAAAGCGCCACCGATTGGGAACTGATTGATGTTGAATGAAAACATCACAATCGTCGGGCACACGCCCGGTTCACCAAACGGTGGCTGGGGGATTTAAATTCAAATGC
>JBKQUS010000154.1:0-4340 GCA_052325505.1 Limisphaerales bacterium
AACACAAAAAGTGCCATTTGGGGCCCGTAAACATTGATAAAATCGACGATTTTCGGGAATGATGAAAGTCTTTGCAAGCTCAGCGAACTCCCCTCGGTATTCAAAAAACTTAACAAAGTAATACTAGGCTCCTACGTCTTGGTGGCTGCGACCGTGGCCCAGCGTGATCCGGCACGCCCCGGCACGCCGCCGCTCGCCTGGATTAAACCGCAAACGTTTCATGACTCTCTGGTCGTTCACGTGCAGGACAAGAAGACCGGCCAGCCAATTGAAGGGGCTGAGCTAATCTCCATGTTTTGTTCGGACAAACGCTGTGATTGGGCCGCCCCTGTTCATACATCCGCCAGCGGCGAAGGGATTGTGCGTTATTCTTCCACGAACACGAAGTCCATCTCGATCGTGGTTGACAAGGAAGGTTATGGGAGCAGGAGGGTGGAATGGCAGATGAATCAGATTCCAAGTGCCCATACTTTCCAGCTTTCTCCAGCCATTAAAAAGATTGGCGGCATCGTGCTTGATGAAAATGGCCGGCCAGTGATTGGAGCCGAGGTTCGCTTGCAATATCGCGGCTCCGTAACACCAGGCGGGGAAAGGGAAACAGTCTCCTCGGATGACTCAACCACACAAACCGATGAGAGCGGTCATTGGTCCATTGGAGGAATACCAGAGGGCTTTCAGGTCCTTGGTGTCACCGTGAAACATCGCGATTTCCCCCAAGCGCAATTTTATGCGGAAGGGCCGGTCCGACCTGGAATTCCAGGCTATCACGTCAGCATCGCGGATTTTTTCAGCGGCAAGGCTGAATTGAAATTATCGAGAGGGCAAAAAATCATGGGCACCGTGCATGATCAATCCGGCAAACCGTTGACGGGTGCGAAAGTGTTCGCCGGATTTGACCGCTACATGAGCGGCGCAATGAGGGCAGAGACGGACACCAACGGCAGATTCAACTTGGACAAGCTTGCGCCAGGCGATCAAAACTTGACGATCAGCGCACCCGGCTTCGCGCCGGTATTCTTGACCGTTTCCGTAACCGAAACCAATGAGGCCCTGGATGTGAAACTGAAACCGGGCAATGTCATTCATGGCCGGGTAAAGAACATCGCCGGGGAGCCGGTGGCGGGCGCGGAAGTTTCATTTGAGGGACTCGCCGATAGGAATGGAACTTTCAACGGCAGAACCATCGAGTGGACGACTCAAACCGACGCCAAGGGCGAATTCACCTGGGATTCCGCACCGGATAAACCGATTTCTTTGAACATTACCAAGAGCGGCTACATGGCCCTGGAGTGGGTGCGAGTCCGGACAGATACCACAAACGAAACGAGCTTCACGCTTGGCAATCCGCTCACCGTCAAAGGCACGGTGACGGATGCGGACTCCGGCGCACCAATATCAGCTTTCACCATAACGCCGGGCTGGCCGGAAAACGGAGGCGGGCATTTTGAAAAATACCAGGCAAAAACAGGCACGGCAGGCCATTTCGAAATCCAGTTTGATTGGCCCATCAACATCAGCCCGACACCTCTCGACTTTATGTTCCGAGTTTCCTCTCCGGGTTATGCGCCGGCGATATCGCGTTCCATCAGGCTTGGGGACGGTGTTGTGACGTGGGATGTTAAGCTCAAAAAAACTCCGCGGACCATCGGGTTTGTCAGAACCGCGAACGGCAAACCCGCCACCGGTGTGGAGGTGCTTCTGGCAGCTAACAGGGATTTTCTCCAATTTAGCGGCTCGCATGTCAGCAGTCAAAACAACGAGGGCGATAGTTTTGAAACAGATGCCGGAGGGCACTTTGAACTGCCACCGCAGGATGGAGATTTCACATTGGTGGCGGCATCGGACGCAGGTTTTGCCGTTCTGCAAAAATCGGATTTCACCAACAGTCCTGTGCTGACGCTGCAGTCGTGGGGCCGCATTGAAGGCACGTTGTTGAAGAACGGCCATCCGGCAGGCGTAGAGGATTTGTTTTTCTTCGCGGGCGATGCTCCTGCTCAACGCGATTGGTCGTCACGGCAGCCAGCGGCGACGGATACGGAGGGGAATTTTATTTTTCCATATGCCCCGCCGGGAATTGTCCGCATCGAAGTGAAACAGCCGATGTCAGGCAATTCCTGGACTTATCAAGAATTACAATCCGTGGAGGTCCAGCCGGGCGGGACAAACATCCTGCAAATCAATTTACAGGGCCGCCCGGTGAAGGGCCGCTTAAGCCGGAATGCGGACCTGGCCGGCGACGTGGACTTGAGCAGGTTTAACCTGATGCTGCAGCCGGATGTGACACAACCCGAAGTGCCGCAAGGTTTGGACGCGGATAAAGCTCAAAAGTGGTATCAAGACTGGATGAAAACCGATGCCGGACGGAAATTTTCCGCGGCCATGAGCAAACGCAGTACGCTTCTCGTCAAGGCCGATGGCACTTTCAGTTCGGACATCGTCGCTCCCGGAAAATACAAGCTGACCGGCAACCTCTGGCAGGATGGTTCGACGGTGGCGCAGGTTGAGGCGCAGGATCTTGTTGTGCCGCCGGCGCCCCCCAACGAGCCGGAGGCACCGTTCGAAGTGGGATCGGTTGCGGTTAGAGCAATCAAACATTTGAATATCGGCGACCCCGCGCCGGGTTTCACCACGAGGACACTAGACAACCACCCGTTGCAGCTGTCCGATTTTAAGGGCAAATACGTTCTCCTGGATTTCTGGGCGACGTGGTGCGGTCCGTGTGTCGCGGAAACGCCCAACATGAAAGCGACTTACAACGCCTTTGGCAAAGACCCGCAATTTGTCATGATCAGCCTGAGTCTCGACCACACGATCAGCGCGCCTCAAAAATTCGTGCAGGACCGGGACATTCAATGGCTGCAAGGTTATCTCGGTGAATGGACGAAAGACACCGTGACCAGGGACTATGCCGTGTTTGGAATTCCGTCAATTTTCTTGATCGGATCGGACGGGAAAATTATCGCACAGAATCTGCGCGGTGAGGCGATCAAGGATGCAGTCGCGTTGGCATTGGGTCCCAAATGATGGGGACGCGACACAGGCAAGCCTTCCGGATTGTGATCTGTTGGCAGATAACCCGCCACGTCCTGTGCCGGATTCTGAGTTGGCTGCTGACTCATTTACCAATGGAACGGAATCGGATCACCACATAGTCCCGGGTTTCGGCCAAATGGAAGCCGGACTTTTGGATTTCTTTTGCAAGGCCCGGCATGTGGGCCGCGCCCCAGGGCACGATGATGTTGTCCGATTGCGAGAGGCGGGTGTGGATTTCCTCCAGGAGGTGCCGATTGCGGTTTCTGAGGAGATCATCAATAAGTTGGTCCTGTAAATTGGGCGGTGGCGCGTATTGAAGCAACTTCGGCAAGGTCCCGGCATTCAAACCCCTGGCATGGATGAACATGACGAGGTTGAGCAAGTCAATCGTGTTGGTTGCAAACTGATCGACATCCAGATCAGCCCGCACCTTCTTGCCGCGGCTCGGCGCAAACTTCTCATGTTGATCCGCCAGCCCGAGGAAGTCCGCCAACCTTTTGTAATCGACGTTGTTCGTAATCAGATTTTTTTCGTCAGTCACTCCTTCCATTAGAATGATCGAGTTGGTCGGGAACGATTGCGAAACTTTCTCGTAGAAGGCCGAATCGGCGATGTGCGACATGGGATACAATTGGATCGTCCTGCCGTCGTCGCGAACGTATTTTCTGACCTGGACCATCAAGCCCGCCGGGCGTAATGACATGAAGCCTTCGCTGAAGTGGTCCACGGCCAGGGCAGCGCAAAGGACAAGATAAAAAACCACCGCGGGCAGCAGCACGAAAACGTTCGCCAGCAGGAATGTGGCCAGGTTCCGCCAGCTAAAACGCCGGACTGCGAGTTGATCTTCCGCCACCAGCGGCCAGCGGAGCTTAAATCCATCCCCCGCCCAGTAGAGGATGCTCAGGCCGAGGATGACTTGGCAGAACGAGAAGCCCCACTCAACCTGCTGCATGTAACTGTAACAATAAATCGCAAATGGAACCGGAACCAGTTGAGCGAGAAGAATGAAAAGTGCGAGCGGAAGAAACACGCGTTTGGGAATCATCGGAGTCAGTCCCATGAGGATATAAATCACGAGGACGATGAGCATCACGAGAAGGCCCACTGGCACACGAATTAACGAGAGGAGGTGAACGCCAAAAAAGAGAATCAAAGAGTCATCAACCAGGGAAATGACGGCATGGGCCTGCGCGAAAAAGCGGACACAGGTAAAGAGAGACATTGAAAGCCAAAGCAACTATGAATGCACCTGTGATCCAATCCAAGAACAACCGGAAGAAGTTTGACAAGACCTTTAAACAACACGC
>JBKQUS010000155.1:0-61976 GCA_052325505.1 Limisphaerales bacterium
TTGGCCACCACATGGCGGTGGTAGTTGGCCCAACCCCGAATGACGGGATTGAGTTGACGAATCAAGTCGGCCTGGCTGAGTCCGCCGCCCTGGTGGATGCATTGCCGCATCTTTTCCAGGAAGGTATCCGAGAGGCGCGCGCTACGTTGGTTGCAGCCGCCCAATCCTCAACGTCGTTTATTCCTCCGTTGGGCAATGACAAGGCGAGGGTTTTGACGCTCAACTTGCGAAATCGAATAATCTTTAAAGCCGCCGATGAGGCAGGCGCAGTCGATAGCGCCGATTTCCTTGGCCAGCGAAAAGTGACGAAACGGAGTTGGGGCTATTCCAACGGGACAACAACCCGCAATTATTACGACCAGGACGAACACAAAATCAAACCCTACGAGTTGCGCCACATGAAAAAACATCAGTGCGTTCTCGTCCACTGTGAAAAGGGATTCAAGAAATCGGTTCTCCGCCCTCTGGAACCCGATGGAACAACTCCATCATGGTACAAGCGACGTTGGTTTGCCATGTTGCCGTAACGCTTCCGCCTCAGTAATCAGCTTTGAAAGTGGGATTTCCAAGGCTTCCGCAATCGCGTTGGCCGCATCCAGCGTAGGGTTGCTTAATTTCCGTTCAATCAGGCCGACGTAGGTTTGGTGGAGGCCCGCTGCGTGGGCGAGTGCCTGCCTGCTCAGTTTTTTTGCAGTCCGGTGTCGTTGCAACACCAGCGCAAAAGCATCTGAAAATTCTAATCGGCGACGACGCATTTGTATATCCTGCGTCGAGAAAAATCAATTCATTGATAAGAATATATTCTTGCTATTTGGCGGAACACTTCCTAATCTCTCTCAAGTCGCATGAATCACAATGAAGAAACCGTTGCTCGCGTGAATCCATCCTGCGGTCAGTGGCAAGGCCGCTTGTGCGTTCTTGGAGGCCCAAGTCGAAGAATATCGCTGCCGACGGGGCCACGAAGGAAACTAAATGGAAAATGAGCGCACATTGTACCGGAAACACGGCAAGCCGGAGCGCGCTATGGCGGAGATTAGGCGAATGCTTTTGCAGAAGATTACAGATCGAATCAAAAAAGAGCGGTTGTCGGCCGCTTCGGTGAAAGAATCAGCGAGCGGACGACGAATTATGAAATGAGATGAAATCAAATATCTTTCACCAATTCCGCGAGGCGCACTTTAAGAGCGTGGGCAATGCGCCGCAACGCGGCCAGCGAGACGTGCTCCTCACCGCGTTCGACCCGGCCCATGTAATTGGGGTGAAGTTCGGCCTTTTCCGCCAACTTCTCCTGGCTGAATCCGGCGCGGTTCCGTTGTTCACGGATGGCTGCGCCAAGGATGACACGGTAATCAGAACGCGACCGCACCGCTATACACAACCTCAAACCCGGCGGTTGCTCTACACCGCTAAACGGATGATTTTATTATTGCATTTCCGGCCGTGTGTTTGATTATGGCGGCTGTCTTATGAAACCCACGACAAAAACAGGCCGCTGGTACGCGCTGAGATGCCTGTCCTTTTTTGTTCAGTCGTACGCAAATTTGTCACAGCATATCCACGAGAATTATTTTGACTCGTCTTGGCAAGAGGCATTAAGTGGGTGCGCTGTGGAGAATCAGAGAATCGGGCCTTATGAGCGTCTTTAAAATCGGTCAATGCCTTTTATTTGTTGGGCGGGAATCAGCCGAATTGATTTCGCGCCAACGCAACGCCGATCAGGCGAACGGGACGTGGACCGCGCCAGTCACTAGAACAGTTTTGAAAGAAACTTCAACAACACAATAACCGTGAGCCAATCTCTCCACAAATAACTATGAAAACCAAAATGCGCCTGGCCAACTTGGTCGGAATCCTTTTAGCTGTGTTCCTGTTGATCGACCCGGCGTTCTGCCAACCCGGCCCGCCCACTCCGCCGCCGATCCCCGCCGCCGCCCGCAGTTTCTGGCCGCTGGAAGTGCCGCCGTGGGAAAGCTATTCACACCAACTCGCCCTGGCCTACACCAACCTGAATATCACTCCAAGCTGGGATTACGATGGCACTGCCCTGAGTATTGCGACCAACGTGCCGGCGTTCCTCCAGCTAAACGTTTTTGAGACCAACCGGACGAACGTTACGCTGGACAGCGGGTCTCTGGAAATCTGGTGCCAGGCAAACTGGACTTCCGTCGCTGACGGCGGAAGCGGCCCAGGAGCGTGGGCCACGATATGGGACATCGGGTCCTACACGCGAAACGCTTCAATTGGCGCATGGCTGCTAACGATTGACCCGTCTGGCAGCAATCTGGTTTGGGTGGCTCAATCGGGCGGCAGCAATCAAATGGTTTGGACGCCCATCGACTTTGACGCTGGCGACTGGCATCAAATTGCGGCAGTGTGGAGCTCATCCAATTCGTTTTTGTACGTGGACGGCGAACTCGCCACGAACGCAGGGCCGATTCTGTACCAACCAAGCACTGTGGAATGTTCCAATGACGGTATTTGTGTCGGAAGCCTCTGCGCCACAGGCACCAACGCGGGAACGCATCAATTTCAAGGTCAGTTGCAATGGCTCGTTTCATACGGCTATCCTTTGAGCGAAGACGAGGTTGCGCAAAATTATTCGACCATTTCAGATTACATCAGCTATTTCGGCTACAGTGTGCCTGGCATTGGAGGAGGCTTCCATTCGGACGATGATGGCGCTCCGGGACTGCCAGACGGCGGCGATGGTGGGACAAATGGTCCGGGTGGAGGTGGGCCTTCCGGCTATTCTTTCACGCCACCAGCCCCCATTTCGCCCACTAATTATGCCGCTTACAACGAATTTTATCTGACCATAACGAACAACGCGACGAATGCTTTTGTCAGCATTTGCAATACACTGTCAAACATAACGTATGAGGTCTTGACTAATGAAAGTCTCGCCAGCACAAATTGGGTCGTCTGGCAGACGCTCCTTGCTACTAATTCAACGACTCCCGCGCCGCCAATTGCGCTCAATTCCAATGCCCCGCTTTTCTTCAAGGCGGCGCTGGTGTCGAGCACTTGCACCAATTACAGCCCGCCGCTGCCCGACTGGTGGGCGGAGCTTTATTTCAATTCCACAGCCTGTGTCGATCCAAATGCCAACTCTTCTGGCGATGGCATCGACAACTGGGACAAATACATTCTTGGCCTCAACCCAAATATTGCCTATGTCAGCCAACTTCTGATTTCACCGCCGGGAGGAAGTTATGTTTCGACTCCGACCATAACGATATTTTCGTTGAATGGCGCGTCAATTAAATACACGACCAACGGTTCGATTCCGAACGCCACCAACGGCATTACCATTGCGTCGGGCGTCCAGATCACGAATCTCCCCAGCGGCAATTTCACGCTCAAAGCTTGGGAAAGCGGATTGACCAGCGTTCCGGCCACAGCCACTTACACAATTATTCCGGCCACTCCCGTTTTTAGTATTGCGTCGGGGCTTTACGTTTACGGCACGACTTTGCAAGTCACCTGCGCCACGAGCAATGCGATGGTTTATTACACGACGAACGGCACTGACCCAACGACAAATTCCTGCCAGATACAAGCAACCAATGTCATCGCACTGACCACAAACGTTACCATAAAAGCGGCGGCATGGCTCGGCACAAATGAAAGCCCTATCGCCATCCAAAATTATATCATTCAAATTCCCGCCTCATATTCCCCACCGACCAATGATAACTTTTCCAATGCGATTGTACTTTCTGGAACGTCTGGTGAGTTTAGCGGCACGACCGCTGGTGCGACTATTGAAACATTCGAAACCGATAGCCTCCAAGACTACTTCTGGGCCTCAATCTCCTCGGACAGCAGTGTCTGGTATCAATGGACAGCCTCTTCAAATGGAACCGTATTCGTCGATTGTTCCAAATGCAGTCCTGCGGCGGCATTCTTCATCGTAGCTTACGATTTTCCGCTCACCAATGGCCCAAGTCCCACCAACCTCGTTCCGGCCGGTTATATCGATATGGGCGGGTACTTCGGTAGCCCCAGCGGGTATCCCGTTGACTTTGGGCCAAACTATTATCAAATTGGCGGCAGTGCATTTCTGCTTACCGCGACGCAGGATGTCACATATTATTTTTGCGCCTGTTACGTTTGGGGCAACCCAGGCCCATTTGATGTTTCATGGGAATACGTAAGCCCGTCAAAAGCGCCAGTCTTCAGTCCGGCTGCCGGCACCTACAGTATGCCCGAACCGGTAATAATTTCTGATCTGGATACCAACGCTGTCATTTATTACACGCTTACTGGCGTTGATCCGACTACCAATGACTCAATCATTGTCTCCGGGGGAAGCGTGACCATCACCAATACCACAACGTTGAAAGCTGTGGCTTGGCGCACTGGTTTGGAAGAAAGCAGCGTTACAACGGCTGTTTATACCGCTACAACCAACACAACTTTAGTTACCGGCGCACCAACGCTGTCGCCGACCTCATCCGTTTTTACGAACTCGCTGACCGTGACCCTCACTTGCACCAATACTGGCGCTCAAATATATTACACCCTGGATGGAACGCCGCCGACACTCGCCAATGCCAGCGTTGCGTCTGGGGGAACTGTGACCCTCAGTAACTCAGCGATTATCAGCGCCATTGCATGGGTGACGAACCTGAATCTCAGCCCGATAACGACCAGCCAATATGCGGAGTCGGGTGCCGATACGGCTGGCGACGGTATCCCCGACAGTGGAAAACTTCAAATTGGCGCTGACATTCTGATTCCAGATGCTGGGAACGTGAATCCGAATCCTTTCGCACACGGCCTCAACAATCTTCAAGTTTATGAGAACCAGTCGGTGCTGATTGCCGACAACTATAGCACGGAGAACGACGGCATCCCTGATTGGTGGCTGGTGAAGAACGGCTACAGCATTACAACATCCGCAAGTGCTCTTGGCGCGAATGGCCAAACGCTTCTGGCCAGCTATGTCGGCGGACTCAACCCCAACAACCAAAACAGTCAGCCAGGCCAAACCCAGCCAATTGATTTTCACATGGTTCACGGGCCGAGCAACAGCATGGTGATGGTGTTGGATACGGTTCGACCAAATATGGCCGGGTACCGTCTGATCTGCGTTAACACTGACGCTGGGTTGCCGGGCGTCCTCGAAGAGTTTCCAGCCACACAATCATTGGACAATCCAGGTCAGGGCTTTGGGCGATTTTTTCAGCTTACGAATCAATTGCCACCGGGCATGTGGCTTTTCACCATGCAAGGCGTGAACAACGACCAGTTATGGACCTTAACCTCCAGCAACACATTTGAAAGGTATCAGCCCCAATTTGTTAACTGGTTTAACAACCCCAATTATCCCGGAGGAACGGAAATATTTGGAACCTGGAATTTATATTCCGGCGTTCCGGTTCCTGTTGTCGATTACACCAACCACGACAGCATCAAGGGACCGATTTTGATTCAGAATCTGAGGGCAGAATCTGACACATGGACCACAATTGATGATACCAGTTTCGATCCGCCCACCACGGGTCTCGTGTATGATTACTTCGTCAATTCGCTAACCACCGAAGAGCAATGGGGAACTTTAACATTTCAATATGATCATGTTTTCAACAGTTATCAAGCTGTCGATTTTGCGTCATATTTTACCTCCATTTGCTCAGTGGGCGAAACGTTGTTTGACTGTGGAAGCGCTTACACGAACAGCGTTTACTATCCAGGCAGTGGATATTCGTTTCCAACCTCCGAGCTTGCGCCGCTTCAAACCGATACCGATACGAATAATAATCACTACTTCGTTATGCCCGATGACTCTTGGGGTGACGCCTACACCTTCAATCCCGCTGGTTTAAAATATTTATCAGCAACATATCGTATTGGCAGTGACGCGCCCGTCACACTTTACCCAGGCCAGTCAAACGAGATTCCTTCCACCGACTTTACGTTTGAAGTTGCTCTTCAAACTGAAACTCCGACTTTAAAGACGCTAAATTACTATTTTGATGGAAGATACTATCCGCTATGGGCCGGCCAGGATTGGTCCATTGGAAGCTATCCTCCTGCGGCGTTTACTGAGGAAGGCACATTGCCTCAAGACGATTACATCTCTGTGGATTATGGCTATCCATTCCCGGTCGCCGTGACAAATCCTGTTATCGTCGCTCAAGTCGGAAAGGTCGTAAATTTACAGGCATATTCCGAAGTCATCGCTGTTCGACCGGACGGCACGCCGATTACAAATAATTTTAGTTATATTGATCAGGGCTTCGGACAAGCATACCTCTGTGACCCCATCACAGGAGACGTTCCGAGAAGCTCAGAAACCAATTATAACGGAAAGTTCAAAATTGACACGAATGCCGCCATACAGACTGGCATCCTCTCGCCAAACCTTGAATACCCCGTTGACTATACCGAAACGATAAACGCCAACCATAGCGCTGATTTCACCCCAACCCAAACCGGCAAAGTCATTGTAACGACCGCGCCCGATGGGAATGGCGATTACGGGGAAGTGGCCATTTACGTCATTGACTTGCAGGCCGATAAAGATCACAATGGTGTTATGGACAACCGCGACCTAACCAGCGTGGACAACCCGATGCAGTTTTGGGTGAATAATAACTACGACCGTTATGTGCCGGATGAGGATGACGGAGTCAGTTACGACGATGATGTGGCCAGCAACAATTTGCCATATTCCGGTTGCCCGGCTATGCCCGATGCTCCCACACCTGATTGCAATTACCTGGCAAGTGATAGAACGCCCTTAATACCAGATATACGCGATTTGGAGGATTATGCCCGGCTTTGGATACCGGGACTTTCGAACATGGTCGCAAATCTACCACCAAACTACGGTGTCACCCTGCAATGGAGAAACAATACAGGGGCGGGAATCCGGATATTTAAAGCCTCTGAAACCAATGGTGGAACAAATTATTTGTTTAGCGAAACAGAGGGGGTGAATCAAATTTTCTCCGAACTCTATCCTTCTTATGGATACGTTTCGCCAACTCAAACCGCTTCGATCAGTCAGGCTTTTGCTTCGACGACGACACTTCACCCTAGTGACTATTTCATTTTCTGCGGAACATCGGCTGGCAGCGATGAGTTGGTGTTAGAGGTCACTAATCAATGGGGCGGCGAGGTCGGCGAAGCTTCACTATTTTTAGATTTGACGGACATAAAACAGATGTATGAGCGATGGTCGGTCGGTGAGAGCTTCAGCGCACCGCCAAACAACCTTGCCACAAATGCGGGAGATGATGGATTTACATCATTTCAATACCCATATGACCCATCCATTGATTCTACAACCCCTTATATTCTTTATGTTCATGGGTGGAACATGGAGACGTGGGAGAAAGACCGCTTTGCGGAAACAGCCTACAAACGACTCTATTGGCAAGGATACCAAGGTCGCTTCGGTGTTTTCCGGTGGCCAACTGGCTCTGGTTTTGTAGGTATATCCACCGTGGCCAGCAATCCGACCGAGAAAGATAACTACGATCTAAGCGAATATCAAGCTTGGCAATCAGCGACGGGGCTATTCCATAAATTAACAGCTCTTAACAGTCAGTATCCGGGCGGGGTTTACATGTTGGCACACAGTATGGGCAACGTCGTGGCAGGCGAAGCCTTGAGGTTGGCCGGGTCCAACAACGTCGTTAACACCTATGTGGCCAGCCAAGCGGCGATTACCGCTCATACTTATGATCCAACCGTCGCTAATTACTCGTTTAGTTATCCGCCCTGGTCGTCGGCGGCCGATACGCCCAATATTTACGGTAATTGGTTTGCCACCAACAACGGCAATGGAGCTGGGCAGATAATTAGCTTCTACAACGTCAATGATTATGCGCTGGCTCGCGGACGCTGGCAGCTTGATCAATTGCTCAAGCCTGACCAAGACGTGTTGGAGAGTGACGGACTCTGGAGCTACGGTTACAGTGGCCTTACCAATGATCCTCCGCCTTGGAACAGCTTCTTTAAAGTACATCCGAATGAAACAGGCCTGACTAATTTTAATATAGTAAGCAATCTATATAATCGGTATGAAGTAATGGGCCTTGCTGCTGAGCCATATACAACTGCATTGGGCGCAACTCCTGGGGTCCATAACATAGTGGATACCATTGACCTAGCGACGGTCTGGCCACCGGACCCGACAGGAAATAGCTACACGGAGCATTTTTGGCATAGCGCCGAATTTCGCGGTGACCTTTGGCAGCAGCAAAACTACTGGATCGAGCTCTTCGGGGATGACGCCTTTGACCTCAAATCACAATGAAAATTCGACTCTTTATTTTTTGCGTAGTCGTTGTTGTTTTGGTGTTCGTTGCTTTTTGGTTCCCAAAGAGGCTAGCGCAGCCCTTAGTGACAACCTCGATTGGCACCAATGTGCTGCCAGCGACCACCGTCAAACCAACATCTCTGGCGCAGTCAACAGCTCCCACAAATACCCCGGCGGTGTCGGTCATTACAGCGGGCGCACCGCGCCCCACATTAGGACCGAAAGAAGAGCGAATGTTGGGAATTCTATCCACCTACAACGATGTGCCCATTAACTTCTATGGCAAACTAGAAGATCAGTTTCAAAATCCGGTAGTCGGTGCAGAGATAAAAGCAAGCATCATGGTCAATAACGGGCGGCGGGAAGGCACCGACCATCCTTCTACAACCAGCGATGCAAATGGATTCTTTGAATTCCACGGAAAAGGCGAAAGTATCGGCATGATGCCACAAAAAGTTGGATATGCCCTGGCATCAGTAGAAACGCTGTTTAAATTCTCCGGCATGGAAGATCACCCATACGTGTCGGACGCAAATAGTCCTACAGTTGTCAAAATGTGGAAATTGCAAGGCTCTGAGCCTTTAGCAAACATAAACCAACATTACAGACTTCTTAACACCGGCGTTACGATGAATTTTGACCTCCTGACTGGAGCAATTGTTCCCAACGGAGGGGACATTAAAATCACCGTCAACCGTCCTGCCGGTATAATCTCAACCCGCACTCAGCAAGATTGGAGTTTGACTGTTGAAGCCGTTGACGGTGGACTTGTCGAAACTTCCATGGCTGAATCCAGAGTCACCTACATTGCGCCAGAAAATGGCTACCAGCCAAGTGCAGCGTTTACTATGTCAACAACCAACAATACATGGTATCAATCTATCCATCAAATGTTCTTCCTCAATAGCCGCAGTAGCCAAGTTTATAGCAAAGTGTACTTGTCTTTCCGTCTCAACGAAGACCCAAAAGGGTTTATGAATATTACTTTTGCCGGTGTGGCCAACACGAATGGCTCACGCAACTGGGAAGGAGACTCGAATACAATTGCATCTATTGTCCAATAACAATGTGAAGGCTAAAACAATCTATTGCATCGGACTATTACTTTTAGTTATCCGGTGCATTGCGGATGCTTCTGGCGATGTAGCAAACGCCATCCGTTATACTCCCCCTCCGAACTTTTATGGCGGAGTTTCCGTGCAAGCTCCTAGCAACTCTAGTCGCAAGCCGTTTTCTCGAAGCGGCGCCCCTCTGTTACATTATGCTTATATACGAGGCCCAAAGGAGGAATGGAGCGACATCAGGTTTCAATTAGGAGATGCGATGGGTTACTTTGGACCGGGCAAGACTCCAACCATCATGCCTATGGAGGCTTCTCATCTGAAGCAATTCTTGGAGAGTGAATATAATGGTAGGTTCCCACAAATCACGCCTGCTACTATCGGAAAGCTGGGTGGATTGACAGCGGTCAGTCTCGTGGCTTCAAGGCCAAATGGGAAAGCACACACGACTCAATTCTATTTTTGTTATGTTCGGGTTGAGACAAATATCCTTCTTAAAATCAGTGCCTCTTTGGGCAACGCAAGTTTGCTTCAAGCCTTTACGAATTCATTGCAGACCGTCACCATAAACAAAAAAGGGCTGCGTGACTTGCTGAATCCGCCGAAACGTGAATGACAGCCCGAATGATGGAGCAATCTGAATAAGTATGTTTCACATTGCTGCGAAATCATGGATGTGTTCAAAGGTGGTGCGTGAAAAGACACGACAAAGGCGCTTTTTCGTGACACCTCTGGCGTGGAGTTTCAGCATCAACGAGTGACGCGGTGAACTACAGCCGCAGTGGAATGTTGGCTGTTGGAAACATATAAGCACCAGGAAAGATATTTGACCAGCCTGCAACGCCATTGAGCATCGTTGGCTTAATATCGCCCAAGCGCGCTCCCTGGGCGGCTTGCCGAGTTACGAACGCTTCAAAACCTTGCCCATCTATGATGTAAACACGCACAGACAAAAGCTGGCCCAGATCACGGCAATAGGCGTAGTGAGGATTGCGGCGTAGCACCCGATCAAGCTTTTCGGCCCAATCTGATTTGGCAGCGCCTTCTACGTAAAGCGTGTATCGGCAACCTGCATCATCTTCGTCCGGTGCCAGCAGGGCAAAACGCGGAGTGTCGGATTGAAAAATTTCGCGCAAGACCGCGACGATGAACGGTTCAGATAATTTCTCGCCAAACCAGTCAGAGGTATTTACGCCGCGCCTCATAAATCTCAATGATGGCGTTTCCTGCACCCAACCTGTCACGCGCACACGGTCGCCAAGGCGATAACGCCATAAACCGCCTGCGGTCGTGACAACCACTTCATATTCTTCGCTTTCGCGTAACGCCTGAACTGGAAGGACGGTTCCGGCAGTGTCTATAAACTCGAAGAAATGGGATTGTACCGCCAGTGGAAATTGCCCAATAAATGGCAGCGTCACGAATGCCTCGGTTGCGATTAGCCCTTTTGATTGGAGCGAGACATCAGGAAAACGCCGTCGCAAATCCGTTAATGCTAGGGCCGCTGCTCCATCGCCCCAACAACTGACCACACGCAGTTCTGGCCAGAAGGTGGCTGGTTTAAGTGGGTTGGCGGTGCGCAATTCGCCCGCGCGTCTGGGCAACGGAACAAGTGAATTGCCATCGCCGCGAGCGATGTCCTCCAGCAGCTTTTCCCAATGGGCGGGAAGCGCATCCAATAACAGAGTGAGGAAGGAGGGGTGCCAGACGGAAATGAGGCGCAATTCCCGGCAACGCATCAATCGGAGCAGCGTCCTGTAGCGGAATGCCGCGATTGATTCCGCGTGTTGCACGTTTGAGGGCACAGCCATAACCACCTCTGCCAATCGTTGCCGCGCTCCACCCAGATACGCCATGTCGGAATCAAAACCGATGGGCACAGCAGATTCTTCGACCAATTCATCACCCAGAACCGGTGTTACCGACCAATAGGCCGGGCCACCCAATAGACTGGGTGATTGGCGCTGTAAATCAATCAACCATGCCCCAATAGCAGCGTCAAACTCGCGCTGTAATCCCGCCGTGAACGGAATAAGTTTGCGCGCTCCGGTTGACCCGCTCGTTGGTATCAGGTGTGTGACCCGCTCGTGTGTCAGCACATTGGTTTCACCGCGACGAACGCGTGCGATCCACGGCGTGAACGAATCGTAATCCGCCAATGGCACACGCTGCGCGAATTCCTCGTAATTGCGAATGGTATTAAAACCATGAGCCTTGCCAAAAGCCGTGTGCGCACTGTGTTCAAGGTATCGGCGCAGTTTGTATTCTTGCACGATCTCTGGCCTATGCAATGCACGCCGAAACCGCGCGTAAGCTGGCAAATTCGACGCGCTCCAGAGCGAATTAGCGATGGTCGCAGCGAGTTGCACAGGTTTGAGGGGCCATCATGCGACGGCCGGCGCGGGTCAGATTTTCAGGACAAAGTTCTGCAAGGCAGGCAAGTTCGTCGCCGTTCGCATGGCCGGGATTGTGCGACAGGAAGAATGACACATGCGGATCGTTTTCCCTGCCCGGCGGAATCTCATTCAATCCCGTGCGCAATCGTTGTGGGTGAGCGAAACGCACAATGCCCACACTTGAATCGAACTGCACGCCAAAACGTTCTTGCGCCAGTTGGTCGAGTAAACGCTGTTTGTCGGGTGGTGTAACTGCGTCGAAGCGAGGGAAAAACTCGCGCCAGAATACCGGCAGGAAGCGGTAGGTGCGAAAGCCAGAGGTGAGCAGCAGCCAAAAGCATCGTCCCGGCGGCAGCCCGGCGCGCAACGCCTCCACTCCGGCAACCCAAGCCCGCGGCAAGGCCGTCGTGCCCCACGCCGCAGGCGTGACGATGGTGTCGCCCGAATAGATCACATTCACCGGTCTTCTCTCCATCGTTGTTGTATAAGCCAGCAAGGCGGAGAATCCGACAAGTGTTTCATGGCGTTCCAAGAGAAGAGCGAGGCTTTTTTCAGCAAGATCATGGGCGAACTGTTCAGGTGTCACACCGTCAAAATGTTGCGCCATCAATTGAAACATTTCACTCTTTAGCGCAGGAGCAAGTTCAGCGCGTGGCACAAGACGGAATTGGATTTCCAAGGAGGCGTTCATAGCAGAGCCGTTTCCGGGGCCAAAATCCGGGCGTCCAAATCACCGGCTGTACCGCCTGTCCCCGGCCAGCGCACGACATAGAGGCGTGTGTGGTATTCACGAACACGAAAACTTCGGCGAAGCGTGGCCAAACGCGGATCATTGGCCGCAAATCCGAATGTGAGGAGTTCAATTTGGCGTTGCGCCGCCAGACTGCGCAACTCAGCGGTTAGAGCAATCAGGGCATCCGACTCATCTGGCGCGACGCTCAAGTGCGAGACAAAAACATTGGCCAATGTCTGACCTACGGCGGGCAATCGCGTTCCACCAGTAATGCGTGCCGTGAGATTCAATGCTGGACGCAACAAGGCCAGCCTTAGAGTGTAGCCGCGAATGACTGTTTGCTTAAACACCCGCTGGTCCCACAGTGCGGCACAGGCAACGATTTGGCCCCGCTGGCGGACAAAACAAAAATCGCTTTCCCTGAGTCCAAGGGGTTTAAGCGCGGTCAATTCAGCGTTTGACCAACACGGGGCGAACTGCTGGCGGCAACCATACTCATTGAATAAGGTGATCAGTTCTTCGGCAGCCGGAGTCAGAGCCGCTGCACGGTTTGAGGTCGCAGGGCGATGTCGCGCTGGCAACAGTAAAGTTACGAATTCTCCGATGAATTCATAGGCAGGCATTCCGGGCAATCCGCGTTCCAGAAACCTTCGCGCTGGGTGATTGTCGGACGCGATGCTGGTAAAGTAGAAATCCGCCGGGCTATCGGATTGGAGAGTGCGAAAGAATTCGTAGCCGCGCCGCAGAATATCGAATCGCCCAGCTTGCCCGGAGCACAAACGCAGGCCACCCAGATAGCCGACTCGCCGGGGTGTGCCGTTAACGAAGCGTTGGCGAATCGAACAATAGCCAGCGCACACGACACGTCCTTCTTCGCGGGCGACAATGGTTTGCTTGGTTTGCTCAGGAAGATCGGCGTCGGCAAAATAGTTCGGTTCATGTTCAAAGGACAGCGAGATTTCGCCGGGCATCGGGTTTTCACGAAACAAACGGCGGATGTCCGCGTCGTCAGTCTTGGCGGCGAGGGCGAAACGAACCCGGTGAGTTGAGGCCGGGGTTAATTCGCGTTCAAGAATGGTCCTTGCCATGTTTCATCTCCAAGCGGGTAGTGGTCACGCAGACTGACATCATTGCGGTGAAACGCATTTATCAGGAAGAAATTTCGCCACATGAACCAGTTGCCCCGGTTGACTTGGTCGAAACCGCGCTGCCCTATACTTCGCCACGAGTAAAACGCACGGCGCGCCTCCAAGCAATTTTGCTGGAGCACTTCCGGGGTCATGCTGTGCGGCTGAAAGGGGATGCGATTATAGCTGTAACGGTCGTCGAGCCACCAACGGTCGTAAAGCAGGCGTCCTTCATTTTGCAGTCGCGCGTAAAGCGGTGTGCCAGGGAATGGAGTAAGATGGTTGAACGCCGCGATATAAAGTGCGTGCTCCCTGGCAAACCGCACGGTGGCGGCAAAACATTCCGGCGTGTCACGGTCGTAGCCAAAGATGAAAGTTCCGTAAACACGGATGCGATGCCGCCGCAAATTGGCCAGCGCCTGTTCAAACCCACCCCGCATGGTGTTGAATGCCTTGTTCATGTCCTTGAGATTGTCCGAATTCAAACTCTCGAAGCCGATAAGCACGCCCTGACACCCGCTATGCGTGAGCAATTCGAGGAACTCTGGGTCATGGGCAGCGTTAATGCTCGATTGGCTCACCCACCGGATTCTCAGCGGGATCAAGGCACGAAGAAAATCCTTTGCCTGCGCCAAGTTCGACGTGATGTTGTCGTCCACGAAAAAGAATAATTTGCGCCTGCGTTTCATGGATTCGATCTCGGCAACAATCCTATCCACGGGCCGACGGATTTGGGTGGACTTGAAGACGGTCTGCACAGCGCAGAAGTCGCATTTGAAATGACAGCCCCGGCCAGCCTCAACCAAACCGATGGGAAGATAGTTCTTGCCGCGAAAGATGGATCGGTCGGGTTTAAGGTCGGCCAGGGAGGGGCGGTCGGTTTGACGGTAAAACTTTTCCAGTCGGCCGTGCCGGACGTCGTCAATCACCCGCGGCCAAAGCGTCTCCGCCTCGCCGCAAACTACAGCTTCGGCATATAGCGCAACTTCATCCGGGCACAGCATGGCGTGAAAGCCGCCCATGACAACCGGCACGCGGCGCTTCCGAAATTCCGTGGCGATTTGATACGCGCGTTTGGCGGTGTAAGTTTCCACGCTGATTGCGATTAAGTCGGTCGGTTCATCAAACGGGATCAATTCCATCCGGTCGTCATAGAAACGAACTTCGACATCTTTCGGCGTCAGTCCGGCCAACGTCGCAGCGGGCAGTGCTTCCATCTGCCAGGTGCGGATGTATTTCTGGCCGGGTTTGCGGCCAATGCAGGGATGGATAATCGTCAGTTTCATTACTGGCTCAAGGATGGGGCTAACGTCGGCGAATCGGGTGTCCGAATCTCCGGCTGGGACGGAGCACGACCAATGATCCAATCGCAATTGTAGAACCGGCTCAAGTTATGCGCGTAAAAGCGATAACCGAGATTCGTCCCTAATTTCACTGGCCACGGGGCCGGTGAATATCGGATTCGGCGCGCGATAGAACGAAAGCTGTAAGCGTGTTTCCACGCCGCTTCAGTTCCCTCTTGAAGTTCTTGAACGCTTATTTTTGCCGGTTGAAAAACCACATGCTGCCCGTCGTAAAGTTCCCAATTCTTTGTGAGAATACGACCCTCTGCCGACAGGCGTTTGTAAAGGGCGGTGTTTGGAAATGGCGTCACGACAGCGAAGCGAGGCAAATCAATTCTTGCCTGCACGGCAAACTCCGCCGTTTTGAGAAAAACATCCGGCTCGTCATGGTCGAGGCCAAATACGAAGCAACCTTGCAGGGCAATGCCATGTTCATGTAGCCGCTCGACGACGCGGACAAATTTTTCCGGGCAATTGAAGCCCTTGCGGCTTTCACGGAGATTTTGCCGCGAGATGGACTCCAACCCCATCAACAAGCCTTTGCAGCCGCTGCGTCCCGCAAGCTCCAACAATTTCACGTCATCCGCCAATAATACGGTGGCAAGTCCGTACCACTGAACCCTGAGCGGGATCAGCGCGAAGAAAAGTTCTTGCGCGTACTCGCGGTCGGCGATGAGATTTAGGTCAACAAAAATAAGCTTGCGTGCTCCATGTTGGCGGATGTCTGCAATCACGTCAGCGACCGCCTTCTGTAACGGTTTGCGTCCCCAGGCTGTCGGCACAATACAGAAATCGCAGTTGTGGATGCAGCCGCGCGTTGCCTCGAAAACATTGCTGGTAAGATAATGGCGTTCCGGCAGAAGTTCGCGCCGCGCAAAAGGGCGGTTGGAGAGATCAAGATCAGGAGCCTGATCATAGCGCGGGCGCAATTTTCCCACGGCGAAATCGCGCAGCAACCTTGGCCATGAATCCTCTGCGTAACCAACGACCACCGCGTCGGCATGGGGAGCTGCGTCCTCGGGGATGAGCGTCACATGCGGCCCTCCGAGCACGACCTTGATGCCGCGTTGACGGAAATGGTCCGCCAGTTCGTAGGCGCGTTTGGCGGTGCCCGTGATCACCGTCAACCCGACCAGATCAGCATCCAAGCCCAAAGGCACATCTGCAATGCCTTCATCAAAGAGGCGAAGGTCAATCGGCAGTTCAGCCGGCAACAGCGAGGCGAGTGTGGTCAGCGTCAGAGGTTGGTAGCGCAGCGATTTTTTCCAAATGCCGCCGCGATGCCGGTAAAGCGGCCCCTTCGGGGAAACCAAGGCAATTTTAATTTTTCGGTCGAGCATGAATGTTATCCCTGCTTATTTCTCGCATACAAGGTATAGGCTTCATCCCGCAGGCCTTCAAGCGGAATGGCGGATAAAAGGGATTGATAAATTCGATGGGGACGGAAATTTTTTCAATGCCGGCGGGCGAGGTTTGCCATTGTTAGATTTGCTCGGCCGTCTTAATGTTCATCGCAATGCAGGCGCAAATTTCATTTGCCCAACGAACAAAGGAACGCTGGAAGTTTTTCCGGCCAGAATTCCCTTCCTTCCGGATTCTTCCCTTGCGCCGTTCGGCAGACTGGCGTTCCATCTTTTTTTTGGCTTCGCTGGGCATCCTGTTTTTTGTTCAATGGACCGGCTGGTTGCGTCACTGGTCGCTGTTTTTGACAACGTGCGTGCTTGCATTCATCGCCTGCATTATCAAACACAATCACATTCATTGCCGGACATTCGCGGGCCGCCGTTGGAATCGCGCCTTGGAATACTATTTGGGCTTCTGCACGGGGCAGGCAACTGCGGCTATCATTCCCGTCCACAATGAACGCCACCACAGCCAAAATCACAGTGATCAGGACTTTGTTCGGAGCACTTTGGTGGGTTATCGCCGGAACTGGTTAAACCTGATTGTGTTTCCGTTCGTCGTCGTCGGATTGGTTCATCGAAACAAATCTTCCGACATTTTGCGTTGGCGCGAGAAAAAGCCCAAACTGTATCACCGCCTTCAACGGGAGCGTTTTGTTGTTTTGGTGTTCATCGTTGTGTTGGTGCTTTTGGATTGGCGGGCAACGCTCCTTTATTTCGGTCTGCCGTGGTTGTTCGCTCAATGGGGGATCGTCACGATCAATCTGCTCCAGCATCAGCATTGTGATCATGATTCCGTTTATGGCCATTCCCGCAATGTCACCGGGCGCTTCATCAACTGGCTCTTTCTCAACAACGGATTCCACACGGCGCATCATTTGCGGCCGGCGATGCACTGGAGCCGGCTGCCGAAATTTCATTCCAAGCACGTCGAGCCGAATATGCGTGCCGGGCTGAATCACCGCTCTTTCCTCGTGTGCATTTGGAAGCAATTCTTTAGCGTCGTTGAAAAACATGAATCATGAGTGCCTCACCAACAGCAGCAATCACTGAGCCTCGCCCTTTGTCCGGGACAATTGATTTTTGCCGCCACTTTATGCCGGAGGAATTGACAACATTCTATTTCACGCCCGCTTATGCAATGTTGACCGAAGCTCAAAAACTGAAATACAACCAACTGAATGCACTGTATTTCAATGAGCAAACCATGTTTTTTGAGAAAGCATTGGCGCGAAATGTTCTCGGCTATTTTTTGTCGCAGCCGTTGCCGGAAAAATTGAAAGGTGGATTGCGACAATTTTTAGCGGAGGAAGAACAGCACACAGCGATGTTTCGGCGGCTGAACCAGCAATGCGCACCGGAAATTTATGGGCAACGAGATTTCCATTTTATCCAAATGCCGCCGGTCGTCGCCAGAATTCTGGACGCGATTTCAAGGCGGCCGCGATGGTTTCCGCTTTTACTCTGGCTCATGCACATCCAGGAGGAACGGGCCGTGTTCTTTGGGCGGTCATTTTTGAAGTCAGCGGATTTGCTTGAGCCCCATTTTGTCGCAGTGCAGCGAAAACACCTGGCAGACGAAATCGGCCATGTGCGCTGGGACGATGAGTTGCTGGACTGGGTTTGGCCGAAGACCAGTTCCCTGCTTCGACGGCTTAACATCTGGATTTTTGCCTGGATGATCAAAGAGTATTTTACGACGCCAAAACGAGCGGCTCTGCGCATCATGGCTGCTTTGGTGGAAGAGTTCCCATTGTTGCAATCGCAGTATCCTGAATTTTGCCGCCAACATCGCGCCTTGGCGAACAATCCGGCCTACCAGCGGTCATTATATAGCCCGGAAAACGTGTCAAGAACTTTCAAAAAATTTGATGCCTGCCGGGAATTTAAATATTTAGTCAAAGTCATGCCGGGTTATGTTCCTGGAGGCAATATATGATCCCGCCAAAATATCCAATTCCGGGACGATTAAATATTTGTCTTGCGATACTGGTGATGTCGCTTTGCACAACGTTGCTGTGGGCGTCGGGCCAGGTGCGGAGTTGGTGGGCCGTAGTGTTGATTGCGGCAATTTATGGTCTGGTCATGAACACTGGCTACGCTCTTTGCCATGAAGCGGAGCATGATATTTTTCATCCCCAAAAAGCGATCAATGACATTTGCGGCTCGATGGTCACGCTCTTTTTTCCCGCGTCATTTCAACTCCGCCGACAGGGACACCTCGGTCATCATGTGCGCAACCGCACCGACGACGAGGCTTTCGATCTCTATTTTGAAGGCGAAAACCCGGTTTGGAAATACGTCCAGTTTTACGGGATTCTCACCGGTTTTTTTTGGTTGATGATTGTCATCAGTAATTTTATTGCGGTGATAAATCCCAAATGGCTGGCGCTGAAAACGAATATGGACCGCCCCACTGCCGCGCTGCAAGAAACTCTCAACCCTAAGTATTTCCAGCTCATACAATTGGAAGCCTCGCTGGCCCTGCTGTTGCACGGTGCCATGATTTACTTTTTCAAAATTCCAATTCTGCATTATTTTGCGGTGCTGTGCGGTTTTGGTTTCATCTGGTCAACCTTACAGTACATTCATCATTATGGAACACCGCGCGACGTGCAAAAAGGGGCATGGAATGTGCGGACTTGGCGGGTCTTTGACTTGATCTGGTTGAACCATCATTGGCATCTCAATCACCATTTGTCACCCACAGTGCCGTGGATTTATTTACCTGACTTGGACACAGATGGCGCCAAACCAGTCCCTTTTTGGACGGCGTATTTTCGTCAATGGCGCGGGCCGCGATTTACCTTGGAACGAGTCAACAATCGTCATGCTGGCAAATTTATCAGATAATGTGGCTGCCGAACTAAAGGCAGTTCAAGCGGTGTCGCATTCGGCGGAAGTCCGTTGGAGCGGACGACTGGCGCTGCTGGCGCTGAACTTTCTGCCGCTGGTCCATGTTCTCTTGCTGGCGGGCCTGCTCTTGATGCCTTATGCAAGTTGGCCGGGGCGAATTGGAATTGTTCTGGCCGCCCTGTATCTGTTCCCGCCGTTCGTCGCCCGACTGGTTTTATTTCTGGTCCCGATTCCACAAGGCCGCATCGCCGTCGGCGGCGGACCGTTTTTTGCCTGGTGGACAGTGTTCCAGCTCCAAATCATTTTTTGCCGTCTGCCCGCATTTGAGGAAATTCTGCGTCTCATTCCCGGCGTCTATTCACTTTGGTTGCGCCTGTGGGGCGCGCGCATTGGCCGGCTAACTTATTGGTCGCCGGGGACTTTGATCACGGACCGCTCATTTCTTGCCATTGGCGACGATGTGGTTTTTGGCGCGGGTGTCCGCTTGAACGCGCACGTTTTAGCCAGGGACAAAGACGGACGCATGGAATTATTATTGGCGACGTTAAAAATTGGAGATCGGGTCATGGTCGGCGGCTATTCCCTGTTGACTGCCGGCACGGAAATTTCTCCAAACGAAGTTACTCGCGCCTGTCTGCTTTCGCCGCCTTTTTCCTTGTGGAAGGAAGGCAGGCGTGTCAAATAAATTTTTGGATTTGAATAACACCAGAAACAGCATCACATTGGCAATGGTAGGCCGCTTGCGGTCCGAGCTGCCATTGAAACTCGTTCTGCTGGTCGTGCTGAACCTTTGGGTTTATCTGCCGTATCATTTTTTGCAATGGCATCATTTCTTTCCAGCGACAAATATGCGATTGAGCTTTTTCGACCGCATTATTCCGTTTTCCGACACGGCGGTCTGGCTGTATTTCTCCGTTTATTTGCTCATGCCCGTTGGCCCGTTCCTGATGAATAGTCGAAGGCAGATTCTCCGTTACGCTACAGGCGTTATGCTCATCAGCATGTTTGCAAACGTCGTTTTTATTTTCTGGCCGACTTCATGTCCGCGTTCCGGGATTCAGGGAACAAACGCCATCTATCAAACGCTGGTCGCGATGGACAACCCGTTTCATGCTTTTCCCTCACTCCATGCCGCTTTTGCAATTTATTCGGCGTTGTGCGGCGGGTTAGTTCTGCGCCAACTCGGCCTCGGTAGGAGTTGGCGAGTTAGCTTGTGGCTTTGGTCCCTCTTGATTTTGTACGCGACGCTGGCGACAAAACAACATGTCGTTGCCGATATAATTTCGGGAAGCGCGCTTGGCTCAGGAATCTATGCTTGTGTGTTTTTGAAATGGATTCCCATTTTCAAAAGAAAACCGTCATTGCAAACTATGACAATCCGCTTGGTTAAGTCACGCTCAACAACCCCATGAAAATGAAACAAATCTTCATCATCATTGCCGCCGTCATTTTTTCCTATTGGAACATCTCGGTTAAGGCCGACGAAGCCGCCGACCGCGCCTCCCTGAGGGCGATTCTGACGAACTATGTGGAGGCCGTTAATTCTGGCGATTTGTCGAAAATCAAAAACGATTTGAGTAAGGACGTGACCGGCGTCATGGTGACCGGTAAGGCCGTGGAGGGCTACGACGGGCTGGTATCCTATTGGAAAGAGATTCAAAGCCTCATTGGAACAGGCGGGACTTATCATGTGACCGTCAACGTGGATAAAACAGATTTGTTTGACGATGTTGCTATTTCTCATGGAACCACCGAGGAAACTGTCCAGTTGGCTGGTGGTAAAGAACTAGAGTTTAATGGGTTCTGGACAGCGGCGTGCCATAAAGAAGACGGCACATGGAAGGTTGTCCGAATCCAGGCGACGATGAACCCGATTGATAATATATTTGTCTCTCTGCAAATGAAAAAGGCAAAGCTGATTTACGGCAGTGCCGGGTTTGTTGCTGGAGCTGTATTGGTTTTTGTAATGCGACGCATTTGCTGCCGAACTCGCAGGCAAAATGCGCCTAAAACTGAATAAACGTCTTTCACTCCGCCGTCAAATCATAGACGCCTTTAAAGATGTTCAGGCTGTTGAACAAGGAGATTTGTGAGACATCGTATAGTCCGCGCACTTGGACAATTAAGCATGGAAGCAAAGTTTATGAAACCCGATTCCAATCCAGTTGCAGTCAGCCAACCGGAGAACCCCGACCACATTTATCTCGTTACAAAATTGTTGCGGTCCCGCCGCAAAGCCGAGGCATTGCGCTGGCTCTTGGGCAGCCGTCGTTCGCAACGCCGTGTGTTGGGAGAATTCAAAGGGGCCAAACCCTCGCTCAATGTGGTTAAGGAACTCTACGCCGCGGGTGCAATAAAAATAATTGCGGTGGACATCCAATCAACATCAACCGGCACCCAGCGCACTGACAAGCTGGTCATGGAATTGCCCGCCGACGCAAAAATGCGATCTGCCATCTTCCGCTGGTGCAAACGCCAAGGAGCAAGAGCGGGTTATTCCCCTGAGTTTGATGGCGGCGAAAAGCATTTATATTTGGCTTGGGCGTAGCTTTTAGGATTTTTGGAGCGGCTTTGACTGTTGGCGCGCCCGATAACCCCATGCGCCAGCAGACAAAGCTCGCTCCACGGAGTTTCGGTTTGCGCTCATCGGCGGTTTGCGGACGCGCCGTTCCACGATGCCACCCCATTTCCCTTGTGGCCCGTTCCACTCACGCATCCTCAAACCGCCAATCAGCGCCCGAATATCAATCATCGCACCAGAAGGCAGCGGGCCGATTCATCGACGGTGAGACGGCCAGAGCCTTTGCCTTCGGTCAGAACATCTGTGGCGACGGCATCGCCCACATATTTCTCGACGGCATCCCGCATAGGCCGAGCGCCCAGCTTGGGATGAAAGCCCTGGCGCACCAAAAACGGAAGAACCGACGCATCCGCTTCCAAGGCGAATCCACGGTCGCGGAGAAAGGTGAGTTCCCGGTGGAGCATCAATTTCGCGATTTCCAATTGATGATCGTAACTGAGCCGGTGAAAAACCAATTTTTCGGTGACACGGGCATAAATTTCCGGGCGCAACGATTGTTGCGCTCGTGTCAACACATGCCGCTCCAAGGTAGCCGCGCTGGAATGCTGAAGGTTGAGCAATTCGGCCGAGCCAATATTTGACGTAAACACCACATAATAGCCGCTCAAGTCAAGCGTTTCGCCGGTTGCAATCGTGACGCGAGCGGCGTCGAGCATTTGCAGGGCGAGATCGAGTACACGCGGGTGGGCCTTTTCAATTTCGTCGAAGAGCAGCGTTCCCACCTTGGATCGGGCGTAAGCCATCGCGAGCATTCCGGGTTCACTGGCCGAACTTCCCAGGAGCAACGGCAACCGTTCCTGTGTTTGATACTCGGACATGTCAAAACGAAAAACATGCTGAGGACTTAACAAAAAAGCGGTGAACGCCAGAGTCACTTCTGTTTTTCCGACTCCCGTGGGTCCGAGAAAAAGGAAGCTGCCCTTGGGCCGCTCCGGTTTCGTGAGGCCCAATTCTCCGCGTTGCAGCACGGAAATAATACGCGGCAGAACATGGTCCTGTCCGCGAATGCGCTCACGCAGGTGCGCTTCAAGACGCTGCAATTTGCCGAGGGTTTCCGATTTTGGTTCAGGGATATTTTGCATCCGTGCATCTAAACGCAAAAAAATTTGTAAGTTGTTCAGAAGCCTGAACAACCCACTTACCAAAACGAGCTATGATGTGCGCAGATATGAAAACATTAGCTATCGCAAAATTCACACCGATGCTCGCGCAAGCGGCTTCGGGCAGCCTGTCATCAGGCGCATCATCGGCGTTGGGCATCGTCATGCTCATCGGATTCCTGTTCGGCACGCTCTGCGTGATCGGTGGAGGTTTCGCCATTCGGCGCGGCGACACTGACGCAGGCAAACTCTCCATCATCGGCGGCCTCATTATCGCGGGCGCGCCGGTAATCGTGAAGGCATTGTTCACAGCCTTCGGCAACAGCGGGTCCACCGTCGATGTGGGAACGTTCCAATGAAATCCCAGGAACTCAGATTCACGGAGACCAACAGCGCCGACGACTCCGAAGGCAAGACGTGGGGACTGGACGGCAACCTTTTCTGGTACGTCGCCGGCGGTTCTTTCGTCTCGGTCATCATCCTGTTGCTCCTATTCAGCGCCATGCACCTGAGTTTCCTGATGGCGTCAATCGTCGCGGCCGTGCCATTCACCTTGATGCTTGGTTATGTGTTCGGTTTCCGGCAAGGCAAACCTCCAGGGTATGATGTCGATTGTTTCGACCTCTGGTTTAGCGGCGAAGGATTCGGGCCAAAACCTGAACGGCAACCGTCTCATCCCTTGGAGTCCCATCATGTTTGAAGACGCGCCCAATGGTTTCTTTGTGCGGGATTTGCTGATCTTCAACGGGCTGCGGCAGGGGGGTTATGCAACCAGGGGATTTATCTTTCATCCGCCTGATCTCAATAACGCGCAGATTTCAGAGCTGAATGAGTTTCAGGACCAAATCTCGCTTTTGCTGGCTTCGTTACACGACCGGCAGCGGTTGCAGATTCAATACTACTGCGATTCCGACTATCGCAGCGAATTGCTGCATTACCAGGCCGAGACCGGGAAAATGGAAAATATCTGGACGCAACGCAGCCGCAATGAGCGATTCGCTCGCTACTGGCGGCTGATGTCGGAACGCAAATTGAGGCGGCAAAAACTTATCATCTACATCTCGCGCGCGCTGGACACCTCGCCCAAAGGACTGCCCTCGGAAAAGGGCCTATCTGAATATTACCAGGCGCTGCTGGACCAGTTGGACGCTGAATTCACTCAAGTTCACGAAACTTTGTCTGGAATCTTTTCCGGCCAGGGAGCGCGGATTGTTCCCATGAGTGCCACCGACCATTACCGGCATTATGCCACCTTCCTCAATCCCTCACTGAGTCAACGGTTCGATTATGACCCGCTGGAAACGTTCGACCCGGAACTTTCGATTCAGGATAATTGCTGGCACAGCGAGGGCAACGGGCAGGCTGATTTTGGTTTCTGGATGGACGGACATTACCACTCCATGATTGTCCTGACCCGCTGGCCCAAAATGACTCATCCCGGATTGATTCATCGGCTGACCGGGCTTCGCCTGCTGGACTTCACCATCACGGTCAATGTCGAACCGTTGCCGGTGCGGGACGAAATTGCCAAGGAAGAACGACAGCACGACCGGATTGCCGGTGACTATGCCAGTGAAAAGAAACTGTCCTTGCTCACTGTCATGGAGAAAAAGCAAAAGAAAATCGCCGCCCTCATGCAGGGCAATACCCTCCCATTCAAAGTGCTGTTCGTCATCCGCGCATGGGACCAGACCAAGGAAGGATTGTGCGCCAAAACGAGCGCGATAAAAAATGCAGTCAACTCAATGAACGGAGCGCAGTACTGCGAAAGCACGTTGCCGAGCAGCTCGCGCCGATTGTTTTTCCAGACCTGGCCCGGATGGACATGGGGAACGTATGACGCTCGCAAACTGTACGCGGAAAACCGCTATCTGGCCGACATGCTCCCATTTAGTGCCACGTTCACCGGCCATTTAGAAACGGCCGAGGCCCTTTACGAAGGTTCGGACCATAATTTAGTGGGCATCAAAACCTTTGCTGGAAGCAATGGCAACAGTTCGCCGCAACACGCCGTATTGCTTGGCATGAGCGGCACCGGCAAATCGGTGAATGTTTGCGATCTCTTGAGTCAAACAGAAGGATACTTCGCCTACACGGTCATTATTGAGGAAGGTTTGTCCTATGGCATCTACACGCAGACCGTGGAACCGGGCGCAAAGCCTATCATCATCCAGCCCGATGGCGATTTGACCATCAACTATCTCGATACAAAGGGACTTCCCCTGACGCCGGACCATCTCGCATCGGCCACGGCCCTGGTGTCGCGCATGGTGGGAACCAGCCAACAGGAGGACAAGCAGATGTTGCGGCAGGCCCAAATCGCAAAATATCTAAATCTGCTCTATGAGGATGTATTCGCCGACTGGTCACGAAATCATTCGGAGCGGATGCCGGCCATTGCCCGTCACGCTTGCGCCTTGGCGCATTATCGCCATGAGAAATTGCCGCCCGGCGCAACCGGGCTGGAAGCATTCGCCGACTTCCGGGACTGGCAGGCCGGCCACGAAGATGAGGCGCAGTCGTATCTGCAACGGTTCAATGAAACGGAGGTTTTAAAATTCTCGAAGGAACCGAATACGGCCCGCGACGTTCGGAATCTGGCCTTCGCCTATCTTCAACCCGCCGAATATCCAACGCACCGCATGTTGCAGGAACTGATGTATCTGGACGCCTCCGGCGCAGAACGCGATCAGATCATCGAAATTGCCACGTTGTTACTGCCGTGGTGCCGCGAGGGCAATTATGGCTGTTTGTTTGACGGGGTCAGCAATCTTTCGCTAACCGGCAAGATTGCTCATTTTGAATTGGGCTATGTCCCCGATTCCGCCAGGGAGCTAAAATCGGCGGCGGGTTTTCTCATCACCAACGACGCTCGCAAACACATCATCACCCTGCCCCGGGCCTTGCGGAAACGGAACGTGTACGAGGAAGTCGCCCGGTTTCTCGATATTCCCGGCGGCGAGGAGATCGTGCGCGAAAGCTACGCGCAGCTTCGCAAATTTAACTGCTGGAACATTTCAATCGTCCAGCAGTACAGCCGGTTCAAACAGTCCCGGATTCGCTCTGCCGTCTTTGGCAACAGCCGCCAGTTTTTCCTCATGCGCCAGAGTGACCGGGCTGACTTGGAGGACATGGCGCACGACATCGCTCTCCCCGACGTGACCCAGCACACGATTATGAATTATCCGCTGCCCGACCATCAGGCCGGGCAGAAGTTCAGCGCCTTTACTTATCTGCATCTGGACGCCAATCGTCCGGTTTGCGGCACGGTCCACAATGTTTCCTCGCCTGAAATGCTCTATTGTTCGAGTTCCAGCGGGGAGCACTTCGAGAAACGCGCCCGCCAATTGCGGGGCAGCGCCAATATCGTCGAAGGCATCATTGAACATTCAAACCAACCTGCTCCTGTCGTATGAAAAATCGAGAAATCCTGTTTTTGCTTTCGCTTCCTTCTTTGGCCGTTCTTTTATCCGGCTGCGCCGCCAGCCGGCCCGTCACTGATACGGCCCTGGGCGCAGGCGGGGCCTATGCGGGATACGAACTTTCGGGCGGCAGTCCGGTAGGCGCAGTCGCGGGAGCGGCGGGCGGCGTTCTTCTCAGCGAAGGAGGCCAATACCTTGCCCGCAAGGAACAAAGTAAATCATATCAGACCGGATACGAAAAAGGCCGCAGCGATGCTGTCAAACAACAATATTGGTTGCAAGTGAGCCAGCAGAAAATTCCTCCCGTCGATCCGAACGTGCGTCTTTATCCGATTCCTGTTCCAGAACAAACCATTGATGGCGCAGTGTTGCAGCCGACCACGAAATATTTACGCATCGAAGAATAACCACGCACCGAGAGCATTATGAAAAAGCTCATTTTATTGGCAGCCTTCAATTTCATCGCCTCCGCTCAGGCCCAGTACATTGTTTACGACCCGACGATGAACACGCAGCAGATCATCGACCAGGCCGAAAGCATCGCCAAATATGCCGAAATGATTGACAATCAGGTGCAGCAAATCAACACGCTCACCTCGCAATTGCAGCAGTTGGAGCAATATAACGCTGCCTTTGGAAATCCGGCCACAGTTCTGCAAGTGACCGGCGTTAGCGGCTTGGTTGCGGACTTGAATCATCCCACCGTGGGTCAATCCATGACCGCGATCCAAGTATCAGCCAATGGCGACGAGGCGCTAAATAACGACGGTAACGGACTATATCATAATGTCGGCGAAACCTTTACCACCCCTTCCGGCCAGCAAATCACACGGAATACAAATTATTACCGGCCCAATGCGGCCATTGACGGGGCCGCGCAAAATTACACTAACGTCTATGCCGATGTGCAACAGCGGCGAACGGCCCTAAAGGCTCAAATCGCAACTACAACGGCGGCCTTGCAAGCTTCCACTACCGACGCTGAAACGCAGAAACTCCAAGGGGTTCTTACTGGACTCAACGGCGCATTGGCCGCCACCGACCAGGAGGCCAATCAGGCGGTGGGCCTGGCACTGGTGCAACAAGTGCAGAATCAAAATGATTCGGTAAAGCAGGTCAAAGCCGAAAGCGAAGAACAGCAGGCCGAATTTTCCGAAAGCATTTCAAACTACGGCAACACGTTCCAACTGAGTACTGAGGCGCCCACCTTCCCTGATTCGCAATGAAAACCAAACTCATACTTATTATCGGTCTCATCTTGATGATTGCAGCAACGGTTGTTGTCATGGTTCGGCAGCAGTCACGCCGAAGCTTCTATGGCGAGTTGCCACAGGTGATGAACAACTATCAAAAGACGTTCAAACTTGACACGTCTCCAGCCATTTTCCCGGACAATAAGACGGTCATTTCGCCCAATCAAACCAACGCTGCAAAACCATGAATACTGTTACGCTCCGCGAAACCGCGCCCTCGAACGGCAAGCTACCCGCCGGGCCGAAACAATTTGATCCCACGCGCATTTTTGTGCAACGCGACCGGTTGACGTGGTTTTGGTTTGGCGTGGCGATCCTGGCGATTGTCGGGGCAGCGGTGGAGAGAATCTATTTAGTGCAGAGTTTTAAAGAGCGCGAGCGCGTCGTCATCATCGACCCCAGCGGCACCTATTATCTTGCGCCGCTCTTATCCTTCCCCGAAGCCAGGCAATTGCACGTCCAGCAAAGCTCACTGGCGGCAATAGCGTTCTTGCAGCGTAATCCCAAAGGTTTCGATCATCCTGATTTGTTAAAGCAAATGTTTTTGAAGCGGGCCTGGCAAAAGGCCAACGCCGAATGCTACTCCGAGCAGCCTGAGTTCAAAGCCAAACAGCTTCACCAGAAGGCCGAAGTGGATCACATCGACGTTTTGCAGACCCGCGACGATTTCGTTCTCACCCAGGCTAGAGGCCAGCTTATCCGCAATGGAATTTTTGACGGGAAAACCTTCACCGAAGTGATTCCCTTCAAGCTGTCGCTCAAATTGCAGCGAAACCCCAACATGGCATTGAACGGACGCTTCCCCACTGCCGTACTCGATTTCAAATATGAAATGCAGCATTAAATTTCTGGCCTTGATGTGTTTGGCTCTGGCGTTCAACGCGCGAGGCATTAGCGACGCAATCAAAGAGTTCGTTCTTGATGAACGGACGGTCTATACCATCGCGGTGTCACTTGACAGGGTGACAACAATTAGTTTTCCCGGCCCCATTTCGGCCATTGATGCCGCCCAAGTGACAGCCGACAACAAAAGCCCGGCGGCCTTCCAGATTTCCCATTCGGCGGGAACGGCCTTTCTTTCCATTCGAGCGTTAGTCAAAAAGGCCGCGACCAATCTCAATATTCGTTGGAATGGGAAAACCTATGTCCTCGAATTGGTGCAAAACTCATCTCCTTTTTATTCCGTCATCTTCAATCTGCCTCCTGAACCGGTCGATAGAATCGAACCCGTCAGCGTCTCGCCCCATCGGTTGCTCGCATTGCTGGACAAGGCCAAGGGCTATCCATTGCTGAAAGCCTATCATCCTGAATCCGTCCTGGACGTGGAGTATCGCAATTTCGCCAAAGAGCCAAGGGTGATGGATTATCACGATTACGAAATTCAGTTGGATGAAGTATTCCGCTTCGATCCCGAAGACACGCTCGTCTTCCATGTTCGCCTGCGCAATAAAACCGATCTGCCTCTGACTTATGCGCCGGACGGATTTTCATTACGGGCGGGCGAGCGCACTTATTTTTCCTCCATCAGCGATGCCAATGGATTGATTCCACCCAAAAGCGAAATGGCCGCCTATTTCGCCGTTACTGGCACGCCCAATGGCGGAAGGAATGATTTGTCCCTCAAAAACGACTTCATCGTGGTGCTTCAGGCAATGCCGACGCAACTTCCCGGCTCGTCCGCGTCGGGCGCAAAAGCAGCCGAACCCAAACCCGACAAACCATGAATGCGCGCGACGCCATCAATTTTTTAAAAAGCCCAACGGGAAAAATTGTGGCTTTCTGCCTGGCGGGTGTGGCCATTCTCGCTTTGGTTTCGGGATTCAAAAAGGCGAAAGCCGATCCATCACTGGCGGACCCGCCATCGAAATCGTCGGCAAGTTCCCAAATTGAGCAATCAACGGACGGCGACGTTGCGCCATTCCACCTTGCGCCATCCGATACGAAAACATCCGGCACTCTGAGAAGCGGTTTACGACCCGCCGAAGCGATGAAACCGGATCGGTTGTCCATCAGTCTTTACGCCGAGTCACCGTCTGCCCAGCCGCAAATTAAGCCGCTTGGCAAAAGGTATGCCCCGTACGGTCGCCTCATTCCGTGCGAGCTAATCGTGACGGTTGATTCGGCCAAGATGCGAACGCCGATTATCGGTCTTGTCACCGAAGACGTTTACCACGCGGGACAATTGGTTATTCCTGCGGGAACGGAGGTGCATGGCACGGCCCAGACTGACCCGACTCGTGAACGCATTGCCAGCGGCAGCCATTGGACTTTGGTATGGCAGAATGGCGAGGAATTGAGCCTCAACGGCATTGCGCTGGACCGGGAGGAAGACCCCAACGGAAGCGGTTGGGGCATCACCGACGGCAGTGCCGGATTGCGGGGCAGGATCATTAAATCCGATAGTCTGGCCGAGATTAAACTGTTTGCGGCTGCTTTTCTAAGTGGGGCGGCGGGAGCCTTGACTGAACGACAGCCCACCATCATTGGCCCCATTGCCACACAGACGGTTCAAAACGGTTCATTGGAAGGGGCAGAAAGTGTTTTGGGAACTTATGCGCAACAAATTCTAAACTCCATTGAACGGGACGGCTTTTACGTCCGCGTTCCGGCGGGCAAACAGTTCTATCTGTATGTGACACAGACCATCGACCAAAGCGATGCGAAGGTCGGAGGTACCCGCTTTGATCGCCTGGAAGCCAATTCTGCGCTTGAGAGTCCACCCATTCAAAGCCCGTATTCCCCCCAACCGCGATTCGCGCCCAACCCACCATGAAATATTTCGTTCTCATTCCACTCGTATTGTTCGCCGGATGTGCGAGCAAAAAGCCCGTTGTCGTTCATATGAGCCGCGCTGTTCCTGGCACAATCATCCCTGCCGATCAGACCGAGTCCATTCGCTATGGAGAAAACCTGAAAGCGTACACAGTAGGCCGCTATATCGAGCCGGACAATCCGCTGGTCATGCACGAGCGGCACACGGTCTATCGCGTCGAAACCACCGCGAAATGGAACCTGCACCCCAATCGCGCAGCAGCAGTTCCGATGGGGCCGATTAACGGCATCATTGATCCGGCCCGGCGCGAGCCGCCCGTCAATGCCGAGGTCATTTCCGAAGTCATCCGCCAAAGGGAGTTGACACAGAAGTTGATTGCTCAACAGCAGCAAATGAACCGGGAATTGACCAACCTTTCCAGCGCCATCGTGGCCAGCCAGCGGGCGGTGGAAGAAAGCGCGCAATCAAAGCAGCAGTCCGATGCCAACGGCAAGCGGCTCGATATTCTGGAAGAGCAACTGCGCGGCCAACAAGACGCCACCGCCACTGCGCCCACAAACGACACGGACCACTGGTAAATTATTTCCCCAAACCACCCATAACTATCAACAACAGAAAGGAGCATTATGCTCAAAGGTAAAATACGACAGGTAGCGGGCAATGGCGAAGCCGATTCAGGCGACGCTCACCGCGATAATCCCCGCGTCAATGCCAAGATTGATGACTGGATTAAAAACAACGAAAAACACTGGGCCTACATTCAGGCGCTTCCCCGCGAACGGCTGGAACGGGCGCTGGCCCTGCATGAAGTGCAAAAAATCGAGCGAGGTGAAAAACTCGATGCCGGCATCTGGCGAAAGATCAACCAAGACCCGGATAAAAAACGGGCCTTGGAAACGATGGTCAAACATTTGCCGGAAGGCGAACGTCAGGAAGCGATGATTTCGCTCGAACGTCAGAACATGCGCACGACGGCCCGAATCAATCGGCCCCAGCAAAATAAAACGCAGGGTGTCGGCGTCGCGGTGTAGAAATCCAGCATGGCACTCACAAAAAGCCAGACCTGCACTGGGTCTGGCTTTTTGTCCCGTCTAATGCTTCGAGGGGCCATGTCTTCAGATGACAAACTGAACATCTTGAATTAAACTTCCTATGGCTCTCAGACGCACAAAGACAAGGCATGATGACAATCAATTAGATTTATTTGGTTATGACACAAACCGCTCCAATCATATTGACACAGTACGGCCGGATGGCGGAGAAGCACTGGCGGGAGTTCCGCCCGAAAATGGTGCAGGAACTGGAAGCAACGGGCACACTTCAGGAGAAGCTCTACGAGGCGCAGGAAACGACTCAGAGCGAAATGGACGATCTGACCGAGAAGTTGATCCAGCAGTTGTATTCGCCACAACAGGCCGAGACGACCGCGTGGGAACTGATTCGGGAGAAATACATCCTTCTGCCGCCGGAAGATTCCCAAGCCTGACCCCGGTTCGTGACGCCGAGCCGGTTTACAATCAGCGGAACTACCGCATTACAGACGGGGACAAGGTTGGCGTAGGCTCTCTACGGCAAAAGTGCCGCGACAATTTTGCGGCGATTGAATTGCTCAAGCGCATCGAGTCCGAGCAACGGCCAGCCACCCACCACGAAAAGGGAATTCTAATCCGTTATGTCGGCTGGGGCGGATTGCCCCAGGTATTTGATCCGCTCAATAAGGAATGGTTCAGGGAAAGTGAGCGGTTGGCAAAAATATTGACTCCAGAGGAATTGGAGTCCGCCCGCGCCAGCACGCTCAACGCCCATTATACGGCTCCTGTGGTCATCCAGGGGATGTACGACGCATTGCGGCAATTCGGTTTTGAACGCGGCCGTATTTTGGAGCCTGCCTGCGGGTTGGGCCATTTCATTGGAATGATGCCTGATGAAATGCAGGCGCATTCTCAAATAACGGGAATTGAAATAGATTCCGTGACCGCCCGGCTGGCCCGGACTTTGTACCCGGACGTGGATATTCGCCATCAGCCATTCGAGGAAAGCAAGCTGGCGGATGGTTTCTATGATGTCGCCATTTCCAACATTCCTTTCGGGGATTACAAACCGTTCGATCCCCGCTTTAAAAAATGGAACTTCGTCATCCACGATTATTTCTTTGCCTGCTCGCTCGAAAAAATCAGGCCGGGCGGATTGATTTTGTTCGTCACTTCAAAGGGAACGTTTGACAAGCTCGACGGCGCGTTGCGTGAATATGTGGCGCAGCAGGCGGATTTGCTGGGCGCAATCCGTCTGCCCAACACGGCATTCAAACAAAACGCCAATACCGAAGTGACAACGGACATCGTCATGTTGCGGAAACGACTGTCTGGTGAAGTGCCGGAAGGCCCGCCGTGGAAGGCAATCGCCGAAATAACCAATTCCCTCAACGAAACCATTTCAATCAACGAATATTTTGCCGCCCATCCCGAAATGATGCTGGGAGAAATGCGGCTGGCCGGACGAATGTACCAGCGCAATGAACCCACCTTGGAAAGTGATGGCCGCGATTTGGCCGAATCCCTTCGGGAAGCCGTCGCCTGTTTGCCGGCAATGGTATTCCAGGCCCAGCGCCGGGAGTCAGCGACTGTGGCGGCAGACCTGAGTTATCCCGCACCCGAAGAAGTCAAACCCAACGCCTATTGCCTGGTTCAGGACGAGATTTGCATTCGTGAGGGCGACAATGTCCGCCCCTTGCGCGAGTTGAACCATCAGGCCCGTCAACGAATTCGCGGACTCGTTCGAGTGCGCGACGCCGTGCGCCGGTGTTTGCGGTCGCAATTGGAAGGCCACAATGAATCCGAGGTACTGGACGCGCGCGCCCAACTCAATTCGGTTTACGATTCATTCGTCGCCCGTCATGGTCCGATCTCACTCCGCGAAAACCGCCGCATCTTTCGTGAGGACCCTGATTTTCCACTGTTGCTATCACTGGAACATTACGACCCGGAGACCCGTCGGGCCACCAAAGCCGCCATTTTTCGGGAGCGCACCATTCAACGCGCCCGGCCCGCGCAAAGCGTCAACGACCCTAAAGAAGCGTTGTTGTTGACACTCAACGAACGCGGCATGGTCGATCTTGATCACCTGAGCGGCCTGCTCCATCGTGCCCCGGCCGAATTTCTGCCAGAATTGAAGGGCACGGTCTTTCTCAACCCGCAAACCAGCCGATGGGAAACGGAGGACGATTATCTTTCCGGCAATGTCCGGACCAAATTAGCCGTGGCGGAAGCATCAGCTTTGGCTGATCCGCAGTTTCAAATCAATGTCGAGGCGTTGAAAGCAGTGCAGCCAACCAACCTGACTGCGACGGAAATTGACGCCCGGCTGGGGAGCACTTGGATACCGACCGATGACATCAAACGATTTACCGAAGAACTCCTGGGGGAGCGCGGCATTCAGGTCAGCTTTGCCCCAACAATTGGCTCGTGGGTGGTCAAGGGCGGTTGGACCGCCAAAACCAGCGTGGCCAATACGGCGGAATGGGGAACCGACCGCCGCAGCGCCCTGGATTTGCTGGAAGATGCGCTCAACCTGCGCACCCCGACGGTTTACGACCATGATTCCAGAGAGAATAAGGATATTCTCAATCCAACCGCGACCGAAGCGGCCCGCGACAAACAGGAGAAAATCAAGGAACGATTCAAGGAATGGATTTGGCAGGAGGACGAACGACGGGAACGGTTGGTTCAGAAATATAACGAGGAATTTAACTGCATTCGCTTGCGCACGTTTAACGGCGAACATTTGACACTGCCCGGCGCATCTCCGGCCATCGCCTTGCGCCCGCACCAAAAGGCGAGTGTGTGGCGCATTCTTCAAACTCCCAATACTTTGCTGGCCCACGTTGTCGGGGCGGGCAAAACTTACACAATGGTTGCATCCGCGATGGAATTTCGACGCCTGGGCCTGGCGCGAAAACCGCTCTTTGCCGTGCCCAACCACATGCTCGGCCAATTTTCGTCCGAATTGTTGACGCTTTATCCCGGCGCAAACATCCTTGTGGCCTCCAAGGACGATTTTGAAAAGCAGAAACGCAGAACGTTGATGAGCCGCATTGCCACCGGCAATTGGGACGCCGTCATAGTCACGCATTCCGGATTTGAAAAAATTCCCGTGGCCAAAGCAACGCAGGAGGAGTTTTTCAAAAGTCAGTTGCGCGAACTGGCCCTGGCCATTGAGGAACAGCGGCAGCAGGAAAATTCCCGCATTGTCAAAGAACTGGAACGGGCCAAGAAAAAGCTGGAAACCAAGTTGAAGGAGTTGGCGGGCGGCGAGAAAAAGGATGATGTCCTTACCTTTGAAGAATTGGGCGTTGACCGTTTGTTTGTGGATGAGGCGCACTATTTCAAAAATTTGTTCTACGTCTCCAAAATGACTCGGATTGCGGGGTTGCCGGCCACCGCGTCACAACGGGCTTTCGATATGCTCCTGAAGGTGCAGCATATTCAGCGTATGAATGGCGGCGGCGGGGTGGTCTTCGCCACTGGAACGCCCATCGCCAACAGCGTGGCTGAAATGTTCACCATGCAACGCTACTTGCAGACTCCTGCGCTCAAGGCGCAGAAAATCGACCATTTCGATTCGTGGGCAGCGACATTTGGCGAACCGGTCACGGCAATGGAACTTGCGCCCGATGGTTCCGGTTATCGGTTGCACACGCGCTTTGCCCGATTCATCAATGTTCCTGAACTCATGCAGCAGTTCCGCCAAGTGGCTGATATTCAAACGCAGAAAATGTTGAAACTGCCCATTCCCGAAATCAGAACCGGCAAGGCCATCGTCATCAGCGCCCCGTGTTCGCCGGAATTGAAGGAAATTGTGCAGAGCCTGGTCGAGCGGGCGGACGCTCTTCGTACGGGCCAGGTTGACCCGCGCGAAGACAACATGCTGCTCGTCACCACCGATGGGCGAAAGGCGGCCCTGGATTTGCGCCTCTACAAATCGAATCTCCCCGACGTTCCCGAAAGCAAAGTCAACAAAGCCGCCACTCAAATCGAACGCATTTGGCGCGAAACCGCGGACAGGCGTTGCGCCCAGTTGGTTTTTTGCGATCTTTCAACTCCCACTAATGGAAAGGGATTCTCGGTTTATGAAGATTTGCGCGATAAACTCGCGGGCATGGGAGTGCCTTTGGAACAAATGGCATTCATTCAGGATTATGACGCCGATAACGCCAAAAGCGCCCTTTTCCAAGACGTGCGAGCAGGCAAAGTCCGCATTCTCTTCGGCAGCACCCAAAAAATGGGCGCGGGAACCAACGTGCAGCAACGGTTGATTGCCGAGCACCATTTGGACGCGCCCTGGCGTCCCGCCGATGTGGAACAGCGCGAAGGACGGATTCTGCGGCAGGGCAATTCCAATCCCGAAGTTGAGATTTACCGTTATGTCACCGAAGAATCATTTGACGCTTATATGTGGCAGACCTTGGAAACCAAGGCCAAGTTCATCGCCCAAGTGATGACTGGTGAAAGCGATTTGCGGCGCATCGAAGACGTGGATGGCGCGGCCCTGACTTATGCTGAGGTCAAAGCCATCGCTTCGGGCAATCCAATGGTCATCGAAAAAGCGGGCGTGGATGCGGAGATAGCCCGTCTTACCCGGTTGCACAGTCAGCACGCGGAATCGCAATACAAGATGCGCTACCAGCTTCGCCATTTGACTGATGAAGTCCCCCGCTTGGATAAACACCTTGAAGAGGTTCGTTTGGATATAGCCGCCCGACTCGACACCAGCGGCGAGAAATTTTCCATCCAACTCGACGGGCAGGATATTCGCGACCGGGGCATTGCCGGGGAACTGATTTTGCGCCGGGCCGAAAAAATGCGGGGATCAAACGCGCAACGCGAAATCGGCGCTTTCGCCGGTTTTAAACTTCTCGTGGCCGATAGTTATATGCGCGGTCCAGAAATTGTTTTCAAAGGAGCATCCGTTCATACCGTCAGCGTGGCCAATACTGCCTTGGGCATGATTCGTTCTCTCGAATATTCCGTGCAGAACTTGGATGAAGCGGCGGCGGCGCTCGTCGAAAACATCAAAGCCACCCAAAAGCGCATGACAGGATTGCGCGAGCAAACCGAGCAACCATTCGAGTACGCGGAAAAATTGGCTGGTCTTGTCCAGCGTCAACAGGAAATCACCGACGCGCTTGATCTGGCCAAGAACCAGGCTCCCAATCAACTCGATAGCACGTCAGTTGAAACAGCCGAACAAAGAAACTCCGAATCAGAAACAGCCTCCGAAACCGTGACGCAAGGCAATAGCCGATCTCATCGGCATCGCACTAAAGCGGTAATGAGGGTCTAAAACATTCTTGACGGTTTAAGTCGCCTCTTTAGCGGCCCGGATTTTTGCCCATCGCGCCTTGGCAGCGGCAGCGATCCGCGCTCTCCCGGCTGCGCTCATGCGCCGCTTTTTGGTCGGGGGAGTGACTGGTTCGGCACCCCTCCTTTTCGCCCAACGCGCTTTTTGTGCGAGTCCAATCTTCCGTCGAGCCGAAGCGGACGTGCGCCGCCGACCGCGTTTTTCCGGGATGACCTCTAAACCATTGCCGCGTTCGTCGCCAAACGCCTGCAATTGATTTTGCAAAGTTTCAATTTGCTCTTTGAGGGAAATGAGTTGGCGCAATTCCGCCACCGAGCAGTCTTTAAGCTGTTTCATGGCGATAAACTGCGTTCGTGGCGTCAATTAGTCAATCATTCCGCAATGCGTTCTCAACTACATGGCTGGGGGCACCTGCAAACTGTTCCCACAGCGGAGCGAGCGCCGGTTCGTCCAGTGCTTTCAATTTCATGTCAGGGGTATTTTCCATTTCAATGGCGGTCTTCAACCAGCGTTCCGCCGCAAGCAAGTAACCTAATTTGGCCGCGTAGCAGGCCAGCAGATAACTAATAGTGGATATGGAAGCGAAATTACCCGCAATGGACAACAGATTCTCCCACGCTTCCTGAGTTCGGCCCATTCCATCCAGGGCCTCAGATTCCAAAATCCATCCGCAAAAGTCTTTCGGTTGCCTTTGCTGAATCGAACGCGCCAGCAGCAGAGCAACGTCCCATTTTCCAAACATCGCATAGACACACCAACGAACTTTCAACACGATAGGATGCGCCCGCAATTCCGGCGCAATTTTGTCCAGTTCCGCGTCAGCTTCCAGCGCATTGCCTAATTCCAACCAGCCCAAGGCAGCCAACAGCGAATACTTATCGGAACGTTCAAAACCTCTCACAGCTTAACAATCTCACTGCCGAAATATCTCATCAAGTCGAAATCACTGGTTCTTGAGGGAAGCCGATGGCGGCATCGCAACCGGCGTCGCTGGGACAGCGCGATAAAAGCCGAGGGCGATTGTACGGCGGATTCGGAAAGTTCAAGGATGCTACGGGTCGTGGCTTCCGTTCCTCCTTGAGCTTTCCGAATCCGCCAAGGCCCTCGCATTTAGGTTTTCATCGCGCGCACCTGTCGCTGCGCGACAAGAAACGAAAACAAAATGAAAGGTCAAATATATGTCCGCTATCGCTAATCAAATCAGTTCACTGCGCCCGGTTCGTCCGGGTCTCTCGGATGAACGGTTGCGTCTCGCCGCTCCGTCGGTCTTTGCCGAAGAACCCATGCACGGAGTCAGCAGCCGGTATGCGTTTGTTCCCACCGCTCAAATCGTCTCGCGTTTGCGTGATTCGGGTTGGGTTCCGGTGGACGCCTTCGAGCAGCGCGTCCGGTTGGATGAACGGCGCGGTTTCCAAAAGCACATGCTCCGCTTCCAGCGTCAGGACGTTGCGCCGGAAAGCGAGGAATACACTGCCGAACTCGTCTTGGTCAATTCACATGACAGGAGCAGCGCCTATCATCTTCACGCCGGTTTGTTCCGGTTTGTTTGCGGCAACGGCATGATTATCGCCGACGCCACCTTTGAAAAAGTCGCCATCCGGCACAGTGGTTTCACGCCGGATGAAGTGGTCAACGCCAGTTTTCGAGTCTTGGACAGCGTGCCCAGGTTGACCGAGAACGTGGAAAACTTTCGCGCCCGCTCTCTTACTTCCATCGAACAGAAAGCCTTTGCGGAATCGGCCATTATCCTCAAATACGACGACGTGCGGGAGGCTCCGGTTGGCCCGGAAGTTGTCTTGCAGCCCCGCCGGTATGGGGATGATGGCAAAGACCTTTGGAGCACGTTCAACCGTGTGCAGGAAAATCTTGTGCGCGGCGGTTTGAAGGATTTTAGCCGCCACAAAGCCAACGGCAAACGACATACCCGCACCCGACCGGTTACGGGCATTGATGAAAACGTCAAGTTGAACAAAGCCCTCTGGCACTTGGCGGAAGCCTTGAAGAATGGCGGTTTCATCGAAACTCATTGACCGAAACCCCGTGCTCCCGGCGTCCGCGCCGGGAGCGCAATTCAATTGACACCTTATGAACTCTGAACTTTTAGTTTCGTCTGAGACTCGCTCATGGCCCGAAAAAGTTGTGACAAACTGGCGGCGGTTTTCGTCCGGCCTCTGGCGTGTCCCCGAAGGCGACATTTCCACCGCTTATTGCGCCGAGACCTTTCCCAAGATCAAAGTGTTTACCCACGATGGCGGGTTGTTTGCCAACTGTGGGGGACACTTCTCCGGCCCCGTCGCCGCTGGAGCCGATTGTTACCCGTTGATTTTGCCCGACGACTACCACGGTACCGAACCGCGTCGCTATACCTACGAAGGTTGCGACGCCCGTTACCAAGGCAGGGCATTCAAACTTGGCCCGAAAGTCGTGTTTGCCGCGACTGACGCCACCATTGACGAATGGCGGCAATTGTTCCGCGCCATGTACGCCGATGGCGGTTGGTTCGCACGTCAATCCAGTTACGGCCTGTTCTTGCAGGAAGACCACCCCATGTGCAAAAGCGAAAACGCTTGCGCCGCCCTGAATCTCGAACTGGCGGATACGTTGCAGGAGTATTCAAAAGAAGAAATGGGGCGGTTCCTCGATGGAAATCTCGTTTGCGAATCATCGGAAAAATCTCAACTCGACCTCGCTTTATGAACTCAGAACCATTGCCAGCAAAATTGCTCAAGATCACCGAGCGTTTCTACGGACGCACGTTTTTCACCAGCCAGCAGGACATTGACCGGGCGAACCAACTTAGCCTGACCATGATTCGTTGCCGCTGCCGCAATGGGCGGCTTGTCGCTCAACATCATGCCGAAATGGGATGGAACAGAAAAGCGGGAAGCGTTTTTCACCGCCAATACTTGGAGGGCGCGACCATCGAAGAAATAGCAATAGATTCCACGTTTGCTGGAAAGGAGTTGGCATGACGCCGCTTAATAAAACCGTGCGACGGGTGACGTTGGAAACCTACGGCTATGGCCGCAATGCCCGCAAACTCGTGGTTGCCTTCGAGCGTGGTGATCTTATCACCATCCGCGAACAAGGCCGGCGCGCCAAGCACACGGCCAGGCTCGTGGACGTTCGCTGGTGGATGTTGCGCAGTCAAGCAGACAAAGCCATGATGGAAAAGTTGCGTCAGCGCAAAGCGAAGAAGGCAGCTCGTATGGCTGCCCGGCGCCAACGCGCCGCCGAGAGGCGGCTTTTCTCAAAGAAATAAGGGGTTTTGATTCCAAAATCCAGATTTCCCATGCGCTACGATGACGCAGACGCATGGGAATTCCTTCTGCATTTTGCGAGGGGCTTGGTGGCAAATTTCCGTGCGTGAAAAATTGATTTCGAGTGTGAATTTCCCGCATTTTTGACGGTATCCGTCGTCACCAAGGGTCTGCAAAATAATGGAAATTCTGAAAACGGTTTACTGGTTTTTACCAGTCCAACGCTTTGGTCTGGAACTTTTGCGTGGATTGGCCCAAGATAAGCTGCCAGTGCTTTCCCAAGAAGCTTATCTCATAAGTTGCGGTTGGCAGATTAAGGCATCCAAGGAAAAAATGGCGGAAGGGACTCGTGAGACAGCAAAGTTTGAGCCTGCTTTCTTGTTAACCTTATTAAAGGAGGCAGCGTGAATTATCTCAACGTCGTGGGTCCCCAAATTCGAAGACTACGTAACCAACAAGGATGCTCTCAGGCGCAACTCATGGTCAAAATCCAACTCAAAGGGTGGAGCATTAGCCGGGAATGTCTCGCCAAAATCGAATCCCAGATACACAAGGTCACGGACACCGACCTTTTGTACTTCGCCGATGTCCTGAAAGTTCCGGTGAGCTCGTTATATCCGACAGTCAACGGCAACGGCCATCTGCGCGAATCCCTCGAAGAATTGTTGAAACCGAGGAAAAAAAGAAATCCGCCATCTTGTTCAGGTAACTGAACAACTCTTGGCCCGCTTTAGCCTATTCTTGCTCTCATGGAAACTTTGACACCCATTCCGGCCCCGCCGCCCACTGCGACGCCTGAGCGCCTGGCGTACTCCATTGAGGAGACGGCACAAATGCTGGGCGTGCATTATTTCAGCGTGTATCGCCTGATCCAACGCGGCAAATTAAAACCGTGCCGCGCGTTGCGCGGAAAATTTCTCATTCCCCGAACCGAACTACTCAAACTTCTTAAATCGGAGTAAATACTATGATTAAAAGAAATGGCCAACCAGCCCGGCACGGCGTTCCGCATTACAGCGGACGCCTGACCGACGAAGAAAACGAAGCCTATCAAATCGGCGTAACGAAGGTTCAATCCCAATTGATCGACATTGCCGCCATTGGGCAGGCACTTCGGACGATTGAGACCGCTGAAACGCCGGCAGTTCAATCAGCCAGGGAGATTCGCGTTGATAACGAACCTTGGCAGGTCAGGCGTGGCTTGGTGCAGTTGACCCAAAGCGAAGTCCTGCTCTGCCGCAAAGGTGACGAGGTTGCGGTGGTCGAACGATTTGCGGAGAACTCGCGCTACGCCACCGCCAACGGCCCGGCCGAGATTCTTTTGACAGGAGATAACGAACGGCAAGTGTTGCAGGATTTTGTTGAAAACGAACGACAGACGCTTCAATTGCTGGCATCGGATTTGATGGCGAAAATCCGGGAAACGCTCGCCGAAGAACGGCCCGAATTGAATTGTCGGCGGGTAGTCGAGGCAGTGAAGCGACGGTGCGATTACGAAATCAACCCGACGCAATCGGAATCCGAAACACAATCTGCCGCCATCACCCAATCGCGGGGAATTCGGGTTTGAGAACAATCGTGCAAAAGGCCCGTTATGAGCGATTTCAATTCTCTGTTTCCAAGCTTCTTGAGCCAATGTTCGCAATTGAAATCGGCCTTGATGCCGGTTGCATACCTGCTTCTGGTCGTGGGCATGGTTGCTTCAACCATTACCGGGCACCGAAGCCCCGGCGCATATCTCCGAACATTCGGACGCTCCATCGTGTACGTCGCGCTTTTGACGTATCTCGTGACATGGGGAAATCAAATAACCCAGATCATTAGCGACACGACCACGCAAGTCATTCAGGCCGACCCGGCCCAAGTCTTTGCCGAATACAACGCGGCCCTCGTTGCCAAGAAATCAACAGCAACCCAAAGCAGTTGGTCGGATAAACTGTTTCACATGGGCGCAACTCTTTTTGAAGCCATTGTTTCCGGGTTTCTCTGGTTGTTTGGCTTGTTGGCCAGCGTCATCATGTTTTACGCCTACATCATTCAGAAAATGATTTTATACCTTGGATATTCTCTTTCGCCGATCTTCATTGGATTCTTGGCCATCCGAAGTCTCAGCACTGTCGGCCAAAGGTACATCGTCGGGCTGGTGGGCGTCATGGCCTGGCCATTGGGGTGGGCACTTGCGTCAATTGTAACGCAGGGCCTATTGACCTTTATGACGGACCAGAGTTTCATGCAAAGTTCTACGTTATCCGGCACGGCCAATTATGGTTTGCAGAATTTCATCGGCGTTGGGCTTCTCGGCGTGTGGCTCATCTTCAGCACCATTGCAGCCCCGGTCATCATTCAAAAAGCATTGACGGAGGGTTATCAAGCAGGAGCAGAATTATTGTCCGGAGCATCGACTGCCGGATTGGCTGGATTATCCGCTGGCGCTACGACGACTGCGACAATTGGATCGCGCAGTGATAAATCGGCGTTCACGGCTGGGCTGATGGTTGCAGCCGGGGCATCTGCCGCAACTTCTGGCCTTGTTGGATCAGCCTTAGGAAAAGGGTATGGCCAGTCGCTCTTGGGCACTTTAGCGTATCAAAACGGAAGTTGCTCAAAACGCGCAGGAGAGGCGGACCCAACGTCCCCCCGGTTTTCGAAAGACGATATAACCGGAGCCAAAGCGGCAAAACGCGCAATCGAAGGTAGCAAAGGTGATTAAATTGATGCGAGTGACAAACCGACATTTTCGTGGTAGTTTTTGAAGCGTTATGATTTTCACCGCCATTTGTGTAATTGGTTTTATTTTCGTCTGTGTGGCGTTGCCTTTCGCATGGCGGTACGAATCCTCCCGGAAACGCTTGGACCCCCATCACGAAAACGACTTTCCGTCGCCCTACGATCCTTTGTTAGAACTAAAGTGCCCACACCATGTGCTGCTTCCTCCGCGTCCTCGTCCAGAAGACCGTAAAAATGATTGAGGAGTGATTTCCCCGTGATCTGCAAGCAGGAAACCGGCTTACGGTTTTGGAATTTATCGCAAATGCCGGAAACCGTCGGACCTCATCCAATCGCACTTCATTTTCTTCATTCGGATGTCTGTGGAAATTAACCGTCTTCGTGCCCAAGTGAAGGCGGAGTTTTCTATACTGATTTTCTATACTGATGGCTGTATTTTTAGCATTGCCTTGCACATGAAAGATAAAGGGGGGCGGATTTGCAACACGTTGAAAATCAGTTTACTAGATGCGCTTGATAACGGATGCAAAAAATAGCAAAAAATCGGTTTCTCGCTTAGAAGGCAGTTGCTCTATCCAACTGAGCTACGGGCGCGGCCCAGGCAGATTAATACTTATACACAACGATTGGCGAGTCCAATTTGCCTGCGCATGCGGTGATCCGGCGTTGTCTTTCGCCGGGTCAACCCTTCTGTGGCCGGCGGCAAAGGGCGTGAATCGTCTCCAGCGCGCTGGCCAGACCTTGTTGCGCCACCGCTGAAAGCTTATCGCCGAAGTCGAACTCCACGGCCGGTACGGTGAGCCACCAAGCCCTTGGCGCGTGGCCAAAGACGTCGCGGGCAAGAGCGAGCATCGTGCGCGGGTCGGCGGCATGAGCCATGATTTGCCCGGACTCTGCCGGTTCGAGTTTGCGCAACCGGACTTCCTGCGGCGCGTCCAAGGCGGCGTCCACGAACAAGGCGATACGGGCTTGCGAAATGGGATCGGCCAACTCGGGGGTGAGCAAGGGGCAGACGAGAGTGCGCACACCGGGATAATTCAGGGCCGCCACGGCTTCGGCCACGCGCGGGCCTGCGCCATCGTCGCCGCGCAGCGTGTTGCCGTAGCCGATGATGAGAAAATCATCGCGGCGGACGGGTTTTGGGGTGCGGTTCATGGGGGGATGGCAATGGCGTTAAAAAATGCAACTCAACCGCGCATGGCTTCGTGCAAGACCGCGCCGTTGGAGCCGATCAGCCGGATGTGCAGGGGCATTTGTCCGACGGCGTGAGTCGAGCAGCTCAAGCACGGATCGTAACAACGGATGCCATGTTCCACCCTGTTGAGCAACGATTCTGGAATGATGGATCCGCGAACGTAATGCCGCGCGATTTGCGCCACGGTCTGGTTCATGGCGAGATTATTCTGGCCGGTGGCAACAATCAGGTTCACCTTTTGCAACAGGCCGTTGCCATCCACGTTGTAGTCGTGGAAGAGCGTGCCGCGCGGAGCCTCGCTGACGCCGACGCCTCGCAGACTGTTGATGCCAGCATCGGCCCGAAGGTCTTCACTCAACAAATCCGGGTGGTCCAGGGAGCACTCGATGTATTCCAGTGCGGCCAGGATTTCGATGAGTCGTGCGTAGTGATAGAGAAAGGAGGAGGTGACCGCGCCCCGCCCCAGGCTCTTGAAATTCTTCAGTTCCACGTCCGCTTTTGGCACGCCCATGCGCTCGCAGACGTTAAGCCGCGCCAGGGGGCCAACGCGATACATGCCATCCGGGAAACCGAGCGGGGTGTAATAGGGTGACTTCAGATAGGACGAGGCTTGAACCGATTCGCCGATGAAGTCAAGATACCGCTGAGGATCCAGTTGGTCGGCAATGATGCTGCCGCTGCTGTCGATGAAGCGCAGTTTGCCGTCATGATGTTCCCAAGTGCCGTCCGGCGCCACCAGACCCATGAACAGGGACGGGAAGTTGCCGAAAATCTGAATCTCGCGCTGGTGCGTCTCCATCGTCTTCCGGAACAGATCGAAGGCGATTTTTGTTGTGGCGAACGATTCGGGCAGCCAGGCGCGAATCCGGGCGCGGCCTTCCCCGGTCAACGGATTGCGCACACCGCCAGGCACGGCCCAGGCAGGATGGATTTTTTTGCCGCCGAGAATCTCGATGACTTCCTGGCCGAATTGGCGGAGGCGGATGCCGGCGCGGGCAAGGCCGGCATTGGAGGCGATGAGACCGAAAACGTTTCGTTGCGCCGGCGGGGTGTCCCAGCCAAGGAGAAAATCGGGCGCGCTCAAGTGGAAGAAACTCAAAGCGTGGCTCTGCACGATCTGGCCGAGGTTCATCAAGCGGCGCAGCTTGTTGGCGGGCGGAGGGATGTTGACGGCCATGATGGCGTCGCCCGCCTTGGCCGAGGCAAGGGTATGACTAACGGGGCAGATCCCGCAGATGCGTTGGGTGATGCCGGGCATCTCGCTGAAGGGACGGCCCTCGCAGAACTTCTCGAAGCCGCGAAACTCAACGACGTGAAATTCGGCGTCGGCCACGTTCCCCGCATCATCCATAAAGATGCTGATCTTGGCGTGGCCCTCAATGCGGGTCACAGGCTCAATGACAATTCGTTTTGACATCATAGAATCCGATCTCTGCCTGGCCCGGCCTACCCAAATTTGAGCTGCTCTCCTTCCAGCTTCGGCGCGGCACCGCTCAACATGGGTCCGATGAGCGCCTTGATGCGGTCCGCCGGCGGCGGGCAGCCGGGCAGAAAGTATTCGACCTTCACTACTTCATGCACCGGCATGACGCGGGACAGCAGCCGCGGCACGACCCCGTCTCCTTTTGGCAGACTTTGGTTGTGCCGGGCGTTGTCAATGTAGGCGCACTGCAAGACACTCTCATTGTTGCCGGGGCCGAGTTGATTGCGGATGGCGGGCACGTTGGCGGTTACAGCACAATCACCAAAGGCCACCAACACTTTTGTCCGGGCGCGGACTTTGTGAAGCAGCTCCAGATTGTCCTGGTTGCAGATGGCGCCTTCGATGAGGCATACGTCCACGTTTTCCGGATATTCCTTTGTATCCACGACCGGGCTGTACACCAAGTCCACCTCGGTCGCGAGTTCGATCAGAAACTCGTCGAGGTCAAGGAATGACATGTGGCAGCCTGAACAGCCGCCGAACCAAACTGTTGCTAATCTGACGCGATCCATTGTTTTTTCTCCCGGGCCGTGACGATGAATTCGAGTCGGGTGCGGTCGCGCTCCATTTCGGCCACCGTCGAGCCTTTATGGAACAGCGCCCCGGTCGGACAGGCTTGCACACATTTGCCACAGGACGTGCAGGAATCCGCCTCGCCCCACGGCTGGTTGAGGTCAGTGATGATGCGGGCGTTGCTGCCGCGGCCGGAGACGTTTTTGGTTCCTGCGCCCTCGATGTGCCAGCACACCCGCACGCAACGCGTGCAGACAACGCAGCGGTTATGATCCATGCCAAAGAGCCGATGGGTGTTGTCCACTTTCCAGTTCGGAAAGCAATAATCGTAGCGCACATGGTCGATGCCCTGGCTCCAAGCGAAGCTTTGCAGTTCGCAATGGCCGTTGGCCACACAGACGGCACAAACGTGATTCCTTTCGGCCAGGAGCAATTCCAATGTGATGCGACGATATTGTCGCAGCCGGTCGCTGTCGGTTTTGATCTCCATGCCTTCGGCGACTTTGGTTGTGCAAGCCGGAAGAAGTTTCGGCGCGCCAACGACTTCCACCAGGCAGAGGCGGCAGGCACCCACGTCATACACACCGTCCAAGTGACACAAGGTCGGGATTTTCACGTTGGCCTCTTCCGCCGCTTGTAAAATAGTTGCGCCTTCCTCAGCGCTGATCTGCTGGTCGTTAATGGTCAATGTTTTGGCGGCCATAAAACTAATCCATCAGGTTTTCGTTGTGGCGTGCTGATCTTTCAATTCCCCGTTGCCGGGCGGCCCGTAAGAATCGGCCCGGAGCAATACCTTATATTCGTGGCGGAAATAGCGCAAGGTGCTCAGCGTCGGATTCGGAGCCGTTTGGCCGAGACCGCAAAGGCTGGTGCTTTTTACCATGTCGCAAAGTTCCTCCAGTTTGGCCAGGTCGGATGCCGTTGCCCGGCCCCCGATGATCTTGTCGAGCAGATGGTGCATCTGCACCGTGCCGGCGCGGCACGGGATGCACTTGCCACAGGATTCATCCATGCAGAACTCCATGAAAAACCGCGCGATCTCCACCATGTTGGTGTGGTCGTCCATCACAATCATGCCGCCCGATCCCATGATTGAACCGAGCTTGCCAAGGGATTCGTAATCGACCGGCGTCTCCAGATATTCCGCCGGAATGCAGCCGCCCGAAGGGCCGCCCGTTTGCACGGCCTTAATCTGGCCGCCGTCGGGAGCGCCGCCGCCCATTTCCCGGACGATGACACTCAACGGCGTGCCCATCGGCACTTCGATCAGGCCGGTGTTTTTGATTTTGCCCGCCAGCGCAAAGACTTTGGTCCCCTTGCTTTTCTCGGTGCCAATGCCCGCGAACCACTTCGCGCCGCGGCGATAAATCGGCGGGACGTTGGCAAAGGTCTCGACGTTGTGATAAGCGTGGGACAGCCCCACAAGCCACTCTCAGCCGGGAACGGTGGCCGTGGCCGCGGCGTGCCGCGCTTGCCTTCAACCGAGGCCATAAGCGCCGTTTCCTCACCGCAAACAAAGGCCCCCGCGCCGATGCGAAGGTCCACGTTGAAGCTGAAGGGCGATTCAAATACGCCGGCCCCGAGTAATCCCATCTGCTTGGCCTGCCTGATGGCGATCTGCAAGCGGCTGATGGCCAGAGGATACTCAGCGCGCACGTAGATGAAGCCCTGATCGGCGCCGACCGCGTAGGCCGCAATGGCCATGCCTTCCAGCACACTGTGCGGATCGCTCTCCAATACGCTCCGGTCCATGAACGCGCCGGGGTCGCCCTCATCGGCATTGCAAATGACATATTTCTTCGCGCCCGGAGATTTGGCAACCGTGCCCCACTTCAGGCCGGTGGGAAAACCCGCGCCGCCGCGACCGCGCAAGCCGCTTTCGACCATGACCGCGACGACTTCCTTGGGCTCCATCTCGTTGAGCACTTCATGCAACGCCAGGTAGCCGTCCACTGCGATGTAGCTTTCGATGCGCTCCGGATCAATCATGCCGCTGTTGCCAAGCACAATGAACAACTGGCGCTTAAAGAACGCCGCCTCGGGATCGGTTTGCGCGACATCGGTGTGGCCGCCTTGGAGCGCGGCGACGAGGGACGGCGCATTTTCCGGCGTAACCTTGATGTAGAGAGAATTTTGCGGGTCAGCCTGGACGAGCGGCCCATCACAGCAAAGTTTCATGCAGCCGACACCGCGCACTTCCACCTGTTCTTGCAACCCCGCTTCCGCCACGGCTTTCTCGAGTTGTTGTTTGACGCCCTGCGCGCCGGACGACATGCAGCCGGCAGCCATGCAGCAACGAAGTGTGATCTTCTTCCGCCCGGTTAATTCCCTCGCTTTGATTTGGAGCAGATCGCTATGAGTCATTTTGCCTCCACTTGGTGATCTGATCGACTGCCGCCTCGGCACTCTGCCGTGGTGTGACCGCCCCGTCATAAACGACGGCCGGCGCAATGCCACACGCGCCGATGCATCGCGCGGTGAGAATTGAAACCAGGTTGTCCGGCGTTGTCTCTCCGGGTTTGACCCGGGTGTGCTCCTCGACTGCAGCGAGGATCTTGTCCGCCCCTTTCACGTAACACGCCGTCCCCATGCAGACAACACAGGTGTGTTTGCCCTGGGGTTTGAGGGTGAAGAAATGATAGAACGTCGCCACCCCATAGACGCGGCTGGGAGGCAACTTCAGCTTGGTGGCAACGAACAGCAGCAAATCATCTTCGAGAAAGCCGAACAGTTCCTGCGCCTTGTGCAGCACTTCGATCAAGGCATCCTGCCGGAACAGATGCTTCTTCATGTGTGCTTCAAGAATCTTGAAACGCTTGTCTCCCGAAGCGTGTTCGAGAACTGCTTTGACCCGGCCCTGTTTCTTATGCGCCATTGTGGCAGGCATGATTGGCTTTTCGCTTTCTGTTCCTTAGGTTGACGAAGAATAATTCCAGCGTCTAAAAGATTATTACCTGTTGGCGGACGGAACCAACCGCACGAAATTTGGCAATTATTCTCCAAATTTTGTCCACTTTGGCCCCGATGAGCAACAACACTGGGAACCGTGGTTTTGGATCATCCCTTGTTTTCTTTGCCCTGTTTCAGCTTCCATTCTTCGTAGGTCATGCGCGGGATTTGGAAGAAGGAATTCCGGGTCTTGACGTAGGCGCCCAGGCCGTTCATCCGTCCGATGGCGTGCAATTCTTCGGCCCGGATATACGGCCCGGCCGGATCCAGAAACTCATCCTTGACGTGCATCGCCACCACCTGGCCCAGGATGACCCGGGCACGGCCAATTTCCATCGTCGTGATCTCGCGGCATTCCAAGCTGGCGGGGGCTTCCAGGATGCGCGGCACCGAAACGATCGAGGACGGGGCGGTCCGCACCTTTGCCGTTTCCAATTCGTTCACGCCGGGCGGGAAGTCGATGGCGCAAAAAACCATCGCCTCGGCCATTTCCTCGTTGACCACGTTGATGACGAATTCCCGCTTGTTGCGGATGTTCTGCGCCGTGTCCTTGCCGATGACTCCCGGCCCCGGCCGATTGGCAACACCGATTGCGACGATGGGCGGTTCGATGCCGACATAGTTGTAGGCGCTGAAGGGCGCAGCGTTGAGGCGGCCCTGTAAATCCATGCTGGTGATCCACGCGATGGGGCGGGGCGCGACCAGGCCGATCAACAGGTTGTAGGTTTGATGCGAGGTGATTTTGGATACGTCAAAGTCCATAAGTTTCCTGAGCCGTGCGGGATGCTAAGGCAGGAGGCGGGTTTGCGCAATGGGTGCTGGGCGGCCTTTTTGTAAAAAAATGCGAAAAAATGCGAAAAAATCCACAATCAGTTGTTGCAACTCGGAGGGATTTTCGTACAAAATAGCAAAATTTTAGAATGGATTGATGTGACGAGCGAAATGAGAAGAGCAGAGACAGAACAGACGCCGCAAATCGGATTGCCACCGAAGCAGGGCCTTTATGACCCGCAGTTTGAGCATGATTCGTGCGGGGTGGGTTTTGTCGTTAATATAAAGGGCAAAAAGTCGCATAAAATCATCCGTGACGCCCTGACGGTCCTGATCAACCTGAACCATCGCGGGGCCTGCGGGTGCGAAGCCAACACAGGGGACGGCGCGGGCATTGTGATGCAGATTCCGCACGGGTTTTTTAAGGAGGTTTCGCGCAAGGACAAGATCAAGCTGCCGCCGCTGGGCGATTACGGCGTGGCCATGGTTTTCCTGCCGCGCGACGCCAACGAACGCCGGACGTGCGAAACGATGTTCGAGAACATCGTGGTCGAGGAAGGGCAGAAGTTTTTGGGCTGGCGCAGGGTGCCGACGAACAACGCTTCGCTTGGGGCCACGGCCCTGGCGGGCGAGCCGTGCGTGCAGCAGGCTTTCATCCGGCGCAATCCAAAACTGGAGGACAACATGGCGTTCGAGCGGAAGCTCTACGTCATCCGGAAGCGGTCCGAGCGCTCCATTCGTTACGGCGGCATCAAGGGCGGCCATTGGTTTTACATCTCCAGCCTTTCCTGCCGCACGCTGGTCTATAAGGGAATGCTCCTGACCGAGCAGATGGACGAGTTTTACCCCGATCTGACCAACCCGGCCATGGAAAGCGCCCTGGCCCTGGTCCATTCCCGTTTTTCCACCAACACATTCCCCAGTTGGGACCGCGCCCATCCCTATCGCTACATCGCCCATAACGGGGAGATCAACACCCTGCGCGGCAACATCAACTGGATGCACGCCCGCCAGGCCATGTTCGAAAGCGAACTGTTCGGCGACGACCTGAAGAAGCTGCTCCCCATCATCAACCCCGACGGCAGCGACTCGGCCATGTTCGACAATTGCCTGGAGTTGCTCGTGCTGTCCGGCCGTTCCCTGCCGCACGCGGTCATGATGATGATTCCGGAGCCGTGGGCCAATCACAGCACGATGTGCGACGAGAAAAAGGCCTTTTACGAATATCACAGTTGCCTGATGGAACCGTGGGACGGCCCGGCGTCCATCGCCTTTACCGACGGCAAAAAGATCGGCGCGGTGCTGGATCGCAACGGCCTGCGTCCCTCGCGCTATTACGTGACCAAGGATGACCTGGTCATCATGGCCTCGGAAGTGGGCGTGCTGGATATTCCGCCGGATCGCGTCCTGGAAAAGGGGCGTCTCCAGCCGGGGCGCATGTTTCTGGTCGATACCGAGGAAGGGCGGATTGTGGCAGACGAGGAATTGAAGCTCAAGATCGCCACCGAGCAGCCCTATCGCAACTGGCTAAAGCGGCACATGCTGGAGTTGGATGCGGTGGAGGCGGAGTTGCCGAAGGAAGCCGAACAGCCCCATCTGCCCACGCTGCAACGGCAGCAGGCCTTTGGTTACACCTTCGAGGATTTGCGCATCATCATGACGCCGATGGCCCGCGACGGAGTCGAGGCGGTCGGCTCGATGGGTTGCGACACTCCCCCGGCGGTTTTGTCCAACAAACCGCAACTGCTCTACAATTATTTCCAACAACTCTTTGCGCAGGTGACCAATCCTCCTATTGACTGCATCCGCGAGGAACTGATCACGTCGTCGGAAACGACCATCGGTTCCGAGCGCAATTTGCTCAAGCCGAAACCGGCCAGTTGCAATCTGATCAAGTTGAAGTCGCCCATCCTGACCAACGAGGAATTTGCCCGGCTCAAACACGTTAGCGAGGCGGGCTTCAAATCCGTCACCCTGCCCATCCTTTTCAAGGCTGGAAGCGGCGAAGCCGGATTGGCCGGGGCGATGGATGAAATATGCGCGCGGGCCACCAGAGCGGTGGAGGCGGGCGCCAATATTTTGATTTTGTCCGATCGAGGCGTGGACCAGGAGATGGCGCCCATTCCCGCCCTGCTGGCCGTGGCCGGGTTGCATCATCATTTGATCCGGGAAGGCAGCCGCACGCGGGTCGGTTTGGTATTGGAGTCCGGCGAGCCGCGCGAAGTGCATCATTTCTCGCTGCTGATCGGTTACGGCGCGGGGGCGATCAACCCGTATCTCGCCTTTGAAACGGTGGAAGACATGATTCGCCAGGGGCTGCTGGTCAACATCACTCCGCACGATGCCTGCCACAATTACATCAAAGCCGCCGTCAAGGGAGTGATCAAGGTGATGTCCAAGATGGGCATCTCGACGATTCAAAGTTACCGAGGCGCGCAGATTTTTGAAGCGGTCGGATTGCATCCGTCCGTGGTGGAGAAATATCTGACCGGCACTGCTTCGCGCGTCAGTGGCATCGGCCTGGATGTCATCGCGCGCGAAGTGCAGATGCGCCATGAGCACGCCTTTCCCAAACGGCAGGTCAACGGGCATGTGCTGGATCCCGGCGGATATTATCAGTGGCGCGCCGACGGCGAGGAGCATTTGTTTAATCCGCAGACCATCCACAAACTGCAGCAAGCCTGCCGCAACACTGATTACAAGGCGTTCAAGGAATACGCCCGATTGGTCAACGAGCAGTCCAGGAAGATTTGCACGCTGCGCGGGCTGCTCGAATTGAAACCCGCCTCCCAGCCCATCTCCATCGACGAAGTTGAGCCGGTCGAAGCGATTGTGAAGCGGTTCAAGAGCGGCGCGATGTCCTACGGCTCCATCAGCCAGGAGGCGCACGAATCGCTGGCCATTGCCATGAACCGCATCGGGGGCAAAAGCAACACGGGCGAAGGCGGCGAGGACCCGGCCAGGTTCATTCCCGAAGCCAACGGCGATTCCAAAAACAGCGCGATCAAGCAGGTGGCATCCGGGCGCTTCGGCGTCACCAGCGCTTATCTGGTCAATGCGCGGGAGTTGCAGATCAAAATGGCCCAGGGCGCCAAGCCGGGTGAAGGCGGCCAGTTGCCGGGCGGAAAAGTTTATCCGTGGGTCGCCAAAGTCCGTTTTTCCACGCCCGGCGTCGGCCTGATCTCCCCGCCGCCCCATCACGATATTTATTCCATCGAGGACCTGGCGGAACTGATTCACGATTTGAAGAACGCCAATAGCAAGGCTCGCATCAGCGTCAAGCTGGTGGCCGAAGTGGGCGTCGGCACCATCGCGGCGGGCGTGGCCAAGGCCCATGCCGATGTGGTGCTCATCAGCGGACACGACGGCGGCACGGGCGCGTCGCCGCAGACGGGCATCAAGCACGCCGGCATTCCGTGGGAACTGGGCCTGGCCGAAACGCATCAGACGCTGGTCCTGAATAATTTGCGCAGCCGCATCGCCGTTGAAACCGACGGCCAGTTAAAAACGGGCCGCGATGTGGTCATTGCCGCGCTGCTCGGGGCGGAGGAATTCGGCTTTGCCACCGCGCCGCTTGTCGCGCTGGGCTGCATCATGATGCGCGTCTGCCATCTCAACACCTGCCCGGTCGGCGTGGCCACGCAAAATCCCGAATTGCGAAAAAGATTCACGGGCGATCCCGCCCATGCGGTCAACTTCATGCGGTTTGTGGCGCAGGAAGCGCGCGAGATCATGGCCCAATTGGGCGTCCGCACCTTCAACGAATTGGTGGGCCGCACCGATCTGCTCGAACCGCGCGAGGCCATTGACCATTGGAAGGCGCGCGGACTGGATTTCACCAACATCCTTTACCAGCCCAAGGTTGCCGATGATGTGGGCCGTTATTGCCAGATTCCTCAGGACCACGGCCTGGAGAAAGCGCTGGACAACACGCTTTTGCTAAAATTGTGCGCCCCGGCCCTGGAGCGAAAGGAAAAGGTCTCCGCCAGCATCGAAATCAAAAACGTGAATCGTGTCGTGGGCACCATTGTCGGCAGCGAGGTGTCGCGGCGTTACGGTGCCGAGGGCCTGCCCGACGATACCATCAAGATTCACTTCCGCGGTTCAGCCGGACAAAGCTTCGGCGCTTTCATGCCGCGCGGCATGACCTGGATTCTGGAGGGCGACGCCAACGATTACCTGGGCAAGGGCCTTTCCGGCGGCAAAATCATTTTATACCCGCCCGAAGGCTCGACCTTCGTCCCGGAGGAAAACATCATCGCTGGCAACGTCGCCTTCTACGGGGCCACCGCTGGTGAAGCTTACATTCGCGGGATGGCGGGCGAACGGTTTTGTGTCCGCAACAGCGGCGTCTCGGCGGTGGTCGAAGCCGTGGGCGATCATGGTTGCGAGTACATGACGGGAGGGCGCGTTGTCATCCTGGGCCAGACCGGGCGCAATTTTGCCGCGGGTATGTCCGGCGGCGTGGCCTATGTGCTCGACGAGACGGGCGATTTTGACGTGCGCTGCAACCAGAAAATGGTCAAGCTGGAACGGTTGGAAGACCCGGCCGAGATTGAACAAATCCGCCAGATGATTCACTGGCACGGGGAATACACGCGCAGCCAGCGCGCCTTCAAAATCCTGGCGCTTTGGGAGCAGATGACTCCCAAATTCGTCAAAGTGATGCCAACTGATTACAAGCGGATGCTGCAATCCATCAAGCGCGTGGAACAGGCCGGCCTGAGTGGCGAACAAGCCATCATGGCGGCCTTCGAAGACAATGCCAAGGACGTCGCGCGTGTGGGCGGCGGTTGATCCAGCCACAAGAAGAAAACTAATACAATGGGTAGTCCCAAAGGCTTTTTAGATTATTTGCGGGAGTTGCCGCTGGACCGTCCGGCGTTGGAACGCATCCGCGACTGGAGTGAATTCCACCTCCATTTGGACGAGGTGAAACTTCGCCAGCAGGGGGCGCGTTGCATGGATTGCGGCATTCCCTTTTGCCATACCGGCACGCTGCTCAGCGGCATGGCTTCAGGCTGCCCCATCCACAACCTGATTCCCGAATGGAACGACTTGATCTTTCGCGGCCTTTGGCGCGAGGCGCTGGAGCGCCTGCACAAGACCAATAACTTCCCCGATTTCACCGGGCGTGTCTGCCCCGCGCCTTGCGAAGGCTCGTGCGTTCTCGGCATCACTTCGCCGCCTGTCACCATTAAGAACATCGAGTGCTCGATTGTTGACAGGGGTTGGGAGGAAGGCTGGATCACACCCGAGCCGCCCGGATCACGCACCGGCAAGAAAGTCGCGGTCGTCGGCTCCGGTCCGGCGGGTCTCTGTGCCGCCGCCCAGTTGAACCGCGCCGGGCATCTGGTCACCGTTTTCGAGCGCGCCGACCGCTTCGGCGGCCTGCTCATGTACGGCATTCCCAACATGAAGCTGGACAAAAAACTCGTCCAGCGCCGCATCGATCAAATGGCGGCCGAAGGCGTCAAGTTCATCGCCAACACCGAGGTCGGCAAGGATTATGCGGCGAAGAATTTGTTGCGGGAATTTGACGCCGCCATTCTTTGTACCGGCGCCACTAAGGCGCGCGATCTGCCCGTCGAAGGGCGGCATTTGAAGGGCGTCCATTTCGCCATGGAGTATCTGCATGGCCACACCAAACACTGGCTCGACGGCCATTCCAACGGCTCCCACATCTCCGCCGCGGGCAGGGACGTGGTCGTGATCGGCGGCGGCGACACAGGGACGGACTGCGTGGGTACGGCATTGCGCCAGGGCTGCAAAAGCCTGGTGCAGTTGGAAATCCTGCCGCGCCCGCCCATCGAGCGCGCCAGGGACAATCCCTGGCCGGAATGGCCCAAGGTCTATCGGATGGACTACGGCCAGGAGGAAGCCGCGGCCAAATTCGGCGGCGATCCGCGCATTTATTTGACAACCGCCAAAAAATTCACCGGCGACGACGCCGGCGGCGTCAAGGAAGTGCATACGGTGCAGATCGAGTGGAAGCGCAACGAAAAGGGCCAGTTCACGGCCGCGGAAGTGGCCGGGACCGAGCAGACGCGCCCGGCGCAACTGGTGCTTTTGGCGATGGGCTTTTTGGGGCCGGAACAGCCGCTGCTCGAACAACTGGCTGTCGAGCGCGACGCCCGCTCCAACGTCAAGGCCGAGCACGAAAAATACGCGACCAACATCCGGGGCGTTTTTGCGGCGGGTGACGCGCGCCGGGGCCAGAGTCTGGTCGTGTGGGCTTTTAACGAAGGCCGGGGCGCGGCGCGCGAATGCGACCGCTTTCTCATGGGCTCGACCGATCTGCCCTAAACGGCCTGTCGGCAGCGTTTGCTGTCATTGTTGGGCCGGGCGCAATTTTCTTTTTGTCAATGCCCCGAGCACTCCGGCCCACACCACAAAGGCAAGGGTGAGCAGGGGAACGATCCAGATGGGCTGCAGCCGATGCGCCTCGGCGACGGTGACGCCGTAGGCGGACGCCACCCACACGTCGATCCGCAAATTGAGCGTCAGCAACAGCACTGCGGAGCAGACAGCCAGATGGCCGCTGCTGGCTTGAGCCGCCGCCGCTCCGGTTTTGCCCCGGAGACGGAAGAATGCCAGCGCGCACAGAATGACCACCGCTCCTGCCAGGGACCACGCTCCCAACAAATCCTCCGATATCCATGCCACGCGAATCATGGGTGAAAAAAGCGCCAGATGCATTCCGACCACCACAATCGCCAGCATCCACGGCTTCATAGGCTCCCTGACGGACGGGGTGGAATCACCGGCCGGATCGTTCGTGAAACGGAAGCTTATCGCGCGTCCAGCCATCATGGACATCCAAGCGATCAAGGCGCAGCAATACAACCACCACCAGCCCGCCAACACCGTAAACAATGTGCGTCCGCTCCAACCATAATGGTGTGCCAGGGACCGGACAGCGATTTCTCCACCCCAAGCCAGTCCTATCACAACCACCCAGCTGACGATGACTTGCCCCATTTTCCTTGCCCGCACTCTTGGGTCGGATGTGGTGTTGCGGATGAGGAGGCATTGCGCCCCTGCACCCGCCGCGATGCCAAGGAATGGAGTCAGCGGCGCCAGCCACGTGGCGATAAAGCCCGACTTGGCCGCCGCCGTCCCCTTTGCTCCGATGCCCAGACCCGCCGTTGCCGCCGGGCCTGCCACCAGAGGCAAGGCCGCGAACACTGCGCCCGAGAACGCCTGCCCCGGCGCCGTCCGTTGCAAGGTGTTCTCCACAAATGCCTGCACCTCCTCCTGCAAAAGCTTGCGGCCGCGCGCCAGCCTTTGTTTGACAGCGTCTTCCGATAGTTCCAGTGCGCCGGCTACATGCTCGATCGACTGATGCTGGCGGTAAAATAGAATGAGTGGTTCGCGATACAGATCGGGGATCTTTTCCAATGACCGCCATAAAATCGCCTCCTCCTCGCGGCTGATGGTTTGGTCCGACGGCAGCGCCTCGCAGGCTGGCAGCTCGCGCGCATCGTCCAGCGGCAGGGCATTAAGCGCCGGCTGATGCACGTCGCTGCGCACGCTTCTATGAATCCGGTTCCGGACGATGCCGCACAGCCAGGAACGGAGTTTTGCCGGCTCGCGCAAATTCCGCAGGTCCGTCCACGCGGCCAGGAACGTTTCCTGGGCCACGTCCTCACTTTGGGCGAGGTTGCCGGTGGCGTTGTAGGCCAGTGAGCAAATCAAGGTTTGATACCGTTCAACAATGGCGCGAAATGCATCCCGGCTTCCGCCCAGGCTTTCGGCCACCAGATCGGCATCGTTGCGTTCCGCGGCGTTCATGAGTTCAGTAGTCATCATATCACATCATAAGGGCCGGAAAAGGCCGGGGAGGTGACAGAGAATCAGATGATCGGAAAGAACTCCAGAAGCTCTTGGGGTCTGAACGAACGATGGCCGGGATATTGCGGGTGGAAGTTACGGAGAGACGGCGATCAATCCAACCCGACCAGCCAGGCTGGATTGGCGCGTGTCAAAGGTGCAAAATTCCGATACGCCAATCAGTCTGGCGGCGGCAACATGGAGAACATCCAGCGTGCGGCAACCGAGAATCGGGGTATCGTTGACAGCGGATGCCTCAGCCTCCATCACAACACGATGCCAAAGACCACCCCGCGCGACCAGTAATCCGGCGGCGCAATCGTTCTCCACTTCCTGCCACGCAGCTTGAACCTCCGGGAGGGTGAGCCGCTGCTGAAAGAGGGCCAGACTCAATGCATTGCGCAATTCGAGACGGTGCAAGGCGGTGAAAGGCAATGGCGCGGGATTGGCCTGACGCCACGCATCGGCCCTGATGGAATTGGAGTCGGCTGCGTAAAGTGAAAACAGGAAGCTGGTATCTGCGTAGGTTTTCACCAGCGTTCTTCTGCGCGAGCGACCAGGACCATGTTCGGCAGAACCTTGTTTCCGAAAATTCGGCGGCGGCGGGCGGAATAATCTGGCAGCGGCGGGGTTTGTCCGCCGTTGTCGCCGGAGACTTGGCCCTCGGCGTGGCTGAGATTGCTCTCCTGCAAGTCTTCCAGCAGCCAACGGGCGATTTCCCATCGCTCTTGCGGAGGCAATTGCCGCAGCGCCATCTCAATTTCCAAAACACTGTTCATAGGTCAATCATACCAGTACCACCCCCCTTTTGCGAGAAAGATTTTGACGATCTCCAAACCAACTCACCCGCTTTATCTCGCAAAATGGCACGACGCCCAATGGCCGGGTGCGATTTCCCGCAACGCCGGCGGTTCGCTCCGGCATCGCGCCTCGGCCAGCGGACATCGCGGGTGAAAGGGGCATCCCGGCGGCGGGTCAATCGGCGAGGGCATTTCGCCCGCCAAAACGATCCGCGTCCGTTGCGCCGCCGGATCAAGTTGCGGCACGGCCGAGACCAGCGCCTGCGTGTAAGGATGTTTGGGCGTTTGCACGACGGCCTTCGCTCCGCCCAATTCGACGATCTTGCCCAAATACATCACCATAACGCGCCGGCTGATGTGCTCGACCACCGCCAAATCGTGCGCCACAAAAAGATAAGCCACCCCGCGTTCGCGCTGCACGTCTTGCAACAGATTAATGATCTGCGCCTGAACCGAAACGTCCAGGGCGCTGACCGGCTCGTCGCACACGATCAGCTTTGGCTCGACCGCCAGGGCGCGGGCGATGCCAATGCGCTGCCGCTGGCCGCCGCTGAACTCGTGCGGATAGCGCCGCGCATGCGAGGCGTCCAGCCCGGCCATCTTCAGCAATGCTTCGATCTTTCCCTCGCGCTCCGTCCTGCTCCCGGCCAGATCATGAATATCCAGCGCCTCGCCGATGATCCCGCCCGCCGTCGTGCGCTGGTCCAGGGAATTATAAGGGTCCTGGAAAATCATCTGGAATTTCCGGCGGCGCGCGCGCAACTCCGCTCCGCTCAGGCGCGCGATGTCCTCCCCGTCCAGCCAGACACTGCCCGCGGTGGGTTCGACCAGTTTGACGATGGCACGGCCCAGAGTTGTCTTGCCGCAACCGCTTTCGCCCACCAGTCCCAGCGTCTCACCGGGGCCGATGCTGAAACTCACATCATCAACCGCCTTGACGTGCTGGCGGACGTCGCGGAACAACCCTTGCCGCACAGGATAATGAACCTTGAGATTTTTGACTTCCAGCATGAGCGGCTTTCAGTTCCCGGCGTTCCAATAGGGACAACGCACCCATCGGCCGGGTTCCACTTCAACGAGCTGGGGCACTTGCCGCGCGCAATCCGGCCGCGCCCGTGGGCAGCGCGGTTCAAAGCGGCACCCCGGCGGCATGGCGCCTGGGTTGGGCACGGTTCCGGGAATCGCGGTCAACCGCTCCGCGCCGCCGCCCAGCTTGGGCACCGACTCGATCAGTGCCTGCGTGTATGGATGCAGGGGACGCCGCAACAATTCCGCCGCAGGCGCCACCTCCAAAATCTGACCCGCATACATCACCGCCACCCTGTCCGCCATCTGGCCGACAATGCCCAGATTATGCGTGATCAAGAGCAGGCTCATGCCGAGGCGCTCCTTCAGTTCCCGGAGCAGATCGAGGATTTGCGCCTGGATGGTCACATCCAGCGCGGTGGTTGGCTCGTCCGCCACCAGCAATTTCGGCTCGGAAGCCAGGGCCAGCGCAATCATCACCCGCTGTTGCATGCCGCCGGACATTTCATGCGCATAACTCCTCGAGCACGATTCCGCCGTCGGGATCCCCACCAGTTTCAGCAACCGCACCACCTCCGCGTCCGTCGCGGCCTGCGGACGGTGCAAGCGAAGCGATTCCTTGATTTGCCGGCCGACGCGAAGCACCGGGTTGAGCGACGCGCCCGGCTCCTGAAAAATATAACTGACCACCCCGCCCCGCAACCGGCGCAGCTCCCCCCGGGACGCCCGCAACACATTCCAGCCTTCCAGCAGAATCTCCCCGCCCGGATAACGGGCGGGTGGGCTGGGCAGCAACCGCGCGATGGACAGCGCCGTCACGGTTTTCCCCGAACCGCTTTCCCCCACCAGGCAGACCGTTTCCCCCGCGCCGATGGACAGCGACACCCCATCAACAGCGCGGACCGCCTGTTGCCCCGAGCCGAAATCGATCAGGAGATTTTTGATTTCCAACAACGCCGCCAGTGTACGATTCCGCCCTCGCCGCTGACGAGTGTTATTTACCAACGCCTTGCTTCCAGCGCCGCAATTTGCCACTGTTGCCCCGTGAAATCGTTGGACCCACCGGACAGCCATTACCTGTCCGCCGCCATCGGCTGGCTCACGCCTGCTCATCCGCCGGATGTAAAACGGGACGAATCCAATTTTCTTCGCGTCCAGGCGAAATGATTCAAGGCGTTTTGAGCCGGTAAAAACTGTTGCCAGTGGACAAAGGCAGCGTGACTTGATTTTGCAAATTGGTTGGATTCAGCACTGGTACGTTCGTAATGTCCGACCAACTGGCCAAATCGAAACTCTGCTGCATGACGAAATTGGTTGAGGGTATCAGCCAGCAAATTTGAATGCCATTGGCCGGCGAGATGCTCAACGACGGCGTTGGAGCGTTTTGCAATGTCCAGATTCCGCCGGGAGTCGCATCAACCACCGCCAGCTTCGCCCCGTCGGCCGAAGTGGCCACGCCGTGCCAGAAGCCCGTCACGTTATTTGAAATCCATGACACGCCGGAATTGGTTGAAAGCCAAATCCAATTCTCCTCCACTTCGGCCAGGTTGGCTCCATCGGCTGACGATGCGACCGCAAAGCTCCGCACAACGGACGCGTTATTGGTAATCCAGGTGGAGCCGGAATCGGTGGAGGTGAAAATATGATGTGTCCCGGATACATTGACTGCAGCCACCAATTTGTTTCCGTCAGCCGACGAGGCGACCGAAGTCCATGTGACCGAGGGAATACCGTTGGAGGTCCATGTGTTACCGGCATTGGTGGAGGTATAGTAACTGAATTGAGTCAGCGCAATCAGCTTATTCCCGTCCGCTGAGCTGGCCACTGAAATCCAATGACTACCCGGCACATTGTTTGAGTTCCAGGTCGTGCCGGAATTGGTGGAAGTGTAGATTGGCCCCAAATCTTGACCGCCGCCGGCAACAGCGACCAGCCTCGCTCCATCCGCCGAGGAAGCGACCGAGAACCAGGCGTAGTTGGGAATATTGTTGGACACCCAGGTCGTGCCAGAATTCGTCGAGGTATATATCCCGCTGCCGCTATAAGCTGCGGCGGCAATCAACTTGCAACCATCCGCCGAAGAGGCGACGGACCACCATTCAATGGCGGGGACATTGTTGGATGCCCATGTGCCTCCTGAATTGGTGGAAGTGTAGATGACGTTCGCGTAAGGGATTACCGCGGCCAACTTGGTTCCATCAGCCGACGAGGCGATTGAATACCAATCGTTTCTGGGCGCAATCGTTTGCGTCCAAGTCTGGGCGGATGCAGAAATAAAGCCGGAAAAAATCGTGACCCCAAAAGCCATTAGAATTTTTGCTTTCATCAGTCGAGATTTCCCATTTGGCTTCTTGCCAACGACCAGCATGGGCTTTTTTTTAATCTTGCTCCTGCCATACAGATTTACAAGTCATTTTTGCAGTCCGCCCTCGTTCTTCCTCCGGCGAGGGCATCTCCGTTTTTGCAGGGGGCTATCTCCCTCTCCACCACACACTTGTGGAGGAGAGGGCCGGGGAGAGGAGGTGCCTTCTCGATTCCCCTCTCCGTGGGCTTGCCACGAAAAAGCGGACACAAAAGTTGTGTAAGTCATTAGTTAATTGTTTTGTGTTTCTAAGTCAATGGGGGAACGGTAGCCGAGCGAGCTGTGCAGGCGTCGGCGGTTGTAAAACACTTCTATAAAATCGAAGATGGCCTGTCGTGCTTCGTCTCGGGTTTTGAAGTGGCGGCGGTAGATCAGTT